>NZ_JBSFJZ010000003.1:0-340882 GCF_053598315.1 Streptomyces sp. NPDC001153
CCCACGAACACGAGACCAACCACTACGCTCAACACCAGCCCCAACCGGCGGCTGGAGCCAACGCATAGAGCCTCCACCGATCCCGGAGCGCTTCACCGAACCACCTTCCGCTTTGCTTGTGCGGCACAGATCATTCCAGCGCTCGGTAAGAGCTGCTCAAGCAGTGAGCGCGGTCGGCGCAGGGTGATGAGGCGGCAGGCTTGAGGAACGCTTGGTGGATGTCCTGGCCGGCCGCTGCCGACGACCTGAATGGAAACGCCGTCAAGTCGCAGCTGCCACCAGCGATATACCGTGTGGCCATGTCGGCGTTCATGCAACAGCTCCCCGCGCTGATCGGGGTGGTCATCGGTGCCCTTGGATCGTACTTGGCGAGCACGCGCGGCGACCAAGCCCGCTTCCGTCGCGAGCAGGCGGCCCGTTGGGAAGAGCGGCGGCTGACGGCCTACGCCGACTACGCCAGGTCGCTGAAGCGGAGTGTCACCCTGGCTTACCGGGTCGCGGCGCACCTCGGCAACGACCCTCACCCGCACCCCCTCTCGCCTGAGGAAGCGGCGCCTGACGTGGCCGATGCCGCTGATGCCCGGGACCCGGCCGGTGAGGCACTGTTGATGCTTGGCACCCCGGACGTGGTGGAGAAAGCCCGCGAATGGGTCGTCGTGGTGATGGAGATGGAAGGGTTCGTGCGAGACCAGACTCATAGCCCGGAAACCTGGTCAGCCATGCTGAAGCGCCAACGCGCCGCACGTGACGGGTACTACGCGGCCGTCCGCCGTGACCTGACGCTCCCACCTGGCCATTCCGGGGAATGGCGACTTGTCCCGCCTCATACACCGTGAGTACCTGGCCGCCGGAGACATCGGCTCACCCCGGGAGGTGAGATCCTCCAAACCAGGCGCGACCAACGAAGGCACGAACTCCACATCGCTGTGTGTGGCAACGCCGTTGAGAACGTAGGGATCAGTGGCCAGGATGCGGTCAGTGGCCACGTGGCGTTCGACGTTCTCGGCGGGCATCAAGGCAGCAGGGTGGACACCATCCTGCCAAGGCGCTTGTCTCCCGGCCGCCAGAAGCAGCTGCCGTGATATCAGGTGGTTCAGTCAGCGCGTCAGCGGCGCCGGGCGATGGTCACCCCGTCGCGCACCGGCAGCATCACCGAGTCCACCCGCTCGTCGGCCGCGATCAGATCGTTCAGCCGCCGTATCGCCAGGTGGTGCTCCTCCTGGTAGGCGGGGTCGAAGACGCGGCCGCCGAGGAAGACGTTGTCCAGGACCACCAGCCCGCCGGGACGCAGTCGGCGCACGATCTCCTCGTAGTACGCCGGGTAGGTGCCCTTGTCGGCATCGATGAAGGCGATGTCGATGACCGGATCGGTGTCGAGCGCGCGCAGCGTCTGAAGCGCAGGCGCGATGCGCAGGTCGATCCGGTCGGCGACGCCCGCACGCTCCCAGTACGGCCGGCCGATCGCGGCCCACTCCTCGCTCACGTCACAGGCCAGCAGTCGGCCGCCCTCGGCCAGGCCGCGGGCGATGCACAGAGTCGAGTAGCCGGTGAAGACTCCGACCTCGACGGCGAAGCGGGCACCGGTCAGCCTGGTCAGCATGGTGAGCAGCGTGCCCTCGTCGGAGGAGACCTGCATGTGCGCGGCGCCGGCGGCGGCCTCGCGCGTGGCGACGGCCAGCTCCCTGAGGACGTCGTCGGCCGGCGTGTGGTGGGTGAGCAGGTAGTCACCGACGACGGGGGCGGTGGGCTCCAGCTCTCCGCCGTCGAGCGGGGCACTCCACTCCACGACGAGCTCCTCCTGGGTGGCGAAGCGCACCAAGTGACGTGTGATCACGTCCTGGACGCAGGCCAGCGACCGCTCGTCGACCGCGACGGCGGTCAGCTCCAGCCCGTCCGGAGCCGTCGTGAGGCTGCAGGTCCCGGCGGCCACCGTGATCGCGCCGTGGCCGTCAGGAGTCAGTGTGGCAGTGGCCTTGTGTCCCATGTGTGCGAGCAGCCGCTTGAGATGGCGCGCGGGGCGAGCGGTGGCGACGCGGGCCGTGGCGAGGGGCATCGGGCTCCTTGAGGTCTCACGAAAACTAAGTGACGAGAATTCTCGTCACTTCCACAACGTGGGATTCTGCGGCCGGCAGGCCGAGTTGTCAAAAGCGTTTAGGTTCGTGGACACTTTCCTTCATGGCAGAAGATCAGCCACCCGCACGCGGCAGCGACTCCGACCAGGAACAGCGACTCCAGGGCGAGGAGGTCCACCTCGTACTGCCCGAGCAGTTCAAAGCCCTCGGTCACCCGATACGTCACCGCATGGTCAACGCGCTGCGACAGCGCCCCGCGACCCTGCGTCAGCTCGCCCACGCCCTCGGCACGAGCAAGGGCACCATCGGCTACCACGTGCGCGTGTTGCGCGAGGCCGGGCTGGTCCGACTGGCCGAGACCCGCCAGGTGCGCGGTGGCACCGAGCAGTACTTCGCCCTGGTCAGCCGTACTTTCAGAGTGCACCCGGACGCTCCGGTCGGGCCGGAGTTCCTCATCAACGCCGCACTCGGCGAGATGCTGCCGGACAAGCCCGGACAGGCCTCGCACACCGCGCTGCGCCACGTCTGGCTCACCGACGCCGAGGCGCACGCGCTGGAAGCGAGGCTGCGCGCGATGACCGCCGAGCCACACCCGACAAGCCCCGCCGACGGCAAGCCGTACGGACTGCTGATCAGCCTCTTCCGCGCCGATGTGCCCACCCTGCCGCCGGACGACGAGCACTGACCGCGCGGGCGGGACGGTGCCCCAGGCCCTGTCCGTCGGCTCTGCGTGACTACCCACCAGCACCCCGTCGGCGCCCACCAGCAGGCGCCGCGGAAACCCGACCGGCGCAGCCGGCCCGCCCAGCCTCACCCCGATGAGAGCCTCGGCCGTTCACCCGGCGGGCTGAGCACAAGGAGCCACCTGGCCGGTGAAGGCTGGCTGCGGCCTTCTCGCCCCGCTCGGCCCTCAGGCATCCGGGTTCTTGCCGCAGTTGCCGCCCTGATGCGGGCGCCCTGGGAGCTTGGCGAACTTCTGCAGGCACCGGACGAGAGCTGTTCGACTCGTTGTCAGCCCAGTACCGCTAAACGCCGGCCGGGCAGCAGTACGGGGCGGGGCAGCCTCGGTGCACATGCCCGAAAACCGGGTGCGCCGGCTCGCTCTGCCTTGCGACCATGCCGCAATGGTCCATCGTCTCCACTCCCTGGTCATCCGGCACACCCACCGCCTGCCCGCCCCGACGGGGCCCAGCGGTGAAGGTGCCGTCGCGGCGCGGCAGTTCGACGCCGCGTTGATGTCCGTGGGCTTCAAGCTCTCGGCCGAGTTGCTCGAGCATCTGTCGGGGCTGCCCGAGAAGACGGTGGTCGACACCGCCGTGGCGACGCTGGGTACGGTCCGTGAGATGGTCGGCGACCATGTCCGGCACAACGCGTACTTCATCGACTTCCCGGCCAACGTGCCGGACACCTTCGACTTCTGGATGCGGTGCATCACCGAGGCCCTCGCCGACGACAGGTCGCGCACGAGCACGCTCGAGCAGCTCAGCGCCGGTGTGGTGAACCTGCTCACCCTCCCCGCGTACGGCAACTACCAGCACACGTACGCCGAGATGCTCGCCCGGCACGACGAGCTGGCGGGCGCTGCGGGCGACCGGTTGACGGTCCTGCACCTGGGCGGCACGGTGGAGGACGAACTGGAAGCCGTGTACGTGGCGTTGGCGGGCAGCAGCACGCCGCTGGGCGAGGACGACCTGCGGGATCTGCAGGATCTCGCCGGTGTCTGTGCACACGGGCCGCAGCCCGATCGGATCCCGGTGCGCGAGACGCGGGCGGTGGTCAACCAGGCCCGGCTCACGGCCGGTACGGGTCTGTTGCTGGACACCGTCACCGATGTGCTCCGGCTGGCCTGCGCGCTGTCGGGCGGTGACGTGACGCTCCAGGAGCCGACGCGGCTGCGGGCACTGCCCCGTGGGGTGCGCCGGGCGTTGCTCACGGGCCTGGACGCGGTCGTGGCCGCGACTCCGGCGAAACTCGCCGACGTACACGCACACCGCGAGATGTGGAAAAGGCTCGGCGAGCGACTGCACCCGCACGAGTACCCGCAGTGGCCCCATGCGGCCGAGGTGTTCGCCGTCGCGCGCGGCGAGAAGGCGGCGCGCTCCCTGGACAGCCGGGTGGAGGAGCTGTTCGGCGTGGGCGACACCATCGGCGCGGCCGAGCTGCTCAAGGCTGCCCCGGGCAAGCTGCTGCGCTCCCTGGACCGGCTGCTGCGCGCCGCCCGCACACAGGACGAGCGCGACGCCGTCGTGTCCGCCGCCGAGGAGGCCGCCCCCGGCGTCTCCGGACGGGTCCTGCTGTCGGTGCGTGAGCACCTGCACAACCGCGGCGCGGAGACCGGTCGGCGGCGGGTGTTCGTCAACCGCCTCGGCCGGGCCTGGGTCACCGACGACACCCGCCCGCCGGTGCCTGCACCGGAGCGGAACCGGGTGATCGCCGCGCTCGACGCGGAGGTGCGCCGCCGACTGCCCGCCCCGGATCACCTGCTGGTCGACCCGGACGTCCTGGACGTGGCGCTGCCACTGAGCGGCAGGGCCACCGCCCCCGGTCTCGGTGTGCTGCCGCGCGGCTCGCTCTCCCGCGTCGACGGAGAGCTGCTGCGCTTCTTCGTCTACTGGAAACAGGCCCGGCGCACCACCGACTTCGACCTGTCGGCCTTGCTGCTGAACGCCGACTACGCGACCGTCTCCTGGCTGTCGTACACCAATCTCCGAGACGCGGAGGGCGAGCACTCCGGAGACATCACCGATGCGCCGGACGGGGCCTCGGAGTTCATCAACCTGCGGCTGGGCGCCGTGCGGGGCAGCTGCATCGTCCCGCAGGTCAACATCTTCTCGGGGGAGGGCTTCGAGGAGGTCGAGGAGTCGTTCTTCGGGTTCATGCTGCGCGAGGCCGAGCAGAAGGGCCGCCCGTTCGAGCCGCGTACGGTGCGGATGAAGTCGGAGCTGCGTGGTCCGGGCCGGGTCGCGCTGCCGCTGGCGTTCCTGCGTGCCCCGGACGGCCGGTGGCACGCCAAGTGGCTGCACCTGTATCTGAAGGGGACCCCGACCTCCAACCGCGTCGAGGGCAACCGGGTGACGGTGGCGACCCTGCTGCGCGGCATCGTCGAACGCGAACAGGTCACGGTGCGGTACCTCACCGGCCTCATGGCCTGTGGCGGGACGGCCATCACCCTGTGGGACGGCAAGACCGTACCGGCGGGCCCCGTCACCTATATCGGCCTGGAACGACCCGAGGGGCTGCACCCGGGGTCGCAGATCGTCACCGTCGAAAATCTGCGCGACCTGATCCCCGCCTGACTGTTAACGTGGGCCATGGCGAGGCCATGAAGGGGCTTCCTTCTCACCACTCCTTGAATCTAGCCTCTTCGCTTTCCTCGCCACCGACTTCAGGCCTCGGGCCGTCCCGCTCTGCGCGGGGCGGCCGGAGCGCGCCACCCCTTGCCGCCTGCTCCGTCTCAGTCGCCTATGATCGTGAGCATGTCCGCCCTCCGTGAGCGTTCCGCCCACAGTCAACTGGCCCCCGGTGAAAGCCTCTTGGCGTACGCCTCCGTCGTCCCCGCCAAGAGTGCCAAGGGCATCGGTATCGGGGCATCCCTCGCGAACCACATGGTCAACTCCGTGGGCGCGCAGTCGGGTGGGGCGGGCAGCATCGCCGCCGGGATGCCGCGCACCTCCGGCGCGCTGCTGATGCGCGTGACCGACCAGCGCATCGGACTGGTCCAGCCGCTGGACGGCACCCCGGTGTGGGAGGTGCCGCGTGCGTGGGTGACCCGGGTCGAACGCCGGCCCCGGACCCAGCTCATGGCCCGCTTCCGGCTGCACTACGCCGACGGTTCCTGGCTCGCCTTCCTCACCATGCGACGCCGTACGATCGAGCAGTTCCGCTCACTCATCGGCTGACGCAGGGCCCGCCCCTCCCCGCTGAACCCGCATCCCTCACCCCCCCCCGGCTCCCCCCGGCCCCCCGCCGGCCTGCGTCCCGGACGATGCGGCCGCCGAGGTCGGGGCCCGCCGCCGCCGTTGCCGGATCTAGGCGCTGACCGCGGCGGACACCCCGTCACCGAGGCCAGGTGGAGTCGCGCCGGCGCAGAGCCGCCTCGATCGTCCCGCAATCCGGGAATCCTCCTGCTCGATGCCGATGATGTCCGGGTGTACCGGCCGCCCCCGCCCGGGTGGCGCAGGTGCACCGACCGGGCCCCGCTCGCCGGCCGGCGCTCGGCCAGGACCTCGTTCACGACCCGGCCGACGGCCTCGAACACCAGCTGGTACACGGCGTATTCGCCGCTCGAGCCGACGTTCGTCCCAGGCCGCCTCTTCACGGCTTCCCACCACCGCCAGCACACCTGTCCATGCGATATACCCCCATGGGGTATATCATCGAGCCCACTGACGGCAGATGACGGCGAAGGGTGTGCATCATGCATGCGATCGGACACGCTCTGTCCATCGCCGGGTCCATGACCTGGGAGATCACCTGGGCATTGATCCTCGGCTTCACGCTGTCCGCCGTCGTCCAGGCGGTGGTTCACCGGGAGACGGTCGTACGACTGCTGGGCGACGACCGGCCCCGTACGCTCGCCCTGTCCGCGGGGCTCGGCGCGGCCTCGTCGTCCTGCTCGTACGCCGCGGTCGCGCTCGCCCGCTCGCTGTTCCGCAAGGGGGCGGACTTCACGGCGGCGATGGGATTCGAGATCGCCTCGACCAACCTTGTGGTCGAACTGGGCGTGATCCTGGCGCTGTTGATGGGGTGGCAGTTCACCGCGGCGGAGTTCGTCGGCGGTCCGATCATGATCGTCGTACTCGCGCTGCTGTTCCGGCTCCTCCTGCGTGAGCGGCTGCTGCGGCAGGCGCGGGAACAGGCCGAGCGCGGGCTGGCCGGGTCCATGGAGGGGCACGCGGCGATGGACATGTCCCTGCGCGGCGAAGGCGGCTTCCTGCGCCGGCTCCTCTCCCGCGACGGCCTCACCTCCGTCTCGCACATCTTCGTCATGGAGTGGGCGGCGATCCTGCGTGACCTGGTCGCGGGACTCCTGATCGCCGGGGCGATCGCCGCGTGGGTGCCGGACGACTTCTGGCACAGCTTCTTCCTGGCCGGCCATCCGCTCGCGGCCAAGCTGATCGGGCCGCTGATCGGGCCGGTGGTGGCCATCGCCGCGTTCGTCTGCTCCATCGGCAACGTGCCGCTGGCCGTGGTGCTGTGGAAGGGCGGCATCAGTTTCGGCGGTGTCATCGCCTTCATCTACGCCGACCTGCTGATCCTGCCGATCCTGAACATCTACCGGAAGTACTACGGCGCCCGGATGGCCGCCTTCCTGCTGGGCACCTTCTTCGCGGCGATGGCGGTGGCCGGCTATGTCGTGGAGTTCGTCTTCGGGGGTCTGGGCCTCGTCCCCGACCAGGCCGACGCGAAGATCCCCGCGGAGGGCGTCAGCTGGAACTACACGACCTGGCTCAACATCGCCTTCCTGCTGCTGGCCGCCGCCCTCCTGGTCCGTTTCCTGCGCACCGGCGGTCCGGCGATGCTGCGCATGATGAGCGGCTCACCGAACCAGGGCGACCACGACCACGAGCACGACCACGCACATGGGCAGGGTGAACACCACCGTCGCTGAACCGCTCAAGGGCTGTCCGTGCCGTGGCCGATCACCGTACGCTCACTCGCCGAGCCCGGCCGCGCGCAGCCGGGCCCGCACGGCAGTCCACTCGGGTGCCACCGGCTCGCTGCGGTGCCGCCCGACCCCTCGGTCCTTGAACCCGCTGGAGGTGGACACGCAGACCACCGGGCCGTCGAAGTCCTCGTCGGCGCAGGCCCGCAGCCCCGCCAGGCCGGCCGCCGCCGAGAGCTCCGCCCACAGGCCGGCCCGGGCCAACTCGGACTGGGCCGCGTACAGTTGCTCGTCCGTGAGCAGGACCGCGCGGCCTCCGCTGCCGCGCACCGCGAGTACGCCGCGGTAGCTGTTCACCGGGCAGTCGATGCCGTACGCGTCGGTGGCGCCGACATCCACATGCGCTGCCGGCAGCCCCTGGCGCAGGGCGGCGGCAAGCGGTCCGCCGGCGGCGGGTTCGCAGGCGATCAGCCGGGGGACCCGGTCCGTCACCCCGAGGCGGCGCAGCTCGGCGAAGCCCTTCCCGATGCCGAAGAGCAGCTCGCCGTAGCCGGTCGGGACGAAGACGGCCGCGGGGACACCGAGATCGGCGTGGATCTCGTACGCGACCGTCTTGTAGCCCTCGGGCCCGAAGGCGTGGCCGGTATGGGTGCGGGTCTGGTTGCTGACGGGCTGCAGCCCGACGTGCTCAGCGATCCGTCGGGTGAGCGGCCAGCGTGCTTCGACCGGCACGGGCAGCACGACAGCGCCGTATGCGCGCAGGAAGGCGTCCATCGCCGGTGGCAGGTCGGTGGAGGTGAGGACGACGCAGCGCAGCCCGGCACGCGCCGCGAACGCCGCGGCGGAGGCGCCGTGATTGCCGGATGACGCGACGACGACGCCGGGGGCGCCGGAGGCCAGGGCGGCGCTGACGGTGCAGCGGTTGAGCCGGTCCTTGTGGCTCCAGGTCGGATTGCGGGCCTCGTCCTTGACGAACACCCCGGGCTCCAGCTCCACCAGGGGGGTGCCGCCCTCGCCGAGCCCGGGAGCGGCGAGGGGCGGGAGAAGTGGGGCCCAGTGGTCGAGGCCGGTGCGAGGGGGGCGACTGCCGAAGAGGCCGGCGGGCACACGGTCGTACGCGTAGTCCACCTCGACCGGGTATGCGACGTCGTCCGTGCTCGTCTTCGGGCAGCCGCTGGTCAGCGGAGGCCACAGAGGATAGCGGCAGGCGGGGTCGCCCAGCGAGCGTTGGGCGGTGGCCAGCGAGGCGGTGGGGGCAGTCGTCATGGGCCGATGGTAGGCACGGGTGACGGTCCACCTGAGCGGATCAGGACGGTGCCTGAGGCAGGGTCAGGCCACGCCTTGCTGTCCGCAGCACATGCGGCGGCATCGTCGGGCCGTGCCGGCGCCGGGCACGGGGGCTCCGGCCCGGGACGACCGGCGGCCGGGACGGGCCGGCCCGCGGAGTCCGGTGGCGGGCGCGCCTACGGCCGTGAGCAGCTCCGTGCGGGCGGTCCGGGTGCGCCTCCGCGGCCGGGCGGTCGGTCACGCCCCGCACCGACGGCGTCAGCGAGCGCAGCCGACGTCCAGCACCTCGACCACGTCGCCGCGGATCGTGTACACGAGCCAGCACCACTCCCCGAAGGCGGCCGCGAGGTCCGGCGCCCGTGTCTCGGTGTCGTCGGTGACCGCGCTGATGAGCATGATGATCTCTTGGTGCATCTCGTCCGGTACGTCGAAGAGAACGTTGGCGGCCGTTTGGATCATTTCGACTTTCATGGCACCCCCCGCACGGGCAGGAGCGGCACGGTTCGGCGAAGCCGAGTCCTCCGGGCTGCGCTCGGTTTCCGAACAGAGCCCTCGGGACCACCGTAGACCCAAGGGTGTCCGTCGATGTCGACGGAGTGCAGCCGAGTTCGGTTCGCCCGTCCACGAACCGCTCCCACTCCTGCGGCTTGCGCAACGAGGGCAACACCAGCCACATCCTCCCCAGCCGCGTGGCGCGCCAGGTTCTCCGCGGTCGTCCTGACGTCCGGCTCGGATTCACGGAACCTCGACGGCCAGGTCGTCCACCACAGCCCATAGGCCGTCCTCGTGCCGTTCCGCCACACGCCTCTGCCGCGCGGAGCCGGACCCGTTCAGCTGGACATCGCCCAGCCAGTCGCGGACGCGCCGATCGTCGCCGTGCCGGCTGAGGTGGGGCTCGACCCGTTTCCAGAGCTCCTCGATCAGCCGGCCGGCACTCGTGGGAGCGCAGTCGTGGGTGTGGGTGCCGGGAAGGGTCCCGCTCGGCCCGTGCCGGGCGGCCTGCCAGCACGCGGCCCGCAACAGCAGATCGGGAACGTCGGGCGCGAGTTCCCCGGCGCGTACCAGCTCCACGGCATGCCCGACGAGGGCGCGGACGAGCAGTGCGTACGCGGTGGTGGCCGCGGCGTCGGGCAGCACGTCCGCGATGCGCACCTCGATGGTGGGAAGATGCGCCGAGGGCCGGACGTGCCAGTAGACCATGGCCGGATCCAGCGCCGCCCCGCTGCCCACGAGTTGGCCGACAACCTGTTCGTAGTGGGCCGTGCCGCGCAGGCGGGGAGGGGGCCCTGCCGAGGGCCATCGACTCCACACCACCGAGCGCCAGCTCGCGTATCCGGTGTCACTCCCGTCGCAGTACGGGGAGTTGGCGGTCAGGGCCAACAGCAGAGGCATCCAGCCCCGCAGGTGGTTGACCGCCTGTATGGCTTCTTCCCGGTCGGCCACGCCGACGTGCACGTGGCAGGCGTTCACGCCCTGCTCGTGGATCAGCGGCCCGAAGCGGCGTGCGAGGGCCTGGTACCGTGCCTGGTCCAGGACGGGCGGCGGCCCGGAGCGGCCCAGGACCGCCACGCCGCTGGGCACCAGCAGGCAGTCGTGCTCGGCCGCCGCGGCAGCCGCCCCCGTGCGTAATCGGATGATCTCCGCCTCCAGTTCGACGCCCGTACGACACACCTCACTGACCGTCTCCACCTGGGACTGCGACAGCTCGGGTGCCACATGCTGCCCGCCGAGGCGATCGCCGGCGGCACGGACAACGGAACGCGACCTGCAGACGGCCGACCTGGTGCCCCGGTCGGCCAGCACGAACTCCTCCTCCACGCCGACTGTCGGCGGTGCGGGCACCCGCGGCGGGCACCCGGCCCCGCCCGCGGCAGCAGCAGGGGTCACGGCATCAAACGGCTCTGGCACATCCAGCCCCTTCGGAAGACACGGGACACCGTCATCCACTCGTCATGACTCCGCGCAGCTCGCGATCACTCCTCACGCGCCCGGGCGCCTAGGCCAGGTACCGACGAACAACGAGTGGGAACCGTCATGCTGAGCCTTCGAGCAAAGCCCCTGCAAGCGATTACCAAGCCACCATCGCCCCGCGCAGGAGGTCGCCCGGCGTCGCTTCCCTCAGTCGCGGAGCCGGTCGCCGACGAGTGCCGCCGCACCGGCCGCGGCCAGCACCAGGCCGATGGTGAAGGCGAGCCATCGGTGCTCGATCAGGTTCCATGCGTTCCAGCGCAGTACGCCGACCGCCTGCGCGTCTTCCGGGTCTGCCGGGTCGTAGACCACAGTGGTGTGCACATGGCCCTCGTCGTCCCTCGGGCCGCTCGGTACATAGAGGGTGTGGGCCAGGCGGGCCTCGGACGTGAACTGTGGCAGCCCCTTGGCATCGTGGAAGCTGAGCCATACCGCGCTCGTGGAACACTCGGCGCCGCGGCCGGTGGAGCACGTGCCGAGGACGGAGGCGTTGCCGGGAACCCGGCGCCCGTGTGCGCGCAGGTCGGATATCCGGTCATCGCCCTGGACGACCTCGACGATGTTCGCGGCAAGGATGCCCACGCCGAGCACAGCCATCACCAGAGCGGCGACGGTGTGACTCCATCTTCTCTCACGCCTGTTGAACTGCACCTCCCCACGCTATCCGGGGGGTGACGCAGGCGCTGCGGGTGGGGCGCCGGGCCGTTCGCCTTGGGCCGATGACGCACGAGGATTGACGCGGACATGGCCACGTCTTACCTTCTGACCGATTAACCGAACCATGTTCGATATTCCAAACAGCGCTTGCCGTCCTGAAGGGCCCCACTCCCCCTTGGAGCACGCATGACCACCTCCCGTCGCCACTTCCTCGGCATGGCGGCCGCCACCCCCTTGGCGGTGACCGGCGCGCTCACCCTCGGCGCCGGCACCGCGCACGCGGCCGACTCGGCGTACGTGATGTGCTACTTCACCGAGTCCACCAGCCTCGGCGAGGGCACGGACTACGGCCTCCACCTCGCCGTCAGCGCCGACTCGCTCAACTGGATGCCCCTGAACCAGAACAACCCCGTCGTCACGCCCACCGAGGGCGACCTCGGGCTGCGCGATCCCTTCATCCTGCGCAAACAGGACGGCACGTTCGTCGTCCTGGCCACGGACCTCAAGGGCACCGACTGGACCTACGTCAGCCAGTACATCCACGTCTGGTACTCGACCGACCTGCGCACCTTCACCGGCTACCACCGGCTGAAGCTGCACGACATGAACACCCACTGCTGGGCGCCCGAGGCCTTCTGGGACGCGGCCCGGGGCCAGTACGCGGTCATCTACTCGGCCGTCAACGGCAGCGGGCACAACGTGGTCATGGTCAACTACACGACCGACTTCGTCACCGCCTCCGCACCCCAGGTCTTCTTCGACCCCGGCTACGACGTGATCGACGGCGACATGGCCGTCGGCGTGAACGGCGTCAACTACCTCTACTTCAAGAAGAACCAGACACTCGTCGGAGCGAGATCCACCTCCCTCGAGCCCGGCAGCTTCACGGAGTTCAGCACGGCCGTCTCCCATGGCGGCACCGAGGCCCCTACCCTCGTCAGATCGCTGACCTCGAACACCTGGTACCTGTGGGGCGACACCTACACGCCCAACGGCGTGTTCTATGCCTGGCAGACCAACGATCTCGCCACGGGCACCTGGACGGCCCTCGACCAGAAGACCTACACCCAGCCGCTGAACTCCAAGCACTGCGGCATCACGGCCATCAGCAGGACCGAGTACGACAACCTCGTCGCCAAGTGGGGTGCGCCCACCTGGAACCGCCTCAAGTCCTACAACAATCCGGGCCGTTACGTCCGCCACAGCAATTTCGTCGGCCGGATCGACGAGTACCCCGTCGACCCGCCCACCGACTCGCAGTGGACGCTCGTCCCCGGCCTCGCGGACGCCGGGGGTGTCTCGTTCCGGTCGGTCAACTACCCGACCCGCTACCTCCGCCACTACGACTACCAGCTGCAACTGGACGTCAACGACGGTACGTCGACGTTCGCCGCGGACGCGACCTTCTACCGCACAGCAGGCCTGGCGGACGCGGGATGGGCATCCTTCCGTTCCTACAACAACCCGACCCGCTACATACGGCACTCGAACTACGTGCTGCGCATCGACCCGATCTCCACGACCACGGACCGGCAGGACGCGACCTTCCGGGTCGGGTACTGACCGAGGCTCCCGCCCGGCGGCCGGCAGGAACCCTGGTCCGCCGGCGTGCCGGTGACCACCGTCCAGGGCCGGTACGGGATCACCGGCGCGGTCTACTGCGGCTACCGCGCCTGGGGCCGCCGACGCGTTGTGCGTGTCCGAACCGTCAGGACGGGCAGCCGGAGTCGGCTATGACGTAGTAGCCGGACGAGGTCTCCTCAAGGGTGTGGGTGACCGCGACGTTGTAGAGGCCCATGTTCTGGTTGGATCCGTTGGCGTAGACGTAGCCGCCGCTCTGGTGAGCGCGGCCCGCCGCGACCTGGTTGTAGTTGTTGTCGGTGAAGCACTGCGGCTGGTACCCGGTGGTGGTGGCCGCGACCGCCGAAGACGGGGAGCCGACCGCGCCGCCGGAGTCCACCGCGGCGACCGTGTAGCCGTACCGCGTACCGGACTTGAGCCCGGAGTCGCTGTACGACGTGCCGGTCGCCGAGCCGACCTTGGTGCCGTCCCGGTAGACGTTGTACGACGCCGCGCCGCTCACCGCGGACCAGGACAGGGACACGGTGGTGTCGGTCGTGCCGGTCACCGTGAGCCCGGTGGGCGCCGGGAGGCTGCCGGTGCCACTCCCGGCGGAGGTGTCGAGACCCCAGAACTTCGCGGTCCAGTACGACGAGCAGATGTAGTTGAGGTAGTACGTCCCCGTGCTGCCGCACTGGTCGGTGGCGGACCCGGGGTTCACCGCGAGGCCGTGTGCCATCCCTGAGACGGAGAAGGTCTCCACCGCCGGCTTGCCGTTCGCCTCGTTGTACATGGCCTGTGTCGTGCCGCCGGTCAGGCTCGTGGTCGAGGACGGGGTCTGGCCGATGCCCCAGACGTTGGTCCACTGGTCCCGTTCCTCGGTGGCGTTGGCGGGGTTGACCGTGGTGTCGCCGGTGCCCTGCCAGATCGCGACGCGCGGCCACGGCCCGCCCCAGCCGCCGGACGCGCTGCGCACCGCGTCGCCCCACTGTTGCGGCGTCTTGTTCACCGCGTTGTACTCGCAGGTCAGACCGCTGGACAGGTCGGTCGCGCAGCCTGCCGGGATACCGGAGTCGATGGCGCCGCCCGCGAACACGTCGGGGTAGTCGGCGAGCATGACCGAGGTCATCGCGCCGCCGGCCGACAGTCCCGTGACGTAGACGCGGCTCGGATCGCTGCCGTAGTGGGACTTGGCGTAGTCCACCATCTGCTTGATCGACAGTGCCTCGCCCTGGTCACGGGTGTAGTCGGAGGACTGGTACCAGTTGAAGCAGGAGTTGGCGTTGTTGGAGCTGGTGGTCTGCGGGAAGACCAGTGCGAAGCCGTACATGTCGGCGTACTTGGGCCAGCCGGAGTGGCTGTAGTAGTCGCTCGCGCTCTGTGTGCACCCGTGCAGGGCCACGACCAACGGCGCGCCGGACGGCAGGTTGTCGGGGACGTACTGGAACATCTGCAGGCTGCCGGGGTTGGAGCCGAAGCCCGTGACCTCCTGCAGGCTCGCGGCGTGCGCGGGGGCCGGGGAGAGTCCGAGGACCACTGCGATCAGGGACAGGACCAGCCCCGCGGCGGAGGCAGGGCGCGGCCATGTTCGGCGCCACCAGCGGCGCGGCAGCGAATGGGGGGAAGTGGGGTTCATCGTGCCACCTGGGTGATCGCGTCGGTTGGGGAGGTCGAGGACAGCCGTGCCCCTTCTTCGCATGCGGGTGCGTGGCTGCGGAGTTACAGGGACGTTACGTCCGGCCTTACGGGGCCGTAATGGAGATGCGCCCCACCTCCCGGCGGTGGGGCGTGTGGCTCCTCACCGTTGTGGAACGCTTCGCCCCGGCGGATGTGCACCGAGGTGATCGGCGAGGTCTCCGTCATGCCCCACACGCGGAACCCCATGACGAGGTGCAGGCGGCGCCGGCCCGAGAGACGTGAATGAGCACGGGCCCGAGACGCCTCCGGGCCCGTCCACACGGTGGGCAACGGTGATGACGTGCCCGGACCGGCGCTCCCTCATGGTGAGGAGGACGGCCGCGGCGTCTGGCTCCACTCGTCGGCGCCCAGCTCTTCCATGAGGGCGAGCGGCATGACGCCGGCGTTGTTGACCAGGGCATCGACCCAGCACGAGACGATGGCGCCCGGAGTGCCCGCACCGCCGTGCGATGCACCGCACCGCAGGTCGCGACTCGCCCGGCGCACAGCACTGGGCCTTCCCGACAGGAGGGCGCCCGTGCGCGGCTACCCGCGGGGGATGTCCGCCGCGTCCAGCAGGGCAGTGGCCGTGGTGACGGCGAGGCCTCTCAGTGGTTCCGCCCGGACGACGGCGCGGGCGCTCGCGCCGTCGAACACCATGGTCAGTTGCTGAGCGAGCGTCTCGGGGTCGCGGGCACCGCCCCGTTCGGCCTGGCGCTGGAAGAAGTTCGTCATCTCCTGCTTGTGCCGCCGGACGACCTCGCTCGCCGGATGCCCCGGGTCCTTGTCCTCGATCGCGGTGGCCACCAGCGGGCAGCCCCGGTAGTCGGGGCGGGCGGCCAGCTCCTCCAGCCGCTCGAAGACCCGCAGAATGGTGCCGCGGGGCGAGCCGGTCTCGTCCTCCGTCATCAGCAGGGCCTGGTATGCCGGGCCTCTCCGCTCCAGGCTCGCCGCCATGAGCTCGTCCTTGCTGCCGAACAGCTGGTACATCGAGCGCTTGGACACCCCGGCCGCCTGGCAGAGGGCTTCGACGCCGATACCCGCGCCCTCGCGGTAGAACAGGTCGCTCGCCGCGTCCAGCAGCCGATCGCGCGAGGAGCCCCTGTCTGTCGTGGTCACGCAATGAGACTACTCCCCTCCCTTGCACTCGGAAACCGATCGGTTTACCGTTCTGGAAACCGATCGGTTTACCTGTTGGGAGATATGTATGACCACCATCCAAGACGCCGTCGTCCTCGTCACCGGTGGAAGCCGCGGCCTGGGAAAGGCCGTGGTGGAGAGCCTCTACACCCGTGGCGCCAAGAAGGTCTACGCGACCGCGCGCGACCCCCGCACCGTGACCCACCCGGACGCGGTGGCGCTTGCCCTGGAGACGACCGACCCGGCATCCGTGGCCGCGGCCGCAGAGCAGGCCCAGGACGTCACCATCCTGGTCAACAACGCCGCCGGCGCGGTCAGTGCGTCCTTTCTGGACAGCCCGGTCGAGGACATCCGCCGGGAGTTCGAGGTGAACTTCTACGGTCCGCTCAGCGTGGCCCGGGCCTTCGTCCCCGTCATCGAGAGAAACGGCGGCGGCCACATCCTCAATGTCCACTCCGTGCTCTCCTGGATCGCCCTCGCCGGCTCCTACAGCGCCTCCAAGGCCGCACTGTGGTCGATGACCAACTCGCTGCGGCTGGACCTCCGGCCGCGCGGCATCGGTGTCACCGGTCTGCACGTGGGCTACATCGACACGGACCTGGCGGCCCATGTCGACGCGCCCAAGGTCACACCGCAGAGTGTCGCGGAACAGGCACTCGACGGCATCGAGAGCGGCGCCTTCGAGGTGCTCGCCGACGACCGGACCCGGCAGGTCAAGGCAGGTCTCGCCGCAGACCCTTCCGCGCTTTATCAGCAACTGGCCGGCTAGACGCGGCTGGATGAGGAGTCCGATGTCGGGCCGAGCGCCCGGTCAGGGTGACCTCCCGGATCGGGAATGCAGGGGGCCCGGGCGCCCACGATTACATCGAGAGCACCGGCACCGACCTCTGCACGGGCGCCGGCCGACCAGGGCGGCGCATGGGTCATCGTCGCCACGGCCTCCGGCGGTACGTCCATGAACCCACCCGTTCGCGGACCGGCCCCGGGCGGCACGCTGGTGGCGGTCGGCGCCGCGCCCGACCTGCTGACGGTCGCCACGCCTGACCTGGTCCTCGGCACCCGCCGCATCGTCGGCAGCCTGACCGGATCGTCGATCCAGAACGAGGACAACCTCAGCGGATCTGTCGGGCAACCCGCGCCGCGCACATCGGGTGCTGCCCGCCGGCCTCGGCACCGCCGGCCTCGGCCGAGCCCGGCACCACAGGCCGGCGACGACCGTTCCGCCCCCAGAGGTCAGCGACGGGTGCCTTCTGCCACGGCGTCCGGAACGAAACCGCATGGCCTGCGCGGAGATGTTCACCGGCGTCGGCCATGTCGGCGCGCGCACCGAGGAGATCAGCCACACGGGCCGCAACTGGGCGTTTTCCTCCGGACGTTCAGCCGCCTCGCCCTTGTCGGCGTCACGTTCAGCCCCGCCCGCGCACTGGGCTGACGACGGACCGGCGGCGTCCCTCGAGCAGTCGCCGTGCGGGCCTCCGGCTCCCGGCCCATGCTGGAGGTGAGGGGGGTGTGACAGCGGAGGAAGTGGTGGAGATGCGGACCGTTGTCGACCTCACGCGCTGCCAGGGCTATGCACAGTGCGTGTTCCTCGCGCCGGAGGTGTTCGCACTGCACGGCGAGGAGGGGCTGCTCTATGCCACGGCCGTGCCCGCCGACCAGGAAGAACGCGTGCGCCAAGCCGCCGCGGCATGCCCGGTGCAGGCCATCCTCCTCGGTGAAGAGGTGAGCACCGGTGCCCGGTGACCTGAAAGACGGCCGTATCGTCATCGTCGGCGCGTCCCTGGCCGGGCTGCGAGCCGCGGAGACGCTGCGCGAGGAGGGCTTCACCGGCTCACTGACCGTGGTCGGCGACGAGCCCCACGTGCCCTACGACCGGCCGCCGCTGTCCAAGCAGGTGCTGCTCGGGCAGGCGACGGCGGACACCCTCGAGCTGCCGATGCGCCGCGACCCCGAGGCCGAGTGGCGGCTGGGCGTCCGCGCCACCGGTGTGGACCTGCTGGCCAAACGGGTGCTGCTGGAGGACGGCGAGTCACTGCCGTACGACCGGCTGCTGATCGCCACCGGCACCCGGGCGCGCCCCTGGCCCAACCCGGAGGAAGCCGCCCTGAACGGGGTGTTCACGCTGCGCACGCGCGAGGACGGGGAGGGGCTGGCCGAGCGGCTGGCCGCCGGGCCGGGACGGGTGCTGGTGATCGGCGGCGGATTCACCGGCTCCGAGATCGCTTCCGCCTGCCGTGAACTGGGGCTGCAGGTCACGGTCGCCGAACGCGGCCCCGCGCCCCTGGTGGGCGCGCTCGGCGGCACACTGTCGAAGCTCGCGGCCGTCATGCAGCGCAACCACGGCGTGGACCTGCGCACCGGGGTGACGGTCACCGCCCTGAACGGCAACGGCGCCTTCACCGGCGCGGATCTGTCCGACGGCGGCCACGTCGAGGCGGACGTGTGCGTCGTGGCACTGGGCGCGGTCCGCAACGTGGAGTGGCTGGCCGACTCCGGGCTGGCGGCGGGCCCGCGCGGGATCGCCTGTGACGCCGGGTGCCGCGCCTTCAACATGTACGGGATCGTCACCGACGACGTCTTCGTGGCCGGCGACGTGTCCCGCTTCCCCCACCCGCTCTTCGGCTACCAGATGCTGTCCCTGGAACACTGGGGCAACGCGGTCGAGCAGGCCGAGGTGGCGGCTCACAACATGGTCAGCCCCGGGCCGCTGCAGCGCCCGCACCTGGCCGTCCCGGTGTTCTGGTCGACCCAGTTCGGCCTCAACATCAAGTCGGTGGGCGTGCCCACCTACTCCGACCACGTGGTCATCGCGCAGGGCTCCCTCGAAGCGCGCCGTCTCGCGATGGTCTACGGCTACCAGGGCCGGGTCACCGCCGCCGTCACCGTCGACATGGCCAAGTGCCTCGACTACTACCGGCACCTGATCGAGACGGCCGCCCCGTTCCCCCCGCCGCCCGGCGCGGCGGACCGGGCGATCGCGGCCGACATCCCGATCCCCTCCCTCGTACCCGATCCGTCGGTGCTCTCCCACGGCCCGACCGTCGCGCTCACCGGTCACCTTCCCGACCGCCGGCTGACGGTGGTGTGACGCACGTCCCGTACAACGACGAGGAGCCGTCATGGACTCCGAGACCTTGCTGGCACGGATCACCGACTACGCCAGTCGCCCGAACCCCTACCCGCTGTACGCGGAGCTCCGCGAGGCCGGACCGGTGGTGTGGCAGGCAGGCGGCACCTGTCTGGTCGGCGGCTACCACCAGATCGCCGCTCTGCTCCACGACCCACGGATGAGTGCCGACCCCCGTACCCGCGGCGAAGTGGCCCACAAGCCGCCCTTCCTGCGGCTCGACGACCCCGAACACCACCGACTGCGCACCCTGGCCATGCGGCCCTTCGGACCCCCGCACAGCCCCGGTCGCGTCGACGGAATGCGCGGTGAGATCGACCGGATCACCGGCGAACTGATGACATCCTTCGAGGCGGGCCGGCAGATCGACATCGTCGACGACTTCGCCTATCCGCTGCCCGTCACCGTGATCTGCCGCCTGCTCGGTGTGCCCCGAGAGGACGAGCCGCTCTTCCGGGCCTGGTCCGATGCCCTGGTCGCGGCCGCGGACGTCAGGGCCGACGAGGACACCGCGGACACCGACAAGGCCGGCGAGCAGGCGCGGATCGAGATGGGCGGCTACCTGGTGAATCTCGCCGAAGAGCGCCGGGGCAGGCCGGGCGACGATCTGCTCTCCGCCTTCGTCAACGAGCCCGACCCGACCCTGCGGCTCACCCAGGAGGAGCTCGCCGAGACCGCCGTACTGCTCCTCATCGCCGGACACGAGACCACGGTCAACCTCATCACCAACGGCGTGCTCACCCTGCTGCGCCGGCCCGACCAGCTCGACCGCCTGCGCCGCGAACCCGGCCTGATGCCGCGAGCGGTTGAGGAGCTGCTGCGCTACGAACCACCGGTCCACATGCGCGAGCGCATCCCGCACGCCGACCTCGACGTCGCCGGCACCACCATCCCCCGAGGCACCTCCGTCATCCTTGCCCTCGCCTCGGGCAACCGGGACCCCAGACGGTTCGACGAACCCGACCGCTTCGACCCCACCCGCCCCGACAACCAGCACCTCGGCTTCGGCAGCGGCATCCACCTGTGCTACGGCGCGCCCCTCGCCCGCCTCGAAGCCCAGGCCGCGCTCGGCGCGCTGCTCCCCCACCTCGGCACCGCAGGCCTCGTCCAGGACCCGCCGCCGTACCGGCAGAACGCCATGCTCCGCGGCCCCCGCCACCTGCCCATCCAACTGTGAGGCCGCGCGGCAAAGGTCACGACGGCTGACGGCGGGAGTGGTCCTGCGCCATGGTCACCGCCGACCGCGTCCTCACCGCGCTCCTCACCGGACGCGTCGGCTACGGCCGCTCGTCGGGCTGCCGCCGCTTCGCCGCCCGGCCCGCCGGCGCTTTCCCGTCACGCAGGCGTCCGTCGAGTGCCGCGAGGACGTGGCGGCAGATCGCGTCGGGTTACGCGCTCGCCAGTGGCTCCTGGCCGACGACGACGCGCATCACGCCGATGCCGAGCAGCCAGGCCATGGCGAGCTGGGCGCGCAGCTTGCCGTCGTCGGCCGAGGAGAGGGCGGCGAGCGCGGCGGCGTACTCCTCCCCCAGCGCTCGGACGGTCTCCGGGGCGGCGTCGGCGCTGCCGATGGAGCGCAGGTAGACGGCCGGCAGCCGGTCCGACCCGGGTTCGCCGCCGGCTTCCGCGAGGACACCGCGCAGCGCGGTCTCGAACAACCCACGTCGATGCCCTGGGCTCGCAAGCCGGCCTCCCTCTGACACCGGCGAGCCTCCGGCGCTGCTGGACGGGTACGGCCGTCACCGCGGCACGCACCGACGTCCGCTCCGCGCTTTCCGCCCGGCTGCAGGCCCGTGAGGACGCCACGGTGCTTGCGGTCCTGTCCTGGGCACCGGCGTGCAGGCCCGCTCCCACGCCCGCGCGGAGATCCGGCCAAAGTGGGCGCCCCGGCCGGGGAGTTGTCGGCCGTGCTGGACGCCGAGGTCCGCGCAGCGTCCAGCCAGGCCGAGGCTCTCGGCGGCTAGGACATCGCCGCCGCGACCACCCGTTCCCTGGAACCGGTGATCCGCCGCCCCTGGCTGTCACCGGGAGCGCACATCACGTCGGTGGGGTTCCATGCGGTCGGCCGGGAGACCGATGACGTCACGGTCGCCGAGGCAACGGTGTGCGTCGAACCGCGGCAGGCTGCGCTGGCTCCTTTCCGCGGCCACGGCGACCTGCACCAGCACGCCGACCGATTTACAGAGGGTGATCCGGTCCCGCCCTGGTCGTCACCGTCGCTCGGGAGCAGTGGATCGGCGAAGAGATCACCTTTTGACACCGAATCCTGAGGTGACCTGGACCACACATCGGAAGGGCTTCCGCCACAGCCGGTGGAGGCGTAGGTTCCGTTTACCCCGCGAGAGCGCCTTCGCAGGCGCCGGTCCGCCAAGTCCCGGGACGGCGGACCAGCGGGGGCCAACCTTCAGATTGTGACGATCCGGCCGACCCTGCGGTCGGGCTCCCGAACGGCCGGTGGCCGGGCCGGCTCAGGCATGGTCCTCAGCCGGTCGGGAGACCCAGGCCGTAGAACGTGACGTGGTACGGGCCCATGTACTCCGCCTCGCCGCCGACGATGAGGTCCTCCGGCTGCTGCACCCCCGCCGCGCGTGCCGTCGCCACCAGCATCTCCGCCAGTTCGTGGCCCCGCGGCTCCCCCGGGCCGCCCGCGTCGACGCGCCAGCGGGGGTCGTGGTCGTCGTCCCACACCTCCCGCGTGGCCGGGTGGTCCGCCACCTGGCCCCAGCCGAGGGCCTCTGGTCGCGAGTCCATGTCGTACGGCGGGAAGCAGCCGATCGCCAGGCGGTCGTCGCAGGATATTTCGAACAGGAGCGGTGCGCCGGGGCCCGCCCCACGGCCGTAAACCGGCATGCCGATCGGCCTGCCCAGGGCTGTGGTCTCGGCCGGGAGGGTGGACAGGAAGTCCGCCAGCGAGCCCGTCACCGTCTTCCAGCTCTGTGCGCGCCAGCCGCCGGGGTGGCCCAGGCCGGCGTTCGCGGGGTCGCTGCGGCTGCCGAAGAATCCGCTGATCGCGTGTTCCTCGCCGTGGCCCTGACGCCAGAACCAGTTCTCCAGCGGATCGGTCGGCTGCAGCACCAGCTCGGGGCCGTCCGCACCGGCTCGGAGTTCCAGAGTGTTCGGCCGGCCGCGCCAGCGCAGGTACGGGCTGCCCCAGACCGGCCCTGAGGCGTAGAACGGGCCCAGGTCGCCGTACACGCCCATGATCGACGCCTCGCCGAGTTCCGCCGTGAGCTCCTCCCTCACCGCGCGGAAGGCGGCCGCCTGGGCCGCGGCACCCGGGCCGGCCGGCGTCAGCACCGGCACCGCGAGCTCCACGTACGCCTCGCCGTTCACGTACGCCTCCTCGAACCGCCCCACCGGGCGCAGGCGGCCCTCCCGGCCGAGGGCGGCGAGCAGGGCCCGGGTGCCGGCTTCCGTCCAGCCGTCCGCGTCGGTCGCGAGCAGGCGCCTTGCCAGGTGTGCGTTCGTCTCGTTCATACGGTGATCATGGCAGCCTGCACTGACAATCGCGGAAGTCGGCCACAGTTGCCGGGCATGGAGAAGGCAGGCAGTGATGCAGGAGGTCCCGGTCAGGAAGGGATGACTCCCGGGCGGAACGGTTCGACGCCGACGATGTGGCGCACCCGCTCCGGCTCGACCAGCACGTGTACCCGCCGCTCGCCCTCGAGCAGCCAGGGATAACCGTTCAGGCCCAGGTACTTGCGGGCCAGCCGGTCCATGCCGCGCTCGGCCTCCTCGCCCTCCACGAAACGCACCGCGCGGCCGGAGATCTGCACCCGGTCGTAGGGGTTCTCGGCGTCGGCGTGCGAGAGGTGGACCCGGGTGTCGTTGCGCAGGTTCTCCTCCTTGATCCGGCCGACCGAGGTGTTGAAGACGATCAGCCGCCCCTCCAGCCCCACCCACATCGGCGTGACATGCGGTGCTCCGTCCGGCCTCACCGTGGCCACGTACCAGAAGTTCGGCTCCTCCAGCCGCTTCCGCACCAGCTCGTTCAACTCCGCCGCCATGACCGCTCTCCTCGCTTTGATCTCCTCGTGCACAATCACTCTGTCACAGAGGCACATTGACGGTCCGTCAGCCAGGCAGCGTCGTCGTACGGCGGCGATGCCACGAGAGAGAGGCGAGGAGCCCGTGTCGGTCATCGATGTGTGGATGCAGCACCCCACGCTCCGTCATTCCAACCACGAGATGTTCGAGTCGTTGCGCCGATGGACGGGGCAGGGGCTGCTGGAGGAGCCGCTGCCGGTCAAGGCCACGGTGGCGGCCATGGCCGCGGCAGATGTGGAGACCGGTCTTTCGGCCGCCTGGTACGGGCCTCAGGGACCGCTGATCAGCAACGACGAGGTGGCCGAGTTCGTCGCGCAGGCCGACGGACGGCTGCGCGGGGTCGCGGGCGCCGACCTCACCCGGCCCGTCCAGGCCGTGCGCGAGCTGCGCCGGGCCGTGGAGGAGCTCGGCTTCATCGCGCTGCGGATCGTGCCCTGGCTGTGGCAACTGCCGCCCACCGACCGGCTGTACTACCCGCTGTACGCCGCCTGCGTCGACCTCGGCATCCCCTTCTGCACCCAGGTCGGTCACACCGGCCCGCTGCGCCCCTCCGAGACCGGTCGCCCCATCCCCTACATCGACCAGGTCGCGCTCGACTTCCCCGAACTGACCATCGTCTGCGGTCACATCGGCTACCCGTGGACCACGGAGATGATCGCCGTGGCCGACAAACACGCCAACGTCTACATCGACACCAGCGCCTACACCGCCCGCCGCTACCCGCGAGAGCTTGTCGAGTATCTGCGCGGCCGGGGCCGCAGGAAGGTGTTGTTCGGCACGAACTACCCCATGATCACCCCTGTCCAGGCACTGGAACACCTCGGTGATCTCGGCCTGGACGAAGAGGCCACCGACCTGTTCCTGTCCGCGAACGCCCGCCGGGTCTTCGGCCTCTGACCGCCGAGTCGGCCCGGGTCGGGTTCACCCGCGGCGGCGGTAGTAGCTGATGTCGTCCGTGGTCGCGTAGTTGCCGTGGTCGACGTCGATGACGGTGATCACCGCGATGTCGCCGCTCGTCGTGTCACGCAGGCAGAACGTGCTGCCGGGCGGCGCCTGCCGGAAGTGCAGCCACCCGTCGGCAGGGTGGCGAGTGGCCTCGGCGGCGCACTGCCCGGCGGTCGGCACGGCCTTCCCCGGTACGACGAAGGCGTCGGTGAGCGGCTGGAGTTCAAAGGCTCCGTTGCCGTCGCCACCGGCGTCCGTGCCGACACTCCAGGCGGTCTCCGAGCCGCTGACCGCTCCCGCGCGCAGGTCGAAGTAATAGCGGTAGTTCTTCAAGGACAGAGTCCGGTGCCGGTAGACCGGGGCATAGTCGTCCGGGGTGGTCGTCGCGGGGGCGGACGGCCGAGCACTGGAGGCCGCTGCATCGGATGCCGCGCCCCCGTGGGCGGCCTCCGGCGCCAGCACCCCGTAGACCACTCCGGCCACCGCGGTCGTGACGGCCGCCGACACCACCGCCGTCGTCACGCGATCCCGGGTCAGCCACCGCCGTCCACCGGGCGGCACCGGCGGCGGGCCGGACGGAACCGCGTCCGGGCCGTCGGAGGGATCCGCGTCCGGGGGCGTCGTCGGCGCGGCCGGCCGGCCGTTGTTCTGGTCGGTGGAGGGCACTGGCAGGATCTGTGCGGCCCACGGACTCAGCGCCTTGTCCGCGGCTCCGGAGGCCGCCACGGCGAAGGCGAAGGCGATGGCGATGGCCCACCGATTGCCCGCATCGTGCGTCACTCATAACCCGCTCAGCGCGTACAGCGCCATCAGCGCGGCGGCAAAAGTCCACAGTGTCACAAGGAGCACGACCAATCGCCGGCGTCCCGCGCTCACATCCGCTCCCCAGCGTCTGCGGCACAGCGACCCGTCAAGTCTGGTACGGGCCGACCGCGTTGGGGAGGGCGCAAGCGACAGCAGGTCAGATCCCGTCCGTGTTCACACAGGCGACCGTAGTTCAAAGGGGAACCGGCCCATGCCACTTGTCGTCGTAGCCGTCGGCGTACTGATCCTGCTGTTCCTGATGACGAAGCTGAGACTGAACGGCTTCGCCGCGCTGCTGCTCGTGGCCGTGGGCGTCGGTCTCGTCCGGGGCATCCCGCTGGAGAAGATCCCCGACGTGCTCTCCGAGGGCATCGGCGGGCAGATCGGCGACACCATGCTGACCATCGGACTCGGCGCGATGGTCGGCCGCGTGATGGGTGACTCGGGCGCGGCCCAGTGGATCGCCGGCAGGCTGCTCGACCTCTGCGGCCCGCGCCGGGTCCAGGTGGCCATGGTGCTGGCGGCCATGCTCATCGGCGTCACCATGTTCTACGAGGTCGCGTTCGTCATCATCGTGCCGGTCGCCTTCACCCTCGTACGGGTCACGCGGACGAATCTGCTGTGGGTCGGGCTGCCGATGTCGATCGCCCTGTCCACCATGCACAGCTTCCTGCCGCCGCACCCCGGCCCGACCTCGGTCGCCGCGGCCTAACACGCCTCGGTCGGACTGACCCTGTTCTACGGCCTGTTCATCGCCGTCCCGGCCGGTGCGCTGGTGGCGCTGACATGGCCGCGCCTTCCGTTCGCCCGGCGGATGACCCCCTCCATACCCACGGGCCTGGTCAGCGACCGGGTCTTCACCGACGAGGAGATGCCGGGCATGGGCTGGTCGCTGTCGGTGGCCCTGCTGCCCATGGTGCTCATCGCCGGAGCCGCGGTGACGGACCTGGCCACCTCCGGGTCCGGGCCCGCCCTGCACTTCGCCGCCTTCATCGGTTCGGCGCCCATCGCCCTGCTGCTCACCCTCGGCGTCGCGATGTGGGCGTTCGGGCCTCGGATCGGCCGCAGCCTGGAAGAGGTCGGTGCCTCCTGCCGGTCGGCGGCCCAGGCGATGGCGATGATCCTGCTCGTGATCGGCGCGGGCGGCGCGTTCAAGCAGGTCCTCGTGAACGGCGGGATATCGGACTACATCAAGGACACCACCGCCGGCTGGTCGCTCTCGCCGATCATCCTGGCCTGGCTCATCGCCACCATCCTCCGCGTGGCCCTCGGCTCCGCGACGGTCGCCGTGGTCACCGCCTCCGGTGTGGCGCTGCCACTCCTCGCCGGCAGCGGAGTCCACCCGGAGATCATGGTCCTCGCCATCTCCTGCGGATCGATCGCCTTCTCCCACGTCAACGATCCCGGGTTCTGGATGTTCAAGGAGTACTTCAACCTGTCCGTCATCGACGCGATCAAGGCGCGCACCACGTACACGACCGTGCTCTCCGTCCTCGGCCTGGGCGGCGTCCTCGCCATGGAGTCCGTCCTGGATGTCCTGAACGTGTGACCGTACGGCCGGCTCCCCGCAAGCCCGCCACCGCCGTGCGACCGAAGGACACCGGAGCACCTCGGTGTGGCAGACATACCGGAACACAAGGGGCGAGACATGATGGAGGCACCGATGTGTTCCGCGAGGAGGAGTACGGCATGGCCGAGTCGGGCTCTGACGACACCGAGGCCGTGGCGAGCGGCAAGTCGCGGTTCGACGACATCTACGACCGGCCGGACCCCCGCATGTACTTCAGCCGGCTGGCCCCGCTGGAGTACGAGATCCCGCACCATGCCCAGCCGGCCTTCCGGCAGGCCGCCGCCGAACGGGCCGCGCTCGACGACGGCGTCCCCCACCGGCCTGCGGTGCTGGACGTGTGCTGCTCCTACGGGATCAACGCCGCGCTGCTCAACCACGACCTGACGCTGGCGGACCTGTACGAGCGGTACACCGCACCCGACTTCCAGAAGATGTCGACGGCGCGACTCGCGGCCCGGGACAAGGAGTTCTACGCCGGGCGGCGCCGACCGGACGCGGTGCCGGTGTTCGGCCTGGACGTCGCGGCCCCCGCCGTGCGGTACGCGGTGGAGGTGGGTCTCCTGGACGCCGCCTTCACCGACGACCTGGAGCAGGGACCGCCCGGCCCCGGGCTGAAGCGTGCGCTCGCCGAGGTCGGGCTCATCACGCTGACCGGGGGCGGCAGCTATGTCACCGCCCGCACCTTCACCGCACTGCTCGACGGCGTCCGCAGGCCGGTGTGGGTCAGCGCGTTCGTGCTGCGGACGGTGTCGTACCACCCGATCGTCCGCGCATTGGCCGCGCATGGCCTGCACACCACACTCGATGCATCCCACACCTATCCCCAGCGGCTCTTCACGGACGAGCGGGAACGGCAGTATGCGATCGCGACGGTCCGGGCGCTGGGCCATGATCCTGCCGGCCGCGAGGAGAACGGCCGTTTTCACAGCCTGCACTACGAGTCCCGGCCCCGTACGCCCTGACATCCCGCCACGGGGCCTGGCCACTTTCCGCCGTCGGCCAGGGCGCCGACAATGGAGGTGACGAGGAAGGAGAGTGCAGATGGCGCGTCCAGTCGGTATAGACCTGGGAACGACGAACTCCGTGGTCTCGGTCCTCGAGGGCGGCGAGCCCACCGTGGTCACCAACGCCGAAGGAGCCCGGACCACGCCGTCGGTCGTGGCGTTCGCGAAGAACGGTGAGGTGCTGGTCGGGGAGGTCGCCAAGCGCCAGGCCGTCACCAACGTCGATCGCACCGCGCGTTCCGTGAAGCGGCACATGGGCGATCACGCCTGGCGGTTCCCCGAGCACGGTGACGTCGACGGCAAGCGCTACACGGCACAGGAGATCTCCGCACGCGTGCTGCAGAAACTGAAGCGGGACGCGGAAGCGCACCTGGGCGAGGACGTCACCGACGCCGTGGTCACCGTCCCCGCCTACTTCGACGACGCCCAGCGGCAGGCGACCAAGGAGGCCGGGGAGATCGCCGGCCTGAACGTGCTGAGGATCATCAACGAGCCGACGGCGGCGGCGCTGGCGTACGGCCTGGACAAGGAGAACGATCAGACGGTCCTCGTCTTCGACCTGGGCGGCGGCACCTTCGACGTGTCCCTGCTGGAGATCGGCGAGGGCGTCATCGAGGTCAAGGCCACCAACGGCGACACGCACCTCGGGGGCGACGACTGGGACCAGCGGATCGTCGACCACCTGGTCACGACCTTCAAGAACAACTACGGCATCGATCTCGCCAAGGACAAGATGGCCGTGCAGCGGCTGCGGGAGGCCGCGGAGCGGGCCAAGGTCGAGCTGTCGAGCTCGACGGAGACCAACGTCAACCTCCCTTACATCACGGCCTCCGCGGAGGGACCGCTGCACCTGGACGAGAAACTCACCCGCTCCCAGTTCCAGCAGCTGACATCCGACCTGCTGGAGCGTTGCCAGGGCCCGTTCCACAACGCGGTCAGGGACGCCGGGATCAAGGTGTCCGACATCAACCACGTCATCCTGGTGGGCGGCTCCACCCGTATGCCGGCGGTCACGGAGCTGGTGCGGGAGCTGACCGGCAAGGACCCGCACAAGGGCGTGAACCCGGACGAGGTGGTGGCGGTCGGTGCCTCGCTCCAGGCCGGTGTCCTCAAGGGCGAGGTCAAGGACGTCCTGCTGCTCGACGTCACCCCGCTGTCCCTGGGCATCGAGACCAAGGGCGGCATCATGACCAAACTGATCGAACGCAACACCACGATCCCCACCCGTCGTTCGGAGATCTTCACCACCGCCGAGGACAACCAGCCCTCGGTGACCGTGCAGGTCTACCAGGGCGAACGGGAGATCGCCGCCTACAACAAGAAACTCGGCATGTTCGAGCTCACGGGCCTCGCACCCGCGCCGCGCGGCGTACCGCAGATCGAGGTCGCCTTCGACATCGACGCCAACGGCATCATGCACGTCTCGGCCAAGGACCTCGGCACCGGCAAGGAACAGAAGATGACCGTCACCGGCGGCTCGGCGCTGCCGAGGGACGACATCGACCGCATGGTCCGCGAGGCGGAGCAGCACGCCGAGGAGGACCGCAGGCGCCGGGAGGCCGCGGAGACCCGTAACCAGGCCGAACAGCTCGTCTACTCCACCGAGAAGCTGATCAGGGACAACCCCGACAAGATCCCGGCGGACGCGAAGAGCGAGACGGAGAGCGCGATCACCGAGCTGAAGGAGAAGCTGAAGGGCGAGGACACGGCGGCGATCCGGCAGGCCATGGAACGTGCGGCCGAGGCGGCACAGAAGATCGGTACGGCGATGTACGAGAGTTCGCGCGCGGAGAGCCAGACGCCCTCCGGTGCGGACACGTCCTCCGCCGCCTCCGCGGACGAAGGCGTGGTGGACGCCGAGATCGTCGACGACGACAAGCCGGAGGCGGGCTGACGATGGACAAGGGCCGGCTGCAGAACCCGGACCCGGCCCAGCTGCAGCGTCTGCTGGAGGAACGCACGGCCGACCTGCAGCGGGTGAAGGCCGAGTACGACAACTACCGCAAGCGGGTGCGCCGGGACCGGATGGCCGTAGGCGAGATCGCCGTGGCCAACGTCCTGCACGCCCTGCTGCCCGTCCTGGACGCCGTCGACCGCACGTGCGCGCACGAGCCCATGACGCCGGGCCTGAGGGACATCACCGACACCCTGGCCGCCCAGCTGGGATCCCTGGGACTCGAGGTCTTCGGGGAGAAGGGCGACCTCTTCGACCCGGCGTGCCACGACGCCGTCACCCATCACGTCTCCCCCGACACCGACCAGCTGATCTGCACGAAGATCCTGCGCCCGGGCTACCGGCTCGGTCCCCGGCTGCTCCGCCCGGCACACGTGGAGGTCACCGGGCCGGAGCCGCCCCCGAGAAACCCGCTCGTGCACGACCGAGCGGAGCCCCGGTTCACGGTGATCGACACGGGTGACGGTCCCCGGGGCTGCGGCACGTAGGCGCGAGACGCCGCGCGATGCCGACTGCCTGACCGGGGGCTGCGTACCGGCCGCGGAGGGGCTGAGTTCACGCCTTACTTCAGGGAGGACTTGCGGTTCGGGTGTGACTATGTGATCAAATCTACCGATGCGTACCCCCCACCATCAGACGCATCATGCTGCCCAGTCGGACGGACCTCCCACCGAGATGGTTCCGCCCCGCCGTAATCCCTACGACGAACTGGCCTCGCTGGCAGGCCATCCGCTGGACGACTTCCTCACCGAGGACGGCGGGGCGGCCCGGCGGGACGAAGACGCCGAGGAGCCCTGGGCACCGCCCAACCACCGGCGCGGCAGCCGCCGTCGCAACCGCGCCACGGGCCTGCCCACCGTGGCCCGATGCCTTGTCTGGGTTCTCACCCTCGCCTGCCTCGCCACCCTGGCCGACCGCTGGGCACTGCTCTACGCCGAGCACAAGGCCTCTCAACAGCTCAAGGACAAGCTGCATCTGGTCGCCGCCCCCGAGGTCCGCATCGGCGGCTTCCCCTTCCTCACCCAACTGGCCGCACAGCGCCTGGACTCCGTCTCCGTCACCGTCCCCGACATCCCCGCGCACCGGGTGACCCTCACCCAGGTCACCGCCACCGCCGACGACATACGCCTCGACGGCGACGGGCCCACCGCGGTGCGTGGTGCGCTCGTCCGGCAGGTGCACGGTCAGGTCCTGCTGTCCTTCGCCGACATGAACCGCGAACTGGGCGCCTCGCAGGTGGCGTTCACGGCAGATGGCCCCGGCCGTGTGCTGGCCCGGGGCACCCTGCGTGTCGGGGGCCGCGCGCTGAGCGTACGGGCCGACGCCCGCATCCGGCGCGACGGGGACCGTGGCATCGCCACCTCTGTGGACGGCATACGGCTCGACATCGACGACCTCGCCACGTACCGGCCCGGCACCGGGCCCGACGAGGGCCTCCACCTGACTCCCGCCTCAGCGCGCCGTCTCACCCGGGAGGCGGAGAAGATCAAGGCCCTGCTGGCGGTCCCGGCGATCGTGCACCGCCTGGGTGTCCCCGACAGCGCGGTGCGCGCCGCGCTCCACGACGAGGACAGACTCCATCAACTCACCGGCGCGCCGCGCTTCCTGCACGAACTGGCTCGCGTCAACCTCCTCGACGTGGCACTCGCCCACCCGACGCTCCTGAAGCGGCTGGGACTGGACCCGACCTTGCTCACCGCCCTGACCAAGCTCACCCGCCCCGAGATCGCCGACCGCTACTCCTTCGCCGTCCAGCTGCCGGCACCACCCGGCGGCGCCGTGCGCCTGCAGCGCGTGACGGTGGGCAGGGACGGCATCCGCGCGGACGTGTCGGGGACGGGACTGCTCCTGGGCCGCTGAGCACTCGGGCCCGGTCGCGGCGCCGCCGCCGAAGATCGGCATCGGCTCGGTTCGTCGCCGGCTGCCGCAGCAGAGACAATGGGACTCCCACACCGGGCGAGGTGGTGGCGATGCCCGCTTGGCATCTGCGTGACTATCACGACGACGATCTTGATCAGGCCATCCAGATCTGGGACCAGAGCCGCCGGGCCGACGAGGACCGGGTGTTTCCCGTGTCGGAGGTGATGGCCGCGGCCAAGGCCGGTCAGACGGCGGTGGTCGCCGTGGTCGGCGGCGAACTGGTGGGCATGGCCGTGGCGCAGGCCCAGGGCAAACGGGGCTGGATCCTGCTGGTGGCACTCGCCTCCCGATGGCGCGAGCGCGGGATCGGCAGTGCTCTGCTCGCCGAATTGGAACGGCGGCTGCGCGCACTGGGCGTGCGCCACATCAGCACGCTGCTGCCCGCCGGCGCCGCTGGGACGAAGGCTCTGGAGAACTCGGGCTACCGGTTCCGTGACGACCTGACCTACTACGAGAAACTCGAACCACCGGGAACCGCCAACGCCGATGTCCTCGCCGCGCTGGGCGGCCGCATGCTCCCCGAGGGACTCTGGGGCACCATGGCCGGCATGGAGCGCGAGAAGGAGGTCATCGAGCGCCGTGTCGTGCTCCCGCTGACCGAGCCCGCCCTGGCCGACCGCTACGGTCTCACCCCGCCCAAGGCGATCATCCTGTTCGGCCCGCCGGGCACCGGCAAGACCAGTTTCGCCAAGGCGGTGGCCTCGCGGCTCGGCTGGCCGTTCGTGGAACTCTTCCCGTCCCGGCTCGCGGCCGACACGAGTGAGGGTCTGTCCGTGGCGCTGCGGGACACCTTCGCGGACCTGGCGGAACTGGACTCGGTGCTGCTCTTCATCGACGAAGTCGAAGAGATCGCGGGGGTACGTTCAGGAAAGGCGGTCGATCCCGGCCATGGAGTGACCAACGAGCTGCTCAAGCTCATCCCTGTCTTCCGTGAGCACGACTCGCGGTTGCTGGCCTGTGCCACCAATTCGGTGCGCTCTCTCGACCCGGCCTTCCTGCGGCCGGGCCGGTTCGACTACGTCATCCCCGTCGGCCCTCCGGACCCCACGGCTCGCGCGGCGATCTGGGACCGCTATCTCAGGGCAGCCGCCGGCTCGGTCGACCTCAGCCAACTGGTCGAGGCCAGCGAGCTGTTCACCCCGGCCGACATCGAATTCGCCGCCCGCAAGGGTGCGCAGGCGGCGTTCGAACGCGAAGTCACGCAACGCCAGGGCCGGCCGGCCACCACCGAGGACTACATGACGGCCATCGCCGACACCCGGCCGACGCTCACCGCGCAGGCCATCGAGGAGTTCGCCGAGGACATCGACACGTACAGCCGGCTCTGAGTCACGGCCTCGCTCAGCACGCGGCTGCCTGTCCCGCAAGGAGGACGCGGAAGCAGACGAAGACGTGGAGGACAGCGGGATCAGCTGTCGTCGCGCAGGCCCCACGGAGAGCCGTACTCGGTGAGCAGGTCCAGGAAGGGGCGCGGGGGCAGGGCTTCCGGACCGAGAACGCCCTTGCCTGACCAGGCGCCGGTGGACAGCAGTTCCAGGGCGACGACCGGGTTGAGCGCCGTCTGCCAGACCACGGCCTGCGAGCCGTACTCGCGCATCGACCACTGGTTGTCGACCACGTGGTACAGGTACACCTCCCGAGGCGCCCCGTCCTTGCTGCCCTTGACCCACGTGCCGGCGCAGGTCTTGCCCGTCATCCGCTCCCCCAGGCCGGCCGGGTCGGGCAGGCACGCGGCGACCACGTCGCGCGGCGAGACGTGTACGGGTCCCTCATTTCCGGGCACGCCCACCGGGGCCGTCGAGTCCAGGCCCAGTTCGTGGAGGGTCTTCAGCTTGGCGATGAAGTCGTCGCCCAGCCCGTACTTGAACGTGACACGACGCGCGTCCACCCAGCGCGGTATCAGCAGCACCTCTTCGTGCTCGACGTTGACACACTCCACCGGGCCGATGCCCTCGGGGAAGTCGAAGACCTCGGGCTCGCTGAACGGCGGAGTGGTGAACCAGCCGCGGCCCTTTTCGTACACCACCGGCGGGTTGAGGCACTCCTCGATGGTCGTCCAGATACTGAAGGACGGCGCGAAGTCGTGGCCTTCGACCGTCAGGTTGGCGCCGTCCCGGACGCCGATCTCCTCGATGTCGTCGAAGAGTTCGTCGGCGGCGTACCGGGCGAAGACGTCGGACAGGCCCGGCTCCACGCCCATGCCGACCAGCGCCAGCCGCCCGGCCTCCTCCCAGCGCCGGGCCAGTGCGAACTGTTCGTCCCCGAGCTTGACACCGCACTCCTGATAAGGGCGCGAGCCGTGCGGCGCGGACAGCGACATCGCCATGTCCAGGTAGTGCGCGCCGGCCTCCAGGGCGGCCTGGAACAGCGGCATCACGAACCGGGGGTCGGTGGCGTTGAGCAGCACGTCGCACCGCTCCTCGACGAGCATCCGGCGGACCTCCCCCTGGTCCGAGGCGTCCAGCCGCCGCGCGCTGAACCGGGCGCCCCGCTCCCCGAGGGCCGCGACCGCGGCCTCGGCGCGGACGAGGTCGTAGTCGGCGACGACCATGTGGGCGAGGAACTCGCGACGAGCGGCGATCCGGGTGACGGCCGTCCCCACGCCACCCGCGCCGACCAGAAGTACGCGCATGTCACACACCTTTCTCCCGGGAGGCGAGCGCCTCCGGACGGGCTCGATGCAACGCGACGCCGGGATATAAGGTCAACCCTGTTGGCATAAGGGAGGGCACGCACGCGGCACGCGGCCGGCACGGAGGGACGAGTGACATGGCGAAGCAAGTGGTGCCGGAGGCGGCACGTCAGCGGCGGCGGCCCACGCGCGGCGGCACCGTGCTGTCGGAGGAGATCATCGTGCAGGCCGCCCTGCGTGTCCTGCGGGAGCACGGCAGCACCGGGCTGACGGCACGCCGTCTCGGCACGGCGCTGGGCGCCGATCCGAGCACCCTCTACCGCTACTTCGCCGGGATGGACGACCTGGCGCGGGCCATCGGGGACGAGCTGATGGGCAGGGCTCTCGACGGCTGGACGGCCACCGGGGACTGGCGCACGGACCTGCGCGCGCTGGGCCGGGCCATCCATGCCTCCTATCTCGCGCACCCGCAGGCAGCCGTTCTCACCGCCAGCCGGGTCACCGGGAGGCCTCGCGAGATCGCCGTGGACGAGACCATCCTCGGCATCCTGCGCGGCGCCGGGCTGCCCGACCCCGTGGCGGTGCGCGTGTACCACGCGTTCATCGACCAGAGTCTCGCCTTCGCCGCGCTCGACGCCGGAGCCCTCGCGCTGGCGGACGAGGCCCGGGCGGGCGACGAGGAGATGTGGCACTCCACCTATGCCCGGCTGCCCGCCGAGTCCCATCCGAACATCGCGGCCACGGCACATCTGCTCGCCAGGTACATGCCGCACAGCGCCTATCCGGTCGCCCTGGAGATACTGCTGGAACACACCGCCGCGCAACTGTCACGATCGGGGGCGTGAGGCGTGCGGCTCCGGTCTGGGTCTCCTGCGTCAGGATCCGGACCCGGCCGCCGGACAGGTCCTCGACCAGCCAGGCGTGCGGCACGTCGAGCTGCTCCTCGGGCGTGCCGTCCCGCCCGGCGGTCCAGGACAGCCGGCCCGGCACACCGGCGGCCGGGGCCTGGGCCGGGACTCCACGACCACACACGTCGTTGCAGAACATCCCGAGGTCGGCGACGTGGTTGTGGATCCGTTCCAGTTCCAGATCGCCCCGGGCTCCGGCGGGCACCCCGGCACGGTCAGGTCCACCGGTACGACGTCGAAGGCGGCGCCCTCGACGCCGTGCCCGCCGGCGAAGTCCCTGCAGTCGGCCCCGCAGTCCCGGCCGCGATCACCAGGCGCGGCTCGCTCATCGCGGTCACGGTGCGGTGCAGTGGCTGGGCCATGTTCCGGGTCACCGAGCCGGTCTCCAGTGCCACGTCGGCGTGCCGGGGGCCGAGACCACCAGGCGTGCCCCGTACCGCTCGGCGTCGTACACCGGGCCGAAGGCGGCGGCGATCTCGATCTCGCAGCCGTTGCAGGAGCCCGCGTCCACGCAGCGAACCTGCGCCGAACCGCCCAACTGCCGTGCCTTCGGGGGCGCTTCGCCCCCCTTTCTCAGGCATTGCCGGCGTTCGCGAAATATTGCCGCAGGTGCAGGCGCCCGACGGCCGTCGCTACGACGGCGGCTCCCCCTGCGACTGGGCCGCCTTCAGGTCGGCGAGCAGTTCGGCCTGACCGGCCAGCACACCGGAGAGGATGGTGCGGGCGACCCGGAGCAGCTCGGCGACGTGGGGGCTGGTCAGGGAGTAGTACACGTTCGAGCCCTCCTTTCGCGTCCTGACCAGGTTCGCGCGCCGCAGCACGGCCAACTGCTGGGACAGGTGCGCGGGCTCGATGCCCACCTCGGGCAGCATCTCGGCGACCGCGTGCTCGCGCTCGCTCAGCAACTCCAGGACACGGATGCGCGCCGGGTGGCCGAGGGTCTTGAAGAACTCGGCCTTCAGCTGGTACAGCGGCGTACTCATCGAGCCGTCTCCTTCTCGGCACGACAGATCGGCCCCGCCGGCCGGGCCCCGGCGCATCGCATCCATCCACTCGTCAAGAACATGCGGCCATCCTCGCCTGCGGAAGCGGCCGGGCCCAACCCGCATCGAGGAGCCGGGCCGGCCGGGCGCTCGTGGGCGTCAGAGAGGCAGGGTGATCCATATGCTCTTGCCTCCGCCGTCGGCGTCCGTGCGGACGACGGCCGTGCCGCTCAGGCCGAGGACGAGCTCCATGACGGTGCCGAGACCGCCCGTGCCGCCGCTGGTCGCCGATCCGTACAGCAGCGGCTGGTAGGGGTGGCGGTCGTGGACGGCGAAGGCCAGACAGTCCCGGCCGGCCGCGTAGATCACCGTGAGCTGCGGGGAGAGGGCGGCCGCGTGCCGGACGCTGTTGGTGACGAGCTCGCTCAGGATCAGCAGGGCCGGGTTCACGGTGGGGTGTCGCAGTCCGATCCCCCACTCCACCAGCACCAGCTCCGCGGTCTCACGGGCCAGCCGGACGGCGGACGGTTCGCTGGGCAGCGTGAGCACATGCCGCTGCGGCAGGACTTCCAGCTGCGTCGACATCACGCCTCCGCGCGGGTCAGGCGAAACCCGGTGACCGTCTTGGGGTGGATCCGCAGGACCGTGTCGTGCGGACCGTGGGACCAGCCGGACAGCGTGCGCCGGTAGTGGGCGATCTCGTCGCGATCCGTGATCGCCTCGGCGGGGCCGGTCACGGTCACGGCCCAGCCCGTCCCGGTCGCTTCCTGGATCTCGTCCACCTGGTACGTCGCGGTGTCGGGCACCGCCGTGGCCGGCGCAGGGGTGCGCACGACCAGCCGACCGTACTGGAAGACGTGCCGGGCCGGGCGGATGACGGCCTGCTCCCGCAGCACGTACACCAGGCGGCCCAAACTGCCGCCCTCCAGCAGCCACAACGTCTCGGCGCCGGACAGCTCGAGCATGCGCACAGGGGTGGGGGACGCTCTCATACGACGGCTTCCTCGGGCGTGGGGCCGGTCTTGGGGGCGGGGACGGCCGGCAGGACCCCGGCGTTCTCCAGGTGGTCGCGGGCCGCACTGATCGCCTCGGGTGTGGTGGCGTACTCCGCACCCTCCTGGCACAGCACCTCCAGTGCGCCGACGGAGTCGAGGACCTGACGCTGGCCGGCGCGGATGCCGGAGGCGAGGACGAGAATGCCGCGCCGGTTCAGCTTCTCGACGGCGTCCTTGAGGACCAGGGCTCCGGTCGCGTCCATGGTCGACACGCGGGACATGCGCAGGATCACCACCCGGACGTCCGCCACTTCGGTCAGCTCCAGCAGGAAGCGGTGGGCGGCGGCGAAGAACAGGGGCCCGTCGATGCGGAAGGCGACGATGTGCTCGGCGAGCAGAGCGTGTTCCTCGGCGCTGTGGTTGCCCTGGTCGAGCGGCACCTGGTCGAGACGGGCCTGTCGGGCCACCGCACGCAGGGCGAGCGCGCCCGCGACGACCAGGCCTGTGATCACGGCGTAGACGAGGTCCAGGGCGAGTGTCGCGACAGCGGTCAGTACGAGTATCACCGCGTCCGAGCGGGTCGCCCTCGCCATCGCCCGCAGCGAACCGACCTCCACCATGCGGATCGCCGTGGCCAGCAGCACACCGGCGAGCGCGGCGAGGGGGATCTTCGAGACGAGGGGCGCGGCGGCGAAGACGATCACCGCGAGGACGGCGGCATGCGTGAGCGCGGCGAGCCTGGAGCTCGCCCCGGTGCGGACGTTGACGGCGGTGCGGGCGATCGCGCCGGTCGCCGGGACGCCGCCGAACAGCGGGGCGGCGATGTTGGCCAGGCCCTGGCCGAACAGCTCTCGGTCCGGGTCGTGCTTCTGGCCGACGGTCATGCCGTCGGCGACCGATGCCGACAGCAGCGACTCCAGTGCGGCCAGGGCCGCGACCGCGACGGCCGGGGCCAGCAGGGTGCCGAGGGATCCCGGGTCGAGGAAGGACAGCGAGGGCACGGGCAGCCCCGCAGGCAGGGCCCCGATCGGCCGCGCCGCTCCCGGCCCGGCCACCTGGGCCACGATCGTCGCGGCGATCACCGCGACGATGGAGAAGGGGATCGTCGGCCGCCACCGGACGCCGGCCAGCATGACCGCGGCGACGCCGACCGCGAAGGCGAGTGCGGTCCAGTTCGGGGCCTTCACGAACTCCTCGACCGCCCGCCAGGTGACGACCAGGACGCGGTCGCCCTCGGGCTTGGGTACTCCCAGGGCGTTCGGGACCTGCTGGAGTCCGATCACGCAGGCGATGCCGAGCGTGAAGCCCTCGACGACGGGCGCGGGCACGTACTGCATGTACTTCCCGGCGCGCAGCGCGGCGAGCGCGACGAGCATCAGGCCGGCCATCAGACCGACCGTGAGGACACCGCTCGGGCCGTACTTGCCGACGATCGGCACGAGTACGACGGTCATCGCGCCGGTCGGCCCCGACACCTGCAGGTTCGAACCACCGAAGACGGCGGCGAGCGCACCGGCGACGACCGCGGTCGCCAGGCCCGCCTGCGCGCCCAGCCCGGAGGAGACACCGAAACCGAGGGCGAGCGGCAGCGCCACGATCGCGACGGTCAGCCCGGCCAGCAGATCCCGGCGTGGGTCGCGCCGCATCCGGTCGAGGTCGGCGCCGGAGGGCAGCAGCGAGACGACCCGGGCCCCGGCCCGGTTGATCCCCGACGTCATCGCGCGGCGACCTCGGCGTCCCGCAGCTCGGCCAACAGCTCGGTCCGCCCGGCCAGCATCTCGGTCAGGATCCGGCGCGCGGCCTTCAGCAGGTCCGCTACATCGCCGCCGGCCAGCTCGTAGACGACCGTGGAGCCGTCCCGGGTCGAGGTGACGATCCCGGAGCGGCGCAGTACCGCCAGCTGCTGCGACAGGCTGGACGGTTCCACCTCGATCTCGGCGAGCAGGTCCCGCACCGGCTTCGGCCCGTCCTGCAGGAGCTCCAGCACCCGTATGCGCACGGGATGACCGAGCATCCGGAAGAACTCGGCCTTGGCCTGGTACAGCGGAACGGACACGGCCCCTCGGCTTCCCTTGTGGACCCCCACCCGGGGGGACGCAGACGGCTGTGCCCGCGGCTACCTGCAGGCACCAGCCAACACAGCATCTAACCAATTGCGAAATTTTGCAATTCCGCATCAGTCTGCACCCAGCGCCCCCGCAGGCGGGGGCGATCAGGCCTTCAGGCCTTCTTCACCACGCTGGACTTGAGCTGCATCGCTCCGAAGCCCTCGATCTTGCAGTCGATGTCATGGCCGTCGACCCCGTCGACCAGCCGGATGTTGCGCACCTTCGTGCCGGCCTTGATCCCCGAGGGGCTGCCCTTCACCTTCAGCGCCTTCACCACGACCACGGAGTCGCCGTCCTGCAGCACATTGCCGACGGAGTCCCTGACGACCCGCTCCCCCACGGCGTCCGTGCCCCCGTTCTCGGCGGGAACCCATTCGTGTCCGCACTCCGGGCACACGACAAGGGAGTTCATCTCGTAGGTGTACTCGCAGGAGCACTTCGGACAGGGAGGAAGATTTTCGATCATCCGACCAGGGTATCCGGCCTCGGCGTCCGCCCGAGTCGGCGCCGAGCTCGTTGCCGAGCGTCCCGGCCCCTGGGCCCTCACGGTGCACCCTCAGAGGTCTCAGGTTCACGCCCGGGCACCGGTGCTCTTCACTGATCACAGGAAGAAGAGCAACTCGGCCTCACGGGGGTACACATGCACAGCAGGAAGCGCATCTTTGCGGCCGGCCTGGCCACCGCGGTCTCCGCCGTGGCTCTCTCCGTCGCCGGCGTGGCGGTTCCGGCGCAGGCCGTCGCCGCCGAGGGGACCGTCGACTGCGACGGCTGGGTGCACAACAACGATCCGGACGTCGGCATCGCGGGCTGTCAGAACAACACCGACCACACCGTCACGTTCCGCGCCGAGATCGTCTGCGGCTGGGCCCCGGACGTCTCCGGCAACTGGGTGACACTGAACCCGGGTCAGTACGGTGAGTCCACCGGCTCCTGCGCCTTCTACAGCTCGGGGGTCGGCAGCGTCGGCTGGACCATCCAGTGACACATGGGTGGTCCAGGCGCCGCCGGTCGACACCACACTCTCAGACCGTGGCCTGGGGTTGGGTCGGGCTCAGATAGTGCACGGACGTCCGGTCGGCGTGTGGGGCGAGCAGGCCCTGCAGTTCGTCCGCCGCGAGCTTGAGGAGGTCGCCGTCCCGGTCCGCGCGGAGGGTTTCGAGGACGAAGGCGATGTGTGCGGAGCCCTCGGTCACGCGGGTGCGGTGGGCGTCGCGGTGGTTCCAGTGGCGGGTGAGGACGCCGGTGGTGTCCGCGTAGACGACCTCGCCCGGCTTGGGATTCTCGCCGATGTCGGGTTCGCCGAGCGGTGTGAAGGACTCGGTGCCGTCCGCGTACCGGATGTCCACGTCGCCGGTGACGTGATCCAGGTCGAAGGCGCCGGCGGGCAGACCGTGCCGTACGGAGACGGAGTTGTAGGAGTCCACGGCCGGGTTGATGCGCGGCAGGGTCCCCTTCTTGGCAAGGCGGCGGCCGAGTGCGTCGACGCTGGGGCGGATGCGGCGGGGGTTGGTCCCGAAGGAGCGGTAGGCGGAGTGCCAGGCCTCGATGCGGGGGTCGGTCTCGTCGGCGGGGTGCCAGGTTCCTTCGGCGAGCCGCTGCTCCAGTTCCTCCAGGGCGGCGGCGGTGTGGGGCCAGGGCTCGTGGCCGCGCACGCCGGTGGCCGTGACCAGGGCGATGAGGGCGCAGGGGAAGGCTTCTGCGACGGCGGGGGCGAGACGGAAGTCGGTCATCGGCGGGTTGTCCGTTTCCTGGGGCGAGCGTGCGTGTGTGCGGGGAGGGGGCGGGTGCGTGGGTCCCCGGGTCAGGGCTTCCGGGGGCCCACACGGTCCAGGCGGCGCAGCTGCCGGCGCGCGGTGGGCACGTCCCGCACATTGGTGACTTCCAGGCGCAGGCCGCGGATGCCGGGCAGCATCCGGCCGTACGGCGGCTGGTCCCCGGCGACGGCGGCGTGGTCGCCGTCGGGCTGGAGGTGGGGCGCGCCAGGGGCCCGGGTTGAAGGTGTAGTCGCCGTTGACGGTGAAGGTGACGTTCGGGTCGTGTTCGATCGTCCGCCAGACGGGTTCGGCCGGGCGAGGTGGATCAGCAGGTCTGAGCCGTCGCTGGTGAAGTGAGTGGGGACGACGACGGGCGGGTGGCCGGGGAGGCCGCCGGCGCTCAGCCGGCCGAAGTCGTGGCCTTCGGCGAGCCACGACTGCCATTCGGCTGCGTCGAGGCCGGCGTCCCAGAGGGTGGACGAACATCCGTCTCTCCTTGCGCGGCCGCGAGTGCGGCGGGGTGTCACGCCGCGGCTCAGGTCAGGGCCAGGAGGCTGACGGCCAGGGCGGCGGTGCCCAGGCCGACGAGCTGGCCGCGGTGGATGCGTTCGGCGAGCACACCGCGGGCGAGCAGGACCGTGCCGGCCGGGTAGAGGGCGGTGATCACGGCGACGACGGTGAGGTCCCCGCTGCGGGCGGCGAGCAGGAACAGCAGGTTCGCCACCGAGTCCAGCACTCCCGCGGCCGCCGACATGCCGTACGCCGGCCGCTCGGAGCCCAGCCTGCGGCGCAGCAGCCCCGCTGCGGCCAGCGTGACCGCCGAGGACACGGCCCGGCCGGTGATCAGCGGGGCCACGCCGCTGTCGTGCGGCGCCTGGTGCAGGAAGATGAGCTGGAGGGCGATGGCGGCGCCCGCGCCGACGGCCGGCATCAGCGCCGTACGGGAGGGGCGGGCCGAGCCCGCGGCGTGTCCGGCGCTGACCAGCACCACCGCGAGCAGTGCGAGTGGCAGCCCCACCAGCCCGGCGATGGTCAGTTGCTCGCCCTGCAGCAGGCCGACGGCCACGGGCAGCGCGGCGGAGACCAGCGCGGTCACCGGCGACAGGACGTTCATCGGGCCGATCGCCAGGGTGCGGTAGAGCAGGGCGAACGCGGCGGCCGAGGCGACCCCGGACGCGGCGCCCCAGGCGAGGGCGCCGGCACTGAACGAGGCGCCGAGCACCGGCCACAGCAGCAGCTCGACCGCGAGACTGGCCGGGGCCGCGACCATCACGGTCCGCAGCACATGGGCCTTGCGGGCGCCGAGGCCGCCGAGGAAGTCGGCGCATCCGTACGCGAGAGAGCTGCCCAGGGCCAGCAGCAGAGCGATCACAGCACATCCCTTGAGTCAGTGAAACGACCACACAGTACAACGGACCGACCAGGACGTGTCAATCAAACGACCGTGCAGTACATTCCAGTACTCAAAGGCAGAGGTGAGGACGGTGATCAGGTGGCCGAGACAGCCGCCGCCCTGCGGTCGGTCGCGCACAACGTCCGGGCGGCCCGCATCCGCGCCGGGCTGTCGCTGGACGAGCTCGGCCGGCGCGCCCAGGTCAGCAAGGGTGCCCTGGTGGGACTGGAGAAGGCCCAGGGCAACCCCAACCTGGCCACCCTGGTCCGGCTGGCCGACACCCTCGGCATCTCGGTGTCCGCGCTGATGCAGGGGCCGCCCGAAGGCCGCGTCCGCGTCGTGTCCGGTGACGCCGTCGCCCCCTTGTGGACCGGAGAACGCGGCAGCGAGGCCCGCCTCATGCTGACCACCTCCGGTCCCGCCCCGGTCGAGGTCTGGCGCTGGCGGCTGGAACCGGGCGAGGAATATCCCAGCCACCCCCACCAGGCGGGGGTCGTGGAGACCGTCAGCGTCACCTCGGGCCGCATGACCCTGATCGTCGACGGCGCGGAACACACCGTCGCGGCGGGCCAGACCGCCACGTTCGACGGCGACACCCCGCACACCTACCGCGGCGCGGGCACCGAGACCTGCCACCTGATCATGACGGTCCACCTGCCGCCCGGTCCCGCCACCCCCAAGTGAAGTACGCCGCTCCCAGGTGAGGCACGCCGCGCCAGGCCAAGTACGCCCCCGGCCGACATCCGGGGGGCGTACTCGTCTCTGGGTCCGGCCTCAGCGCGAGGTCAGCTTCCACAGGGGGTCGGCGGTGCCGTTGTCGCCCCACTGGAGGACCTGGGCGCCGGGGGACGTGCTCATCTTGTCGACACCGAGCAGCAGCCCGCTGTTGTAGTCGGCGATCTTGTAGTAGCCGTCACCGGACGGGACGAGCTGCCATAGGTGGTCGGCGGTTCCGTTGTCGCCCCAGACCAGGGCCGTGCCGCCGTCGGCCGTGCTCATGTTCTGGATGCCGAGCAACAGGCCGGTTTCCTGGTTCACGATCTTGTAGAGGCCCGAACCCGCCGCCACCAGGGTCCAGTTCTGGTCGGTGCCGCCGGCCGAGGCCGCCTGGACGACGGGCGCGCCCTGCGCGGTGCCCGCGTTCTGGGTGTCCAGGGCCAGACCGCTGTTCTTGTTGGTGATCTGGTAGCGCCCTGCCAGCGAGGTGGATGTGCCGCTGGCCGTCGTACGGCCCTTGGACGGGATGTACTCCAGCTTCACGTGCACCGTGTTGCCGCGGAAGGCCGACAGAGCGTTGAGGCCGTTGACGGTGACCGCGCAGGAGCCGGTGCAGCCGCCCGCTATCACGCTGATCCGGTCGGCGGAGCTGTTGCGGGAGGCGATGCCGTCGATGCCCGTCCGGGCCGGGGGCGTGGTCACGAGCATGTCGCCGGACATGTCGCCGTACCACTTGTACAGCCAGTACGCACCGTTCGGTGCGCCGCCGGTGTCGGTGAGGGTGTCGCCGAGGGTGCCGTAGTGGTTCCAGAATGCCAGTTCGGCGTCGTGGACGCCCGCGCGCTCGAACTTGGCCATGTAGCCGACGAGCGGTCCGGGCACGCCGACCTCGCTGGTGGTGCCGTACTCCTCGATGGCGATCGGGCGGGGGCTGATGCCGAGGCTCGACTCCAGCGAACGGTACGCGGCCACGTGCGTGGCGATGTCGGCGCTGCCCTGCAGTTCGTGCCAGCAGATGATGTCGGGGACGGTCCCGTGCGAGGAGCAGCGCGGTGCTGCCGGTGATCATCACCGTGGCCGGGGTGTACCGGTCGGCGAGCCGTCCGGTGAGCGGAGTGCGCGGAAGCCCAGCAGTCCGGCCGGACAGCACGACATCGGTCGTCTGCCGCGCCTCCAGCAGGTTCCCGTCTGGGCGCCGACGCCCGCCGGACGACCGTCCTGCGTCTACGGCGCCAGACGGGCCGTGAGCAGCGAGCGTTCGGCCGGGTTGGTGGTGAGGCCAAGGGCCTGTCGGTCGGCCTCGGCGGCTTCCTGGTCGCGGCCGAGGTCGCGCAGGAGTGCGGCCCGGGTGGCGTGGAACAGGTGGTAGCGGCCCAACTGGTCGGCGAGTGCTTCGACTTGGGCCAGTGCGGCGGCCGGCCCGTCGGTGTGGCTGATCACGACGGCACGGTTCAGGCGTACCACCGGCGAGGGATCGACGGCCAGCAACATGTCGTACAGGCGCAGGAGTTGGGGCCAGTCGGTGGCTTTCCAGTCGGGTGCCTCGCAGTGTACGGCGGCGATGGCGGCCTCGATCTGGTACGGGCCCGGCCTGCCGAGCGCGGCGGCCCGCTCGAGGAGGGCGGTGGCGCTGCGGATGCGCCGCCTGTCCCATCGGGTGCGGTCCTGGTCGGGGAGCGGAATCAGCCGTCCCGCGGTGTCCAGGCGGGCGGACCAGCGGGCCGCGTGCAGGCGGATGAGGGCGAGCAGGGCCAGGGGTTCCGGTTCGCGGGGCAGTGAGCCGGCGAGGAGGGCGGCGAGCCATTCGGCGTCGTCGACCAGTTCGCGCCGGACGCCCAGGTCCCCTCCGGTGGTGAAGCAGCCCTCGTTGAGGACGAGGTAGACCACGCGCATGACCTGGGGCAGCCGTGCGGCGCGCTCCTCGGGCTCGGGCGCGCGGTAGGGGATGCCGGCGGTGGCGATCTTCTGCTTGGCCCGGGTGATCCGCTTGGCGAGGGTGGCTTCGGGCACCATGAACGCCCGCGCGATCTCGGCGGTCGTCAAGCCCACGACGGCGCGCAGGGTCAGCGCGACCTGGGCGTCCGGGTCCAGGGCCGGATGGCAGCAGGTGAAGATGAGCCGGAGGCGGTCGTCGGGCTCGCGCTCGGCCGTCTCGGGCAGGGCCTCGATGCGGGCGGCCAGCTGTGGCAGCCGGTCCTGGAAGCGGGCCTCGCGGCGGATACGGTCCAGGGCCCTGTTGCGTGCGCAGGTCAGGAGCCAGGCTCCGGGCCGGCTGGGCGGGCCGGAACTCGGCCAGCGCCGCAGCGCCTCGACGACGGCTTCGCTGACCATCTCCTCGGCCAGGTCGAAGTCGCCCAGGAGGCGGACCAGGCTGGCGGTCAGCCGGCCCGCCTCCTCGCGGAAGACCCGCTCGATCAGCGACCGGGTGTCCCGGGCGCCCGCCGGGTCAGCGCTCGACAATCGGTCGCACCTCCACCTTGCCGTCGGGCACCGGGAAGCTCGCCGCCAGTTCCAGGGCGGCGTCCAGGTCGGGCACCTCGACGACCGCGTACCCGCCGATCGCCTCCTTGGCCTCCAGCAGCGGGCGGTCGATCATGGTGGAGCGGCCCTGCTCGACCACGACCGTCGTCGCGGTGTCGGGCTCGCGGAGTTGCTGGGCGTCGACGATCGTCCCGTCGGCGCGGTGCTTGGCGAACCATTCCACGAGCCGGCCGTAGACCTCGCCGCGCTCCTGGTCGGAGCCCTCTTCCTGCCAGGCGCCACGGGTCAGCAGCAGTACGTACTTCATGGTGTCCTCCTTGGTCGTCCTTGCCTGTCTACTGTCACGACGAACAAGCAGGCGCCGACAGGACAGGGACGTCCCGGCAATGTCGGTCGCGGCCATTTCAAGGGGACACCCCGGCGGCGGTGCCCGTCTCGCCGGGCGGTGCTGCGACGCCCGGCCGTGCCCGGCGGACGGCCGAGCCGGGTGGCCGTTCCTTGAGCGCGCCGTAGCCGATGAAGTACGCGGGCAGCCGGCGCAGCCACCGTGACTCGGCGAGCAGGCGTGCCGTGCGCCGGGCCCTCTTGTCACGTCCGAGGGGTGGCCGGCCCTGCAGGACGGGCGCGATGACGCGGGCGTGGGCCACCCGCTGGAGGGTCTGTGTGGCGACCGTGGTGGGACGGCGGCGGCGCTGCAGGCGGCGTACGTCCCGTGGGCGTACCGTCCCGCGGCGCAGGGGTTCGGTGAGGTAGCGGGCGGCGGCCACGGCGTCCTGGACGGCGAGGTTGATGCCGATGCCGAAGACCGGGGACATCGCGTGCGCGGCGTCACCGATGCACAGCAGGCCGGGGCGGTGCCAGCGACGCAGGCGGTCCAGGCGTACGTCGAGGAGCTTGACCTCGTCCCACGAGCGCAGGGCGTGCACGCGGTCGGCGATCCAGGGGACGGCCGCCGTGAAGTCGGCCAGGAAGCGGTCGAGGCCGGCGGCGCGGCGCCGGCTGTCGGTGCCCTTGGGAATGAGTCCGGCGCACTGCCAGTAGTCGCCGCGGTCGATCATCGCGGTGAGGAAGCGGTCACCGGCGCTGCCGTAGAGCCCTTGCGGGTCGCTGTCCCGGCGCGGCAGCCGGAACCACCAGGCGTCCATCGGGCAGGGGAAGCGGCGCAGGCCCAGTTCCGGGCGGGAACGGGCCAGTGATCCGCGGCCGTCGCAGGCGACGGTGAGCAGGGCGCGCAACTCGCCCGTGCGGCCGTCGGTGGTGCGGTACCGCACTCCGTTCACCCGTCCGGACTCGATCAGGAAGCCGGTCGCTTCCGTGTTCATCCGCAGCTCGAAGGACGGCTCACGCCGGGCCTCGTCCGCGAGCAGGTCCAGCAGGTCCCACTGGGGCACCATCGCCACGTAGTTGTACGGACCGGGCAGGACCGAGAGGTCCCCGACCGTGACCGCCGAGCCGTCGGTTCCGATCGGCAACTGGACGGTGCGGACCCGGCGTTGCGGCAGCTCGGCGAAGCGCTCGGCCAGACCGAGGTCGTCCAGCAGCGCCAGGGTGGAGGGGTGGACGGTGTCGCCCCGGAAGTCCCGGAGGAAGTCGCCGTGCTTCTCCAGCACCGTCACCGGAACACCGGAGCGGGCCAGCAGCAGAGCGAGCACCATGCCGGCGGGGCCGCCTCCCACTACGCAGCACGTGGTCTGTTCCATGGCGGTTCTGCCCTTCACGAGGCCATTAATTCACCATGCGATGAATATTCTACTCCTTCTGCAGACTTCCGGCCCATGACAGAACACTTGAACCATGCACACGTGATCACGCCCGGCTCAGTCCTCCCGGTGCTGGCTCCGGATCCTCGCGGCCACCTCGTTCTGTTCGGTCTCCCACCAGGGGCGTACCCGTTCGGGAGCGGCTTCCTGCCCCTGCACGGGGGCAGGTGCCGTGACGGGAGCGAGTTCCGCGTCCAGGCGGCGGTCGAGGGCGGCGGTCTGGACCCGCTCCGCTCGTGCCCACTGGAACAGGAGCGCCAGCAGGAAGGGCAAGGCGACCAGCTCGGCGATGCTGAGCATCGCGCCGCCGCCGATCTGCTGGTCGCGCTGGACGTCCGGAGACCAGGTCGGTGCGTGGTGCAGGTACCAGGCGCCGGCGATCAGCGTGCTGTGCGTCATCACCACGATCCCCGGGACCGCGTCGACGATCCCGTCCAGGAACACCAGCGCAGCTCGCACCGGGTGGGTGCACCAGGCGGGCAGCGCCTCTTCGTGGGTCAGCACCGGCACGACGAACAGGCTGCCGGCCGCGAGCAGGTGCAGATACATCAGCTCGTGCAGCCAGCCCACGCGCAGGGCGGTCTCGAAGTACGGCGTGAAGTACACCGTCAGCTCGGTGCCGAGCACCAGAGCCGTGCTGACCAGCGGGAACGTCAGCACGCGCACCAGGCGGCCGGTCATGGCCCGGCGCACTCGTCCGGCGGCGCCCTCCGGCAGCGCCTCGACGGCGAGCCGCAGCGGATCGCCGAGGGCCAGGCCCAGGGGGGCGACGAGGTCGAGGAGGATGTTCTGCACGGCGGCGGGCCAGAACAGCACATGGTCGTAGACGGCGAGGGCGGACATCGTGGCCACCACCAGCGCGCCCAGCCCGAGCAGCGCGAACGCGACGACCCGGGCGGGCGGCCAGGGCGCACCGCGCCTGCGCAGCCGCGCGACGCCCCAGCCGTACAGCGCGCCCAGGGCGATGACCACCAACAGCGCGGGAACGTCCAGCTGCCATGTGGACAGCAGACGTCCCGTGGTCAGCTCGGGAAGCTGGCCCGCCGACAGTTCGGTCATCGCGTGACCATCCATGCAGATCGTCCTCCTTCGGCTCGACACGGAAGAACCGGCTCGGATCCGTGACGGGAAGACGCTAGTCCCCCGCGGCTCCGAGGCGGGCATCGGGGTGCTGCACCCGCGGGTGAAATCCGGGGATCGAGCGGGACCGGCGCTCATACGGGCCGGGCTCTCCTCGCACGGGCTGGGTCCGTCCCGTACGGGCCGGGTCAGTACGCGTGCGGGCCGGGTCAGTACACGTCCCGCACGTACCGCTTCTCGGCTCCGAGCTGTTTGACGTACGCCGCCGCCTCCGCCTCGTCCAGGCCGCCGTGGACGGTGGCGATCTCGCGGAGGGCCCGGTCGACGTCCTTGGCCATGCGGGAGGCGTCGTCGCAGACGTAGAAGTGGGCGCCGTCGCGGAGCCAGGCCCACAGCAGGGGCCCGTTCTCGCGCATCCGGTCCTGTACGTAGGCCTTGGTGCGCTGGTCGCGGGAGAAGGCGGTGTCCAGGCGGGCGAGCGTGCCCTCGGCCAGGAACGCGCTCAGCTCCTCCTCGTAGTAGAAGTCCGTCGCGCGGTGCTGTTCGCCGAAGAACAGCCAGTTCGGGGCGCGGTGGCCGCGGGCCCGGCGTTCCTCCAGGAAGCCGATGAACGGCGCGATGCCCGTGCCGGGGCCCACCATCACCGCCGGTGTGGCGGGGTCGGCGGGCGGACGGAAGTGCGGTGCCCGCTGGACCCGGACCGGCACCGGGGCGCCGGGCTCGGCGTCGGCGAGAAAGGGCGAGCAGACGCCCTGGCGTGGCCGGCCGGCCAGGTTCTCGTAGCGGACGACGGAGACGGTCAGCGACACCAGGTGGGGGTCCGTGAGGGGGCTGGAGGATATGGAGTACATGCGGGATTGCAGGCGCCCCAGCAGGTCGGCCCACCCCTGTGCCCCGGCCCGGATCCCGAACTCGGCGCAGTACCTGGCGAACAAGCTGGCGAAACGCTGATTACGGAGGTGTCTCCGCACCTGATCAGCGGGAGTTACACCCGCCGCGCAGGGAGCGGGAGGAGGGTGTGAGCACGATGCCGCCGGTGGCTGGCAGGGGTCCGGCCCCGGTCGGCGAGGAGGCCGCCCGGGGCTGGACCCGCGTAGGTGTGCCGGGAGTGGTGGTGCGCCGGAGGTGCGAGCCGCGGGCCGGCGGGTCAGCGGCGGTGGCTGTCCGCGTGGTCGCCGTGGTGGTGGTCGGCGACGTTGTGGAGGTAGTGGACGCCGCCGTGGAGGTAGTGGTCGACGTCGTGACGGCGGGGACCGGCGCCGTGGTGGCGGAGGCCGGTGTGGTGCCATCCGGCCCCGTCGTGGCGGCCCATGTCCGCGGCGCGGCGGTTCACGTCCTCGGCGCGGCGGTCCATGTCCCCGGCGCGGTGGCTGCGGCCCCAGGAGAAGGCGTCGACGAGGCGGCCGCGGGCGTCGCGCAGGGTCGCGGTGTCGGCGTTGACGTCCCACACGCGCGTACGGCGGTCCTGGTACAGGTCGGTCCTGCTGTCCCGGCCGACCCCGGTGTGGACACGGACGGTGGCACGGCCCGCGAGCCACACGTGATGGAAGGTGTAGGTGCGGCCGTCCCGGTCGGCCAGGGCCCAGCTGTCCAGGTTCATCGCCCGGCGGGAGTCGTTCGTGATGTCCACCCACTGCTTGTTCAGCGAGCGGTTGGCACGGTCCTCCCGGCCCTGCCAGGCGTGCTGTACGCCGCTGATGTGCACCACCGCCCGGTGCATACGGCCCGGTTGGTGACCGGCGGCCGCGGCCGGGAGCGCCATGGCGCCGACCATGGCGGCGGCCACGGCCGCGGCTGCGGTCATACAGCGGACGGAAGAAGAAGCGGACACAGTGTCCCCCTTCGCGAGAATGCGCGGGTAGGCGGCCGGTCGGCCGCACGGCCACACCCTGCAACCCTCGCCCGGCTTTGCGCCGCTCACACACATGGCATTACGGATCCAGCAACAATCCATGACTTTCTCGTGCAATGCCCGTTTACATCCCGAATGACAGATTTTGCCGATGTATCAGCCTTGTGTCTCCTGCCGGGCGAGCCCGGAGCCGGCCCGCCGCTCATGCGGCCACCCGAAAGTGAGTGACGAACGCTGCGCCGACCGGAGCAGCCGCATGAGTGACGTGGGATGCGAAGGTCAACGCACGGGCAGGGCCCGGGTGTGTTCGATGCGGACGGCGTCCAGGTCCCGCGGGTCGAAGCCCAGCAGCCGCAGGATCGTCGGCGCGATCTGGGTGGTGTGCACGGGTCCGGCGACGCGCACGCCGTGCGGGGTGTCGGCGCCCGAGACGACGAGCGGGACATCGAGGTCGTCGGCGTGGGCACCCCCGTGCTCGGCGATCTTGCCCTTGCCGCCGGTGTAGACGACGCCGTACTGGGTGACGCCGACCAGGTCGGGCACGCGGGAGTCGCCCGGCCGGGCGTGGAAGTACCGGGCGGCGTCCGCACCCGCGTACAGGGTCTGCAGACCGCTCGCGGTGAACGGGCGGGCCTTGCCGTCGATGTCGTTGCCCGTGCCGGACTGGGCGAGCAGGTAGGCCTTGGCGAAGTCGGCGGCGGCCTGCGAGCGGTCGGTGAGCCAGATCAGCATGGCGTCGTCGTCCACCGCGTGGGCCACGAGGTCGCCGGAGCCCGGATGGGCGGCCTTCCAGGCCGAGTTGAGGCCGTCGAGCAACGGGCCGTCGTCGATGCGGGTCAGCGCCTTGGGGTCGGTCGGCGACTGTCCGTGCTTGGCGGACAGGATGACGGTGGTGCTGTCGGCGAGGTGCCGGTTGCGGAGTTCGGTGAGGAAGGCGCCGACCTGCCGGTCCACGAAGTCGAGGTTCTTCACCACCAGGGGTCCGGGCACGCCCTTCTGCTGGTAACCGCCCGTCAGACCGTCGGAGGTGGGCAGCTTCTGGGCGGTCGAGACGGACTGGAAGTTCATGCCGAAGACCGCCGGGGTGCCGACCTTGTGGGTACGGCTGTGGTCGTAGCCGTCGATCTCGTTGAGCACGGCCTGTGCCTTGTACCCGTCGTACTGCTCGGTCGCGGCGTTGTCCTTCGTCCAGTCGCCCGCCGCGTAGCCGATGGCCTTGCTGTTGATCTCGGGCGTGAACAGGTCCTGGATGCCCTTGCCGGAGGGGCCGTTGAGGATGTCGTAGGCGGCGTGCTTGTCGGACCACGCGGTGCGCAGGCCGGCCGTGCGGACCACGTCGAAGACGGTGTTCACCCGCAGGTAGGAGTGGGGGTACAGCGGTGTGCAGGTCTTCGGGTCGACCGGAAGCTTCGACGGGTCGATGAGGCGGGCGGGGTCGCCGGTCATCTGCAGGATGCTGCCGGGCAGACCGCTCAGGCCCTGGCCGGCGTCGAGGGAGTCCTGGTTCTTGTCGAGATCCTCGGTCAGGTCGACCTCGGTGCCGGGCTTGGCGCCGGTGCACCGGGTCGTACCGGCCGGCAGGAGGGCGGAGCTGTAGGTGTCGTCGTAGTAGACGCCCGTGGTGCCCGGGTTGCCGCCCGTGAGCTGGCCGACCATGCCGGGGAAGGAGTCGGACGGGTTGGTGGTCGCCGCGTGGGTGTACTGCACGCCGCCGGCGGCGAGCCGGGCGAGCGCCGACTGGGGGTGACGGGCGATGTACCAGGCCAGGTCGGACTGGTGCAGACCGTCGACGGACAGCAGCAGGACATGCCGGGCGGCCGGACGCGGGTGTGCGGAGGCGTGCGCCGGGCCGGGCGCGGCGGCGGCGGTCAGCGCGCCGACCGCGGCCAGCACGGCCGCAGCCGCCGTGACGGAACGCGCGGGGTGGGCCGGACGTCTGGACATGGTTTCTCCTCGGAACTGTGTCGAGCAGGCGAGCGGGTGCGAGTCGTGCACCGACATCCGAGGGGCGGAACATGTACGCAAGCAGACCGTCACATCGCGTTCAGCCCAAGAAACGCATGGGCACGGGCAAAGACTTCCGCCTCCTGACTGGCACTCAGGCGGCCGTCTTCACGTGAGGGAACGGTCCTGCGCCAGGTGTGTCCGACAGGACGACCGCCGAGGTGCGCGGGCGGGAACGGGCGAAGCGGGCGCCGCCCGGGCCGGTCACTCGCCGACGGCGGTCCCAGCCCGGGCGAGCGGTGGTCACCACCTCAGCGACGGTCGATCATTGCCGTCCGCCGAACTGCCAGTCGTGGACCTCGATGCCGGCGTACCGGTCCGCGGTCAGCACGGCGCGTGCCGTCTCCGGGGCCGGTGCCCGGACCAGCGCTGCCGTACCCAGCCAGGTGCTGCCGTCGTCGGACAGCAGTGGCCCGTATGCGATCAGCTCGTCCCGGTCTGTGGGCACGGCGAGGTCGGCGGCCTGTCCCTGGCCGAGGCCGAGCACGAGGTATCGTCGGCCGCCGGTCCGCCCGCCGGGAAAGTCCCACATGGTACGCCCGAGCATGTTGCGCCATCGGCGCAGCAGCACGTCACGGTAGACACCGGCCTGGTAGCCGGGTTCGTCGAAGGCGAATGCGCGGGCGGCGGCGGGATGCGGCAGGTCGACGATGTGCAGGCTGCCGGTGGGCACTTCGCCGTCGCCGGTGAGGGTCGGACCGCGGGCGATCATCTGTTTGTCGAACCGGTCCATGTAGGACCAGTGCGCTTCCAGCAGTTCCCTGCGCAGCGCCAGGGAGCCTGGCCGATCGCGGTGGTAGCAGAAGAATTCCATGCCCGCAGTCTGTCGTTCGTGGGCCGCGGCGGCACAGCGGTTATCGGTGGGAACGATCTCGACGGATCTCGGAATCCTCGACGTGGCGATCGGTCCCAAGGAGCCGTAGGGTCCCGGGACATGAGCAGTGACGCGACCGGCGAGCAGTTGCAGGGGATGGCCAGCACTGCCGGATACGGGGAGGCGGCCGAGGCGTTGGCCGAGCAGTACGAGAGTGTGACCTTCGCCGAGGTGCACCGCGAAGTGCTGCATCTGTTCCCCTCCCGGCCGAGCAGGGTGCTGGACGTCGGGGCGGGCAGCGGGCGTGACGCGGCGGCGCTGGCTGCCCAGGGGCATCGGGTCGTCGCCGCCGAACCCACCACCGAGCTGCGCTCGTTGGGCCGGCGCCTTCATGCCGGCCGGCGGATCGAGTGGACCGATGACGCGCTGCCCGAACTCCCCGGCCTGTTCGCAGCGGGGAGCCGCTTCGACCTGATCCTGCTCACCGCGGTCTGGATGCATCTCGATGAACAGCAGCGCGAGCTCGGGATGGCCCGTCTGGCGGGCCTGCTCGCGACCGGCGGCCGGATCATCCTCTCCCTGCGCCACGGCCCGGTGCCGACGGGCCGCCGCATGTTCCCCATCACCGCGCAGGAGACGATCGACCTCGCCCGCGGGCACGGCCTGGACGTCCTCCACCACGCCCAGCGGGAGGACCCGCATGGCCGCCCGGGCGTGTCCTGGACCTATCTCGGCTTCCGGTTGGACGAGGGACGGTGCCTCGCCGAGGGCATGACCGGGCAGTGACCACGGTCATGGCTCTGCTCGTTCGTCGAGCATTCACTGCTGCTCGGCGATGAGTGCGGGCAGTTTGCGCATGTCGTGGAAGACGGTGGTACCAGGGCCTTCGAGTCGTTCGGGCGGGGTGAGCCCGCCGGCGTATCCGAAGGCACGCATGCCGGCCGCGCGGGCTGCCAGGACGCCGGGCCGGCTGTCCTCGACCACCACGCAGGCGACGGGATCGACCCCCATGTGCCGGGCGGCGTGCAGGAACAGGTCGGGGGCAGGCTTGCCATGGGCGACTTCGGTGGCACTGTAGATGCGGCCCGCGAAACGGTCGTAGAGCCCGGTACGACCGAGCGTGTGGCGCATCTTGTCATGGGAGCCGCTGGAGGCCACGCAGACCGGCAGAGCAATCGCAGCCAGCGCCTCGGGCAGTCCGTCGACGGGGGCGAGTTCGGCGTCCACGGCCTCACGGTGGAGCTGTTCGAACCGCTCCGACCAGACCGTCGCGGTCTTCTCGCCGAGCCGGGCAGCGACCTGCTCGCGGATGGCGGCGTGCGAGCGCCCGATGAAGCGGTCGACGACCTCACCCTCGGTGAGCGGCCAGCCCAACTCCGCTCCGAGGGTGACCTGGACGCGCGCCGCGATCCGCTCACTGTCGACCAGCACGCCGTCGCAGTCGAATATGACGAGCTCAATCGGCTTGATCATCCCGGCAGGATAGAACGTTGCCGATCATGGCGCGACGACGTTTCCAGGGGCGCCGCACGCCCTGCCGGTTCCCGGGGCCGACGATCCCGCGCGATCTGTACCAGTGGTTGTTCACGGACCGTCGGAGGGGTGCGTGGTCCAGGACGGCCCCATGGCACGCTCGCGCGGGCCGCGGCCGAGGGACATCGTGTGGTGATCGTGGTCGCCACGGACGGGCTCATGGACGCCGTGCTCGAGGGCGGAGCGCCGCGGCTGGACGAGCTGCGGGCGAGTGCTGTCGTGCTGGGCGTGCAGCGTGTGGCACCTCTGGGACATGCGGACGGCGGCCACGGTGCGTGGACCTGCTCCTCAGCTACGACGCACGGGGCGGCCACGGCCACCGCGACCCCGTCAGGGTGCACGAGGTCGGCAAGCGTGCCGCCGAGCTCGCCGGTGCCGCGTGTGCTGGAGGCGACCATCCCGCGCGGTCGGGTGGCGCGCCTGGAGAAGCTGGTGCGGGTGCTGGGGATCCCGCTGCGGTTCGACGCGGACGCGGTGCGCACCGCGTACACCTCACGCGCGGCCATCACCCACACCGTGGATGTCCGGCGGTTCGCGGCGCGGAAGCAGGCAGCTCTCGCCGCTCGTCGTTCGCAGGTATCGGGCACGCGCCGGCTTGCTCCGGTGATGAGGGTGCCGGTCCGGATTCCGGCCCCTGTCGGCCTCCTAGCCTCTGCCACCGGCCTTCCAGGCCGGCATGCCCGGCAGGTCCGCCTCCCGTTCGTGGGTGAGCCGGTGTTCTCCCGGGTGTTCACAGGAGGGACGCACAGAAGGGTGCTCCTACTTGGCATAGTTGTAGACGGTCGCCCGGGACACACCCAGCAGGTCGGCGATGGTCTGTGCGGCATCCCGCGAGTCGAAGTAGCCGTCCCGCTGCAACTGCCGTACGAGCGCCTTCTTGTCCTCGCGGCTCAGCGACCGGGGCGTCGCCGCGCGCTCCGCGGCGTGTGCCTCCACCGCCTGACGCAGCTCACGGGCGGTGCGGTCCCGAAGGGTCTCCAGGGGCTGCTCGCGGTGTTCGGTGTCCGTGGCCACCAGGTTGGACAGGGCGAGGGTCACCGGCGACAGCACGGACACGTCCAGGTTCAGGCAGAGAGCCGCGATGTACTCTCCCGCGGCGTTCTTGATGCCGATGGACGTGCTCTTCGCGGGGCGGCCGTCAGGGAACTGGTTGGGGTAGTTCTGAATGACACCGGGGTAGTTGGGGTCCTCGATGCGGGCCAGGCCCAGTTCCGTGGTGGAGTCCCCGACCCGACGGCCGGAGAGGCTGTTCTCGATCGCCCGGATCGCATGCTCGGGATCCCGCAGGTCGTGCAGCACCACCTCGCACAGACCCGGGAACATGCGCCCCAACGCCACGGCGATCTTCTCTGCCTCACGGATGAGGTGCTCGTCAGCCTCCGCCTCTGCCACGGAAAGCCCCCAAGAACAATTGGACCAATTTTCTATCTCTGGATGCCTACTCTAGGTGACGCTTCGTGTGTGTCCAGCGGGTGCCGGTAGGTGTCTGCCAGGGCGCTGATCGTCTGTGTCATCAGCGCCCGCAGTCCGGCGGGCGCCACGACCTCCGCCTCCGCTCCGAGCCGTAGCAGCATGCCGACGGCGTGTTCCGCGGACTCGATGGGGATGACGGCCTGGACCCGTCCGTCGGGCCCCGGCGGCCCGGCGGTGTCCTGGGCGGCACGGGCCACTGCCGGTTCCATGAGGTCGGGCAGCTGCGCCAGGATCCGTGGTGTGAGTCGTACGACCGCTTCGCCCCGGAGCCGACGGGCGTCGAAGTCGGCCAGGTAGGTCTGCCAGTGTGCGGCCAGGTCGAAGTCATGGGGGCGCTCGAAGCCGTCCTGCAGCACCTGGATCCGGAGGATCTGGGAGACGCGGTAGGTACGGATGGCTTCCCGGAGAGCCGCCACCAGGTACCAGCGGCCGGACTTGAGCACCAGCCCGTAGGGGTCCAGTGTCCGGGTCACCTCCTGGGGAGCCTTCCAGCGCCGGTAGCGGAGGCGGATACGGCGCCTGCGCCACACCGCGTCGGTGACGGCGGCCAGGTGCGGGGTCGGGTCGGATGCGGCGTACCAGCCGGAGGGGTCCAGGTGGAACCGCTGCCGTATCTCACCGGTCCGGTCGCGCAGTTCCTCGGGCAGGGCGGCCGCCAGCTTGAGCTGGGCGGTGGCCAGTACGGTCCCGAGCCCGAGGTCCGCGGCGGGCCCGGGCAGTCCGGACAGCCAGAGTGCCTCCGCCTCGTCGCGGGTCAGTCCGGTCAGGCGGGTGCGGAAGCCGTCGAGCAGTCGGTAGCCGCCGTCGTGACCGGGGTCGCCGTAGACCGGGACGCCGGCCGCGGAGAGCGACTCCATGTCCCGGTACACCGTGCGGACGGACACCTCCAGTGCGTCGGCGACCTGCTGGGCGGTCATCCGGCCGCGGGTCTGGAGCAGCAACAGGACGGACAGCAGTCGGCTCGCACGCATGACAGAAGTCTGCCGTACTCCACTGACAGTGGATGTCAGGAAAGCCGGGCTACTTTCCCGGCCGGGCGTGCGCCCCACGTACGGACGGACACGGCAAAGGACATGAGCAGATGAGCAACGCAAGCACCCGCGAGCCCGGTGTCGGGGACTTCGACTTCCTGGTGGGCACCTGGGAGGTGACGAACCGCAGGCTGGTCGCACCGCTGACCGGGAGCGCCGAGTGGGACGAGTTCCCGGCCACCGTGGTCTGTCACGGCACTCTGTTCGGCGGGGCCGCCAACCTCGACGAGATCAGCTTCCCGACCAAGGGCTTCGCCGGCCTGACGCTGCGCCTGTACGACCCCGGCCGCAAGGAGTGGTCGCTGAACTGGGTGAGCAGCCGTACGGGACTGCTGCAACCGCCTGTGGTGGGCCGGTTCGACGCGCACGGCAGGGGCGAGTTCCACGGGGACGACGCCCACGAGGGCACCCCGGTGCGGTGCCGTTTCATCTGGTCGCACATCACGCCGGGGACGGCTCACTGGGAGCAGGCCTTCTCCACCGACGGCGGGCGAAGCTGGGAGACCAACTGGACCATGGACTTCCGCCGGACCGGGGCGGCCTCGGCATGACCAGGGCTCCGGCCCCGGTGGACCTGCCGGCTCGGCCCGCCGGGAGTCTGACCGTGTGGCAGGGGGCGGCGCTGTACGTCGGCGCGGTCCTGGGCACCGGTGTGATCGCCCTTCCCGCGCTGGCCACCCGGGCGGCCGGGCCCGCCTCACTGCTCGCCTGGCTCGGGCTGGTCCTGCTGTCGGTGCCGCTCGCGGCCACGTTCGCCGCGCTGGGTGCCCGGTACCCGGACGGCGGCGGCGTCTCCACCTACGTCCGGCATGCCTTCGGCGCACGGGCGGCGGCGGTGGTCGGCTGGTGCTTCTACTTCGCCGTGCCCGCCGGTGCTCCGGCGGCGGGCATGTTCGCCGGGGCGTACGTCACGACCGCGCTCGGCGGCGGCCGGCGCACGGTGCTGGTCACGGCTGCCGTGCTGCTGGTCCTGGTGGCGGTGGCCAACGGATGCGGTCTGACGGTGTCCGGCCGTCTGCAACTCGCCCTCGCCGTGCTGCTCGTCGCGCTGTTGCTGACGGCGGTGCTGACCGCGCTGCCGCACGCCCGCCTGCGGAACCTGCATCCGTTCGCGCCGCACGGCTGGCCCGCGATCGGCTCGGCCGCGGCGCTGCTGGTGTGGAGCTTCGCGGGCTGGGAGGCCATCACCCACCTCGCCGCGGACTTCCGCCGTCCGGCGCGCGACCTGCCCCGCGCGGCCGGCGTGGCGGTGGCCGTCGTAGGCGTGCTGTACCTCGCGGTCGCCGCCACCAGCGTCCTCGTGCTCGGCCCGGCCGCCGGCACCTCCGACGCCCCGCTGGCCGAACTGCTCGCCCTGGGCATCGGCGGCACGGTCCACGTGCTGGCCGCAGCCGCCGCCGTGCTGCTCACCCTCGGCGCGATGAACGCCTACTTCGCCGGCGCGGCCCGACTGGGCGCCGCCCTCGGTCGCGACGGCGCGCTGCCCGCCTGGCTCGACCGGGGCGGCGGCGTCGGCGAGGTGCCGCGCCGCAGCCTGGCGGTGGTGACGGGACTGTCGGGCCTCGCCCTGGCCGCCACCGCGGTCGCCGACGTGGGCCCACAGCCGCTCGTGCTGCTCACCACCGGGTCGTTCGTGACCGTGTACACACTGGGAACGGCCGCCGCTCTACGGCTCCTGCCCCGGGGCAGCCCGCCGCACCGTTGCGCGCTCCTCGCACTCGTCGCGGTCGCGGCCCTCCTCGTCATGACGGGCCGGTACCTGCTGTGGCCCCTGGTCATCACAGCGAGCGCGCTGTGCTACCTGCGACGGCGACGAGCGGCGGCTCCTCTGACGAGCTGAGCCGATCCGAGACCCTGAGGCGAAGTCAGCTCGTGCAGGCCGGGCTGATGCCGTGGCCGCCGGAACAGAGACGCCCGACGTCCCGGACAGCAGTCCCGCCCAGGTCGAGGGCGCGGCGGCCTGCCCCACTCCCCCGGGACGGGCCGCCGGACTCGGGCGGTGCCGGGTCACAGGACGCGTTGCAGGCGGGCCGCCATCAGCTTGACAAAGCGGGCGGGGTCCTTCGGCGAGCCGCCCTCGGCGAGTACCGCAAGCCCGTGCAGGAGTTCCGCGCTCTCGGTGAGCTCCGTGCGGTCCTCGCGCTCCTTGTACGCCTGGTTGAGACCCTTCACCAGCTGGTGGTCCGGGTTGAGCTCCAGGATCCGCTTGGCGCGGGGCACCTCCTGGCCCATCGCGCGGTACATGTTCTCGAGCGCGGGGGTCAGGTCGTTCGCGTCGGAGACGACACAGGCCGGGGAGACGGTGAGACGGGAGGACAGGCGCACCTCCTTGATGTCCTCGTCCAGTTGCTCCTTCATCCAGCCGAGCAGGCCGGCGTAGTCCTCGGTCTGCTTCTCCCGCTCGCCCTCGGAGGTGTCGTCGTCCTTGGCGTCGAGGTCGATCTGCCCCTTGGCGACGGACCGCAGCTTCTTGCCCTCGTACTCGCCGACGGCGTCGGCCCACACCTCGTCGACGGGGTCGGTGAGCAGCAGCACCTCGATCCCCCGGTCCCGGAAGGCCTCCATGTGCGGGGAGTTCTCGATGCTCTGCCGGGACTCGCCGGTCAGGTAGTAGATGTCGTCCTGGCCGTCCTTCATCCGCTCCACGTAACTCTTCAGCGTGGTCGGCTCGGTGTCGTCGTGCGTGCTCGCGAACGAGGCGAGGGCGAGGATGGCGTCACGGTTGTCCGGGTCCGTGACCAGTCCCTCCTTGAGGACGGTGCCGAACTCCCGCCAGAACGTGGCGTATCGGTCCCCGTCCTTGGCCATCATGTCCTTGACGGTGGACAGGACCTTCTTGGTCAGCCGTCGCCGCATCATCTCGATGTGGCGGTCCTGCTGGAGGATCTCGCGGGACACGTTGAGCGAGAGGTCGGCCGCGTCGACGACGCCCTTGACGAAGCGGAGGTACGGCGGCAGCAGGGCCTCGCAGTCGTCCATGATGAAGACGCGCCTGACGTACAGCTGAACGCCGCGCCGGAAGTCCCGCGTGAACAGGTCGTGGGGAGCGTGCGCGGGGAGGAACAGCAGGGCCTGGAACTCGAAGGTGCCCTCGGCCTGCAGCCGGATCGTCTCCAGCGGGTCGCGCCAGTCGTGCCCGATGTGCTTGTACAGCTCGTGGTACTCGTCGTCGGACACCTCGTCACGCGACCGCGCCCACAGCGCCTTCATCGAGTTCAGCGTCTCGGGTTCGCGCGGCTCGTCGCCCTCGCCCTGCTCCGGGACCATCCGGACGGGCCAGGTGATGAAGTCCGAGTAGCGCTTGACGATCTCCCTGATCTTCCATGGGGAGGTGTAGTCGTGGAGCTGGTTCTCGGGGTCGGCGGGCTTGAGGTGGAGGGTGACCGAGGTGCCCTGCGGCGCGTCGTCGACCGGCTCCAGGGTGTACGTGTCCTCGCCGCGGGATGTCCAGCGGGTGCCCTGGCTCTCGCCGGCGCGCCGGGTGACCAGGGTGACCTCGTCCGCCACCATGAAGCCGGAGTAGAACCCGACGCCGAACTGGCCGATGAGCCCCTCCGCACCGGCGGCGTCCTTGGCCTCCCGCAACTCCTGGAGGAACTGGGCGGTCCCGGAGTTGGCGATGGTGCCGATGAGCTGCCCGACCTCGTCGTACGACATCCCGATGCCGTTGTCCCGAACGGTGAGGGTGCGGGCCTCCTTGTCGATGTCGATCTCGATGTGTAGATCGGACACGTCGGCGTCCAGCGAGTCGTCCCGCAGCTTCTCCAGACGCAGCTTGTCCAGCGCGTCGGAAGCGTTGGAGACGAGCTCACGCAGAAAGACATCCTTGTTGGAGTAGACCGAGTGGATCATCAGCTGCAGCAGCTGACGGGCCTCCACCTGAAACTCGAGCGTTTCAGTCGGCATGGTCGCGCATTCCTCCCAGGTGTTATCGCCAAAACCTGCTGCCAGCCACTGTAAAACACCATGTCAGGGCGGTGGCCGGATACGCGGGCGGTGGCTGGATACAGACCCCGCGGACAGGTGCGGGTCCCGGTCCGCGCCTTGATTACCCGGAAGGTCATCGACCGCGGAACGCACCTGCGGCAAGATCGTGGACAGCATGCAGCCGACCGACGGAGGGACACCATGACCGCCTACGCGATCGCTCACCTGCAGGAAGCCGCTCCGCATCCGGAGATCGCCGAGTACATCGCGCGCGTCACCGCCACCTTCGCACCGTACGGCGGCCGGTTCCTCGTCCACGGCAGCTCGCACGAGGTCAAGGAAGGCGCATGGCCCGGGCATGTCGTCGTGATCGGGTTCCCGTCGATGTCCCGGGCACGCGCCTGGTGGGACTCGGAGGAGTACCAGGCCATCGCGCCCCTGCGCTCCCGGCACATCGAGGGCGACATCATCCTGGTTCCGGGTGTGAGCGAGGACTACGACGCGTCCGACACGGCACGGGCCATGCTGGAGGCGCTCGCGGCCCGCGACTGAGGCCGTGAAGTCCTCGAGTTCGCCCGGCGTCGTCTCAGCACCGCCGTTGCGGTAAGCGCGGGCGACGCCGATCAGAGCGTCGGCGTGGAACTCCGGTATCCCCCGACGCGGCATCGCCGCGCGCGCTTCGTGGCCGGGCAGGCCCACATGGCGCACCGGCCTTCCGGGGACGCGAAGCTGACGGGTGCGGCGATCTCGCGGGCAGCGCGCCGCGGGCCCACTGTGCGGCGCCCGGTCGGCGGCGGGGGAAATTCCCTACCGCGGTGGCCGGCAAGGGCGGAGACTCATCCCATGGCTGACATGAGGTCGTTCCGTGAGGCGGTCACCGCGTGGGCGGCCGGTGGCCCCGGCGACCCCGCGCGCGAGCTGGCCGCGCGGCTGCCAGTCCGGACCGCTGTTCTGCTCGAAGGGCTCAGCGACGTGGCGGCGGTCGAGGCTCTGGCCGCGCGCCGCGACCGCGACCTGGCGGCCGAAGGCGTCTGCGTTCTGTCCATCGGCGGCGCGATGAGCGTGGGGCGCTTCGCCCGCCTCCTCGGTCCACCACCCGGCCTGGGCCTGCGCCTCACCGGACTGTGCGACGCTGCGGAGCGTGGCTATTACGCCCGCGCCTTGGAGGGGTCCGGCTCGGCACGGCACGGGTTCTTCGTCTGCGCGGCGGATCTCGAGGACGAGCTCATCCGTGCGCTGGGCGTGACACGGGTGGAGGAGCTCGTGCGGGCGGAGGGCGAGCTGCGCGCCCTGCAGACCTTCCTGCGCCAGCCCGCGCAACGGAGCCGCACCTCGCACCAGCAGTTGCGGCGCTTCCTCGGCACGAAGAAGGGGCGCAAGATCCACTACGGCCGCGTCCTCGTCGAGGCCCTCGCCCCCGGCCGCGCGCCCGCTCCCCTCCAGGACCTGCTGACCAGTCTCTGACCGCGGGGCGAGGCTCATCCGCCTGCGGAGTCCGCCGGTGGCTTCGCCGGCCCCTGGGGCGTGGAGGGCGGTGTCGCCGGACCGCGTCTGCGCCGTTCGTAGATGGGCCCGCCCGGTGCGTACCAGCCCGCCTTCTTCCGTACCGCGGGACTCGGGTCGTCGGCCTGGGATGCCAACAAGGCGGCAGCGGCGCGTGCGTCGGAGCGGGCGAACCTGCCGACGAGCTCGGCAGCCATGGCCCGGACGTGCGGGTCGGGGTCTGCGGCCAGGTGGTGCAGCGCGGGCGCGAGGACCTGGTCCGCGCCTGGCGCACAGGTGTCGCCCTTGCACCGGTCGCAGGCCAGGGCATGGAACGCGGCGATCCTGACGCGGGCGTCGGAGTCGTCGGCCATGGCGACGAGTTCGCCCATCGAGTCGGTGTCGACCAGGTGGTCGAGTAGCCGGCAGCAGCCCTCCCTGACGGCGGGGTTCCCGTCACGGAGGCCGGCCCGGATGGCGCCCACCGCGTGCTCCCCGCGTCGCAGCAGCTCGCGGTATGCCGCCGTGGTGCGTCGCGGGTCGCCCAGGCATGCAACGAGGGCTGCGCTGTCGGTCCTGACGAATCCGAGCATGGTCTCAATGTCGGCCGGCGCGGCGAATCCGGGCAAAGGGATTTCCGCTCCCGAGAGGGCGGCCATGCGCAGCACAATGCCCGCGTGATCGAAGGCATCCGCACCGACAACGCCCCCTTCGTCCGCTTCCCCGATGGCACCGAGCCGCCCCTGTCCCAGGCCGTCAGGGTCGGCGACTTGGTGTTCACGTCCGGTCAGGGCGCGCTCCACCCCGTCACGCACGAGATACCGGACGGCTTCTCCGCGCAGGTCCGGCAGGTTCTGCACAACCTCGTCGCGGTCGTCGTCGCCGCGGGCAGCAGGAAGGATCAGATCGTCAAGTGCACCTGCTCCCTCGCGGACAGGGCCGACTTCGGGACCTTCAACAAGGTCTACCGCGAGTTCTTCGCGGACTGCCCGCGGCTTCCGGCCCGGACGACGGTCGTCACGCAACTCGTGCGTGACGGCGTGCGCCTCGAGATCGACGGTGTGGCCGCCGTCGTTCGGCAGTCCCGGTCACGAAACACGTGCGGGACGCTGGTTCGCTCACGAGACAACCCCCAGCTGGCGCAGCTGCGCGAAGACGTCGACCACGCCCCAGATCTCAGCGATCCGGCCGCCCTCGAAACGGAAGACGAAGATCTCCCCGTAGGTGACGGACCTGCCGGTCGGCGGCCTCCCCCGGTACTCGCCCCGGTGGGTCCCGGTCACCGTGTTCCTGGCCACGACCTTGTCCCCCTCGGCGATCACATCCTCGACCGTGACGTGAATATCGGGAAACGCGCGAAAGAGCACGGTCCACACCTGCTTGAGCGCCTGCACCCCCGTCATGCCCATCGGTACCGGTGCGTGGAACAGCACGTCCGGCGCCACGAGTTCGTCGATCATCTTCAAGAGGATCTCCAGATCCCCGGCGCCCAGAGCGTCATGAAGACGCGCGGTCGTCGCTTTGTTACGGGTTTCCTCATCGGTTGACATACGACTTCCCTTCAGGCCGGTACGGACATCTGCACCCACAGGACGAACCGGCCGGCCAGGATGTGACACGACCGGGCGCAGTGTGTGACCTGGCGCGTAACCTCTGGGCCGTGACGGTCACTTACGTGCTGGACGGCACGCGGATCAGGACCCTGGAAGACTTCTGGCGCGTCATCGGCGAAGCCGTGAACGGTCCAGGCGGCTACTTCGGCAGCAACCTCGACGCCTTCGCCGACTGCCTCAGTGGTGGCTTCGGCACTCCGGACGACGATGACTTCGTAGTGGAATGGCGAGACCATCAGGTGTCCCGCGAGCATCTCGGCCATCCGGAGACGGCCCGCCAGCTGGAGATCAGGCTGTCGCGCTGCCACCCCACCAACCGGGCGCAGGTGAGTGCCGAACTGGCGGAGGCCCGTCGCGGGCACGGAGCGACCGTCTTCGACTGGCTGACCGAGATCTTCGAACACCGGGCACCGGGCACCCTGCGCCTTCAGTGAGGGCTGCGCGAACCGGCCGGGCGGATATTCCGTTGATCGTCCCGGGGGCGGACCATAGGGTCGCCGGCATGTCTCTGCGCCTTCATATGCGTCAAGCCCTGCGGGAAGCGATGCGTGCCCGCGACAAGGTCGCGGTGAGCGCCCTGCGTTCCACGCTCGCCGCGGTGGACAACGCCGAGGCGGTACCGGTCGGCCCGGCCGAGCTGCGCGGCTCGGCCATCGAGCAGGTGCCGCTCGGTGTCGGCGCCACCGAGGCTGCCCGGCGCGAGCTGAGCGAACAGCACATCACGGACATCGTGCGCGCCGAAGCCGACGAACGGCTCACGCTCGCAGCACAGTTCACGGCGCCGGCTCAGGCCGAGCGGGCATCGCAGCTCCGGGCGGAGGCCGCCGTTCTGCTCCGGCTCCTCGGCTGACCCGGCACCACGGATCGAGCGCTCGGCGGCCCCCGGTCCAGGGACCGCCGAGACCTACGGCCGGTGAGGGACGGTCGGCATCCGTTCAGGCGCTCGCCGCGGCAGCCGCCCGGAGCGGGGCGAGTGCCTGCGCCCATGCCAGCAGCTCGTCGACCAGCCCGTGCACCTCGGGCACGTGCAGCTCCTGCGGACGGAAGTCGGTGAGGTTCACGAAGTCCTCGCGCAGCGACAGCGCCACCTGCGGTCCGATGTCCGCCATGCGCAGCACGCCCGCCTGGGCGCGCAGCTTCTGCACCGCCATGACCGCGCCGAAGACGCCGTAACCCACGTAACCGACCGGCTTGCCGCCCCACTCCGCGTAGAGGTAGTCGATGGCGTTGGTGAGGCTGGCCGGAGGGGCGGTGTTGTATTCGGGGGTGACGACGATGAAGGCGTCGTACGAGCCGATCCGCTCGGCCCAGCGCCTGGTGTGGGGGCGTTCGCCCGGCGCCATGAGCGCCGGGACCGCTTCGTCGAGCAGCGGAAGCGCGTGCTCCTTGAGGTCCACGAGCTCGAAGACCGCCGCGTCTCCCGCGTGTTCGACCGCGAGGTCCCGTACCCACTCGGCCACCCGGTCGCCCTTGCGGCCGGGTCGGGTGCTGCCGATGACGATGCCGATCCTGATCATGTCCGATTCTCCCGTTCTGCTTCCCGTACGAACGTGTGTGTGGTGGCCGGGTCTGTCGGTGCCGGGCCGGCCATGTCCCGGCGGGCCTCCTGGGCTTCGCGCAGCAGGGCCCAGGCATCCGCGACGGGGCCCATGTGGGCGAGCTTGTCGGGATTGCTGACCGTGCGGATCGCCTGGATCCGCCCGTCGAGGATGTCGAGAGTCCAGATGTTGGCCACCTTGCCGTCGCGGTCGCGGAAGACCGCGCCCGGCTGGCCGTTGACCTGGCGTGGCTCCACGACCCCGCCGATGCGGAGGAACGGCCAGAGGAGCTGGTCGAGCATCTGGCACATCTGGTCGACGCCGTGGATTCCCCCGGCCCACCGCGGGGCCTTGCCGCCGCTGTCCGCGACCATCTGCACGTCGGCGGCGAGGAGTTGCCGGAGCCCGTCGACGTCGCCGTCCCTCAAGGCGCCGAAGAACCGTTCCGCGAGTGCCTCGCGTTCCCTCCGGTCGGCCGCGAAGCGGGGCCTGCCCGCGTCCATGTGACGGCGGGCGCGTACGGCGAGCTGGCGGCAGGCCGCCTCGGAGCGTCCTACGGCCGCGGCGATGTCGGGGAAGCCGAAGGCGAACACCTCCCGCAGGACGAAGACGGCCCGTTCGAGCGGGCTGAGCCGCTCCATCAGGAGCAGGGCCGCCATGGACAGCGAGTCGGCCAGTTCCGCCGCATGCTCGGGGTCCTGGTAGGGGTCGGTGAGCAGCGGCTCGGGGAACCACGGTCCGACGTACTCCTCGCGCCGCACACGGGCAGAACGCAGCACGTCGATCGAGATGCGGGTGACCGTCGCCGACAGAAACGCCCTGGTCGACGTCGGCCGGGTCGCGGAGAGGTCGTAGCGCAGCCAGGTCTCCTGGACCGCGTCCTCGGCCTCGGCCACGCTGCCCAGGATGCGGTAGGCGATCGAGAACAGCAGGGGCCGCAGCTCCTCGAATTCCTCGGCCCGGCTCACGCCAGCCCCTCCCTGAAGCCCTGGCGCCACGAGGGACAGCGCAGTTGCCGGCGGCGTTCGCGCTCGGCCCTGGCGTTGGAGAAGCCGCGGCCCTCGGTCGTCATCGTCACCACCGCCTCCCCGGCCGGCAGCCGGGCCGGCCACTTCGGCACCCGCATCCAAGGCTTGGCCCCCGCGCACGCCGCCGGATGCGGCTGCCATGCGCTCTCCGGGGCGGGTTCGTCGTCGACGATGCCGAAGGCGCCCCTCGCCCGCTGCTCGACGACGAGGACGGTGGCGCTCGCCGCGTCGTCGAGATGCACCCACGAGGCGTACCCGGTGCCGTCCCCGACTTCCAGCGGGTGCTCCTCTGTCTTCACCCACCCGCCCTCGCGGATTCCGTTGCAGTGGGCGTGGCCCTGGGCCACGAAGCGCGGCACGCCGGCCGCCTCGGCCGCTGCCAGCAGGTGGTCGGTTCCCTCGGTGCGCAGCCTGATGGTGAGGGCGGCCCACAGACCGAGTTTGGCCGCGCTCGTCGTCGTGCCCGTCACCTGGTGACCCCGGGCCACGAGCCGCGGCACCAGCCGCCGCCCGAGCACCCCGGCCCCGCCCGCCACGAACACCCGCATGACCCTCACCTTCCCGATCCCGAGTCGTTCTCCGGGATCTGAGACGAGACAGCCCGGCCGTCTGTGACATGCGTCGGCCGATCTCCGGGGCCGAGCGGCAACAGGCGTTCGGCGGAGGGAAGTTCAGCGGCGGCCCGGTCGGGACACCGGTCCCCGGGAGCCGTCGGGCCCACAGGGCAGGCGGGCGAGGTCGGCGCCAGGCCCGGCTGATCTGCTTCCTGGAGCTACTTCAGGATGTTGACCGCCCGGGCGACCACGAGGACCACGGTCACCAGGGACACCGAGGACTGCAGCATCATGAGCATCTTGGACCAGCGGGACAGCGGCATGACGTCGGTCGGGCTGAAGGCGGTGGCGTTGGTGAAGGAGAGGTAGAGGTAGTCCAGGAACGCCGGTTCCCAGTCCGGCGGGGCCAGCTCCGGGCTCTGCATCTGGACGAAGAGGAAGTCGGGGAACTGGTGCTGTCCCTGGACCCGGGCCATGGGTCCGCCCCGGTCCCACTCCCAGTACCACAGGGCGAACACCATCACGTTCGTCACCCAGATGACACCACCGGTCAGCAGGAGCGGGACGGCGCCCTGTCCCCCTTTGCCGGTCACCAGGTCCCCCACGAGCCGGACCGCCGCCCAGCCGTTGGCCAGACTGATGACGCCGGTCAGGGTCAGGCCCAGGTACCGCAGCAGGCGGGTACGGGGCTCCACGCGCCGGGGGTTGCCCGCGATCAGTCCGGCCAGCAGCAGCAGCTCCAGCGCGGGCAGGGTCCACACCGTACGGAGCAGGATGAGACGGTGCGGCAGGATCAGCTGCAGGGCTACGCCCGCGAGGATCACCGCCGTCACCGTCCAGCGCGGCTCACCACGGGTCGCCCGGCGCCAGGCGGGGACGAGTTCGCGTTCGCCGCTCTCCAGCAGCCGCTCGATCCTGGCCAGTCGGCTCCGGGCGTCAGCCATGTCGTCGTTCATGACGAGGATTGTCCCGGCCGGGTGCGCGGCGGCGGAAGCCGGGAGTCCGGCGAGCCGGTCGTGCGCGTTGGTGAATGGCGGACTTCGAGGGAGCTGAGCAGTGCGCGGTGGAGATCATCCAGCCGAGCAGGAACAGACCGAGCGCGTTGTGCGTGTCACCGGCGAGCGCCAGGCGCGGGACGATCCACCAGCAGGACAGCCAGAAGGCGGCGTACGAGCAGAACACCGTCGCCCCGAACTAATGAACGTATTGCCGCAGCGGAACGCGAACAGCCCCGTGGCGAACCGGGCGAGACCGCCGTAGAACGCGGCCAGGCCCAGCTGCTCGGGGTTGTTCGTCGGCCTCGGGTCGGTCGCCGGGCCGTACGACCCCTGTCGTACGGCCCGGCAGCAGCCGTCAGGGCTCGCGGTGCTCGTGGGCCGCCTGCTCCAGTGCCTCCGCCTCGGCCCGGGCGATGCGTGTCTCGGCAGCCACGTCGATCGAGCGGGTCAGCCACCAGTACAGGAGCGCGGCGACGGGAAGGCCGATGAACAGCGAGATGTCGGCTCCGCCCAGCGCCTTGGCGGCGGGACCCACGTACAGGGTGCCGACGGAGAAGAACGGGACCATGGCGGCGAAGCCGACCACGTAGGAGATGATGCCGTGCCAGCCCCAACGGCCGTAGATGCCGTGCGGGTTGAAGATCTCCGCGATGGCGTAGTGCCCGCGGCGCACCACGTAGTAGTCCATCAGGTTCACCGCGGTCCACGGGATGAACAGGTAGAGCACCAGCAGCAGGAAGTTGTTGAAGTTCTCGAGGAAGTGGGAGGTCGCGGCCAGTGCACCGACCAGGGACAGGGCCGCGGTCAGACCGATGGTCAGCAGGCGTACGCCCAGTGTCGGACGCACCCGCTTGAACGAGTCGATGCCGCTGATGAGGGTCAGCGAACCGCCGTACATGTTCAGCGCGGTGACGGACACCAGGCCCAGGGCGGCGAAGAGCAGCACGATCGCGCCGAAGCCGTCGAACACCTTGTCTCCGGCCGCGTTGATCGACTTGATCGTCTCGAAGTCCTTGCCGGCCCAGGCGGCGAGCAGCGTGCCGAGGACCATGAGCCAGATGCCGCCGAGCGCGGAGCCGAAATACGTCCAGTAGAAGGTCTTGCGGACCGTCACGTCCGGCGGGAGATAGCGCGAGTAGTCCGAGACGTAGATGGCCCAGCTGATCTGGTAGCCGGCGACCACGCCGAACTGCGCCAGGAACGGCGTCCACTTGAAGGCACCGAGGTCGAAGGAGCCCGCCGGATAGTGCAGCGTGACGAGGACACCGACGGTGAAGATCCCGAAGACGACCAGGAAGGTGTACGTCAGGACCCGCTCTGCCTTGTGGATGATGTCGTAGCCCACCAGCGCGATCACGAGCGCGACGACGGTGACCACGACCACCCAGAGTTTGACGCTCCCGTGCAGGGTGGTGTGCAGCGAGTCGGCGGCGAGGATGCTGTTGAAGACGTTGAAACCCGCGTACTGCACATAGGCGAAGAGCCACACCAGCAGGGCGCCGACGTAACCGAACTGGGGGCGCGACTGGATCATCTGCGGCAGGCCCAGCTGGGGTCCCTGTGCCGAGTGGAAGGCCATGAAGAAGGTGCCGATGACCGTGCCGGCGACGATGGCCAGCAGGGACCAGATCAGAGTGCCGCCCCCGGTGATGCTGATGAGTCCCACGGCCAGGGTCGCGATCTGGGCGTTGGACATGAACCACAGCGGGCCCAGGTGCCAGAGCTTGCCGTGCCGCTCGTCGAGGGGGACATAGTCGATGGACCGGACCTCGAGGCCGGACACCCTTGGCTCAGCTGATGTGCTCACGACGCCTCCCGGCGGCAGGTCTGCCTGTGGGACACATTGTGATCCGGCGGGGACGCGGTGACGAGTGGTGTGACATGGACAGCCTGGGCCGGCGAACGGCAGCCAGGCGAGGCCGACCCGCCGTTCAGTGCGCTGTCGCCGATGCGGTCACCGTGCGCGATGGCCGGTCACGTTCAGTACGCCCGCCCACCCCGCTCCGTGGCACACGTCAAGTCCGGTGCAGGGCGTCCGAGAGGCGGACGAAGCGATGGCCCCGGGCCAGCAAGTGCGGGACGGCGCTTGCGATGCCCCGTGCGGTGCCGCGCTCGGGGTGGTTCATGTGGCACAGGACGATGGAACCGGCCCGAGCCGAGGCGACGGTGGTGTGCACCTGCTCGGCGGTGAAGGTGGCGCCGCCGTCACCGTTGACGGAGAAGCTGACGAAGCGTTCCCCGAGGTCGGTGACGATGCGGGCCGCGATGTCGTCGCAGTACGCGGTGCCGGACCGGAAGAAGCGCGGCGGGGCGCCCAGCAGGCGGGTCAGCTTGGCCTGGTTCCCGGCGATCTCGTCGTACACCTCGCCCGCGTCCCGGGTGCCGGGGATGCCGTACGCGGAGCGGCCGGTGACGGACAGCGGGCGGTGCCGGGTGCCGTGGTTGGCGATCTCGAACAGCGGGTCCGCGGCCAGCCGCTGGAACACCGCCGGATTGGCGTCGATCCAGCGGGAATTGATGAACAGCGTGGCCGGAACGTGCCGTGCGCGGAGGAAATCGATGAGCGCCTGGTCGTAACCGCTGCCGCCCGGGCCGCCGCATGCGTCGAAGGTCAGCGCGATGGCGCGTGCCGCGCGCGGCAGGGAGTGCACGACGCCCGGGGCGTCGAAGCCCCAGGTGTGCGGCGCGCTGCGTCCGTAGCGGGCCACGACCTCCGCGCGGGTGACGGCAGGCCGCGTGGTGGGGGCCGTGGCCGAGGGGGTGGCCGGGAGTGCCGCGCCCGAGTCCGTCCCGGCCGGACCGGAGGAGTTGGCGGTGGCGCCGCCACCGGTCTTCGAGCCCGCGCAGCCTGCCAGCAGCCCTCCCGCCATGGCGGTCAGCACCGCACGGCGACCAGCCGTCATCCGTTCCCCCAGACCTGATCGAGGGCTGCCGCGGTCGACAGCCGCCCACGACGGCAACGGTACGCAGCGGACCGTCCGCGACCGTGAAGACACCGGTAAGAGATCACCCAGAATCGGGCGCGAGTCTGCCCGGGTCTGCCCAGGTCGGGCGCGGTGGCGCTACCTGTCGTTCTTGCCGCTTCCCCACCCCTCGGCAGGTTGCCGCCGTGCGTACGACCAGGTCACCGCCGTCAGGAGAACCGGTACGGCGAGGAGCGGAGCGTAGACGAGGGCCCACACGGTGCGCGGCGTGCCGCTCGCGAGGTTCGTTCGGCTGTCCACGGTGAGGGCGACCACCACCTGCGACAACGCCACGAGGATCGTCACGGCCGAAGCCGTCCAGGCCAGCCCGGCCATCGCGCGGGGGTGTCGCGACGGCCGGTCGCGGACGAGAAGGAGGGGGAACAGAGCGGCCAGCTCGGTCAGGACCGACAGGCCGACCACGTAGGCGACTCCCCAGCCCGGTATGGCGTAGGCATCGCGCAACACCTTGTCGCTGTAACCCACGTAGATACCCGATGCCATGGCCAGACGCCACAGGCCCGAGGGTGCCGCGCACCAGGCGATGGCGTGGGCGGCGCGCCGCGCCCAGAGGGGAGCGGGTGGGAGGGTACGGAGAGGAGGCGGCGTGGATGCTGTGGTCATGTCCACCATGCTGGTCGGGGCGGGCGGCCTGCGCCTCGACCGCCAAGCCCGACCCTCTCCGCCGTACGGCGGAGGACGCCCCGCCGGAGGGGGACTTCAGTCTGATTTCGGCGATCCGCCCGTACCACCGATGCACATGTCTTCCCGTCGAGGCCGGTCAGCCCTGGCGGGCCTTGAAACGGGGGTTCTTCTTGTTCACGACGAAGACCACCCCGCGGCGGCGCACCAGCTGGGCGCCCGGCTTGGACTTCAGTGAGCGCAGGGACGTGCGGACCTTCATGGCTGGATTCTCCTCGTACTCAGGTACACACGGCGGTGCCGGTGTGGAAGGGATGGTTCGCCCGCGAGATGTCCACGTCGATCAGCGGGTAGGTGGTGCCGTTTTCCCAGATGTGCCTCCTTGTGGCCGTCGGCCCGAGAGGGCGGCGGCGCGCTTCAGCGTTCCTCGCGGAAGGTGACGTGCCGGCCGGCGACCGGGTCGTACTTGCGCAGGACGAGCCGGTCGGGGTCGCTCAGACGGTTCTTGCGCGTCACATAGGTGACGCCGGTACCCGCCGTCGACTTCAGCCTGACGACGGGACGCACAGTGCTGCGTGCCATGAGAATCTCCCTTGATCGGCACCCCGGGATTGGCCAGGGCATGCCAGCGGACTCGATGGGTGAACCACGCAGGGGTCGCAGGCATTCCCAGGTCGCACAGGACCTCTGCGAGGCGCGGCTGGTCACGGGGGCGTGGAACTGAGCACCGTACGACGATGAGCCCTGCCCCCGAGGGGGCACGGCCGGCCCGTCATGCGTGGGTGCGCGCCACCCGGACGCCCGCTTCCACGGCCTCCGCCCAGTCCACGTACCCCTCTCCCTGGACGAACATCTCGATGATCTCCTCCTCCGCCCAGACACGCCGCTCCTCGGCGAAGTCGGCGCGCGAGCGCAGCCAGGGAAGCGGGACCGAGGGGAAGTGGGCGCGCAGTTCACGGGTGCCCTCGACGCGGAGTCCGGCGGCGACCATCCGGCCGCTCTCCGCGTCGATGTCCCGCTCGACGTCCTCCACGTCCACTCCTCGGTCCGCGAGTTCGCCGATGCAGGCGACCACGGTCTCCATGGCGTGCCGTTCGTGCTCCTCGTCGAGCTCGAACAGGTCGGAGATGTCCTCCTGGCTCCAGCTCCTGGACGGCGTGGGGGACATGCGCGGTGTGATCCTCTCGTGTGTCCGCGGCGGTGGCGAGCAGAGCGACACGGCGCTGCTTCGGACCAGGGCCGTATGCCCTGCCCGGAACCCTGTCCTCCGGTCAGCAGCGGACGATCTTCGTGGATCGGCGGTCGGCCCGCCCACTGGAAGGGGAGACGGTGACGCGGTTGCCGAGGAGGCCGGCGGTCCTGGCGGCCCATCGTCGTCATGCCCCGCGCCCGTCGTCAGGATGCCCTGCGCTGCCGCCTGATCGGTTCTCCCACCCGGTGCATATGGGTGAGGGCCTCGCGGTAGGACCGGATCAGGCCGGTCTCGTGGTACGGCACGCCGATCTCCGCGCAGTACGCGCGGACGATGACCTGGGCCCGCCGCAGATGGGGTGTGGGCATGCTCGGGAACAGGTGGTGCTCGATCTGGTAGTTGAGCCCGCCGAGCAGCACATCGGTGAGCCGGCCGCCGCGTACGTTGCGGGAGGTGAGGACCTGGCGGCGCAGGAAGTCGGGGCGTTCGTCGCCGCTGAAGGTGGGCATGCCCTTGTGGTTGGGTGCGAAGGTGCAGCCGAGGTAGACGCCGAAGAGGCACTGGTGCACGAAGAGGAACGCGACCGCCTTGCCGGGCGAGAGCACCAGGAACAGCGCCGACACATAGGCCGCGAGGTGAAGCAGGAGCAGGCCGCCTTCCAGGGCCCGGTGCTTCATGGCGGGCGAGCGCAGCGCCCGCAGACTCGCGACATGCAGGTTGAAGCCCTCCAGGGTCAGCAGGGGGAAGAACAGCCACGCCTGGTGTCCCCCGATGAGGCGGGCCAGGCCACGGCTGTCGCGGGCCTGGGCGGTGGACCACACCAGGATGTCCGGGGCGACATCCGGGTCGAGTTCCTCGTGGTTGGGGTTGGCGTGGTGGCGGGTGTGCTTGTTCATCCACCAGCCGTAGCTCATGCCGATGCCGAGATTGCCGAAGAGCCGGCCCCATGTCTCGCTCGGCCGCCCGCGCCGGAAGACCTGACGGTGCGCCAGATCATGGGCGACCAGGGCGACTTGGCCGAAGGCGAGGGCCAGGAAGGCCGCCACGGCCAGCTGCCACCAGGTGTCGCCCAGCACGAGGAAGGTGGCCCAGCCCGCCGCCGGCAGCGCGGTCACCAGAGCGAGTCGTGCCGCGTAATAGCCGGGGCGCCGCCTCATCAGGCCCGCCTCGGTGATACGCCGGGACAGCCGCGCGAAGTCGCTGCCGGCTCCGGAGCCGGACGTACGGGCACGGACGGCGGGCGCCTCGGCGGCGGTCGAGGCATGAGTGGAGATCGTCATGCCGTCGAGTCTCGGCGCGCCCGTTCGAACGGAACAGCCGGTCAGACCCCCGACCGGATGGGGGGCTTTCCCTACGACGCCCAGGGTGTTGCCCCCCTGCAGGGCCGCTGACCTCAGGCTTCTCGGGGGGACTACCCGGCGAGGAGTTCGAGCGTGTCGATCACGCGGTGGGAGAAGCCCCACTCGTTGTCGTACCAGGCGACCACCTTGATGTGCCGTCCGTCGACGCGGGTCAGGGCCGAGTCGAAGACCGACGAGGCCGGATTGCCGGTGATGTCGGAGGACACGAGCGGGTCGTCCGAGTACTCGAGGATGCCGGCGAGCGGTCCCTGCGCCGCGGCGCGGTACGCGGCCAGGACGTCGTCGCGGGTCACGTCACGCGCGACGGTCGTGTTGAGCTCCACGATCGAGCCCACCGGAACGGGCACACGGATCGAGTCGCCCGACAGCTTGCCGTCGAGGTTCGGCAGTACCAGGCCGATCGCCTTGGCCGCACCCGTCGTGGTGGGCACGATGTTGACGGCTGCGGCGCGGGCACGGCGGGCGTCGCGGTGCGGGCCGTCCTGCAGGTTCTGCTCCTGCGTGTAGGCGTGCACGGTCGTCATGAAGCCGTGCTCGATCCCGGCGAGTTCGTCCAGCACGGCGGCCAGCGGCGCGAGCGCGTTGGTGGTGCAGGAGGCGTTCGAGACGATCGTGTGCAGGTCCGGGTCGTAGGCGTCGGTGTTGACCCCGTACGCGAGCGTGACGTCGGCTCCGTCGGACGGCGCGCTCACGAGCACCTTCCTCGCTCCGGCGTCGAGGTGTGCCCGGGCGGCCTTCGCCGAGGTGAAGCGGCCGGTCGCCTCCAGGACGATGTCCACACCGAGGTCGGCCCAGGGCAGCTGCGCCGGCTCGCGCTCGGCGAGGACGGTGATGCGGCGGCCGTCGACGACGAGGGCGTCTCCGTCGACGGTCACGGGGCGGCCGAGTCGGCCGGCCGTGGTGTCGTAGGCGAGCAGCCGTGCGAGGGTCGCGGGTTCCGTCAGGTCGTTCACGGCGACGACTTCGAGGGCGCTGCCGCGTTCGAGCAGGGCGCGCAGCACGTTGCGTCCGATACGGCCAAATCCGTTGATGGCAATGCGAGTCATGGGTGAAGTCCCTTCGGTTCCGCTCGGCTCCCTCGGTTCCCCACCAGCGTCGCGTGCCGCCTGCGCGCATGACTGTGTCGAGAGCGCCATGGTTCGCAAGGATCGCGCCAGGGGTCGCGCCGGGGGCTATTCGCCCTGGGTGAAGGTTCGCCGGTACTCGCTCGGGGTGGTGCCGAGGATCTGCTGGAAGTGGGTCCGCAGATTGGTGCCGGTGCCGAGGCCGACGTCGGCGGCGATCTGCTCGATGCTGCGCTCGGAGCGTTCGAGGAGTTCCCGGGCCAGGTCGATGCGGGCGCGCATCACCCACTGCATGGGCGTGTATCCGGTGTCCTCGACGAAGCGTCGGGACAGCGTGCGCGGCGAGACCGCGGCGTGCCGGGCGAGCACCGTGAGGGTGAGCGGCTCGCCGAGGCGGTGCAGTGCCCACTCGCGGGTCGCGGCGAACCGTTCGCCGAGCGGCTCGGGCACGCTGCGCGGCACGTACTGGGCCTGCCCGCCGCTGCGGTAGGGGGCGGCGACCAGACGCCGTGCCGCGTGGTTGGACACGGCGACCCCGAGGTCCTTGCGCAGGATGTGCAGGCACAGATCGATGCCGGAGGCGGCGCCGGCCGACGTCAGCACGCCGCCCTCGTCGACGAAGAGAACGTTCTCGTCCACCCGGATCAGCGGGTGCTTAGCGGCGAGGGCCCGCGAGTAGTGCCAGTGCGTCGTCGCCCGCTTGCCGTCGAGCAGTCCCGTGGCCGCGAGCGCGAACGCGCCGGTCGAGATGGCGGCGAGCCGCGCGCCCCGGGCGTGGGCGGCGAGCAGCGCGTCGACGACGGACCGCGGCGGATCCTCGCGGTCCGGGAACCGGTATCCGGGGATGAAGACGATGTCCGCCCAAGCGAGCGCGTCGAGCCCATGGGCGACGTGGTACGACAGCCCGTCACCGCCCGCCACGAGCCCGGGCTCCGCCCCGCACACCCGTACCTCGTAGGGCATGCTCGCCCGTGTCGTGAACACCTGGGCGGGGATCCCGACATCGAGCGGTTTGGCGCCTTCGAGCACCAGGACGGCGACGCGTCGCAGACGGGGGGAGGGCACGGGACACAGGGTACGAGAAGCTCCCTGCGGTGGGGCTTCCCAGACGGCGGGCGTACGACGGCGGGCCCCGTCGGAGGTGAACCGACGGGGCCCGCTGCCCAAGGGTGTGCGGCCGGTGCAGCGCCTCAGTCCGTGCCGGACTCCATCGCGGCGCGGTCCAGGGCCTCGTCCTCCTCCGTGACCTCGCCGCGGGAGGCGATCGCCTCGGCGCCGCCCTGCGGCATGGCGCCGATCAGGCCGGTGGAGGCGGCCTGGGCCGCGCCGATCAGTGCCGGGTGCTCGGTGCCGACCATGCCCAGCCCGGCGTACTGCTCGAGGCGCGCGCGGGAGTCGGCGATGTCCAGGTTGCGCATGGTGAGCTGGCCGATCCGGTCCGACGGGCCGAACGCGGAGTCCTCGGTGCGCTCCATGGACAGTTTGTCCGGGTGGTAGCTGAACGCCGGGCCCGTGGTGTCGAGGAGCGAGTAGTCCTCGCCGCGCCGCAGCCGCAGCGTCACCTCGCCGGTGACCGCGGCGCCGACCCAGCGCTGCAGCGACTCGCGGATCATCAGCGCCTGCGGGTCCAGCCAGCGGCCCTCGTACATGAGGCGGCCGAGCTTGCGGCCCTCGTTGTGGTACTGGGCGAGGGTGTCCTCGTTGTGGATCGCGTTGACCAGGCGCTCGTAGGCCGCGTGCAGCAGAGCCATGCCGGGCGCCTCGTAGATGCCGCGGCTCTTGGCCTCGATGATCCGGTTCTCGATCTGGTCCGACATGCCGAGCCCGTGCCGGCCGCCGATGGCGTTGGCCTCCATGACCAGCTCGACCGGCGAGGCGAACTCCTTGCCGTTGATCGTCACCGGGCGGCCTTGGTCGAAGCCGATCGTCACGTCCTCGGGCGCGATCTCGACCGAGGGGTCCCAGAACCGTACGCCCATGATCGGCTCGACGGTCTCGACGCCGGTGTCCAGGTGCTCCAGGGTCTTCGCCTCGTGGGTGGCACCCCAGATGTTGGCGTCGGTCGAGTACGCCTTCTCGGTGCTGTCGCGGTACGGCAGGCCGTGCGCGAGCAGCCACTCGGACATCTCCTTGCGGCCGCCGAGCTCGGTCACGAAGTCGGAGTCCAGCCAGGGCTTGTAGATCCGCAGGTGCGGGTTGGCCAGCAGGCCGTAGCGGTAGAACCGCTCGATGTCGTTGCCCTTGAAGGTGGAGCCGTCGCCCCAGATCTGTACGTCGTCCTCGAGCATCGCCCGGACCAGGAGGGTACCGGTGACGGCGCGGCCGAGGGGCGTGGTGTTGAAGTAGGCACGCCCGCCCGAGCGGATGTGGAACGCGCCGCAGGCGAGCGCGGCCAGCCCCTCCTCGACCAGGGCCGCACGGCAGTCGACCAGGCGCGCGATCTCGGCACCGTAGGCCGTCGCACGGCCGGGTACCGAGGCGATGTCGGGCTCGTCGTACTGGCCGATGTCGGCGGTGTAGGTGCACGGGACGGCGCCCTTGTCGCGCATCCACGCGACGGCGACCGAGGTGTCGAGGCCGCCGGAGAAGGCGATGCCGACGCGCTCGCCGACCGGAAGGGAAGTGAGGACCTTGGACATAGGAAGAGTATGCATCATTACGCATGCCCATGCATAGCCCGTGAGGGCAACCGTGTGAGCCCTTCCACTCCCGCCTGGCAAGAGGCCTCCGTGCGCGAAACCATGGAACCGCCGTGGAAGACACCCCTCCGGAGATCCGGTCATGACCACGCTCAGCACCGCCCAGCCCCCGTACACCACCCCGGAAGGCCTGCTCTGGGAGCCCAGTGAGCGCTGGGTGCGGGGCCGGAAGGGCGATGTCACCGTTGTCGACAGCCGCCACCCCGTACTCGTCTGGGAGCCCGGAGTCCCCGTCCCGCTGTACGCCTTCCCGCGCTCGGAGGTCCGCGCGGACCTGCTGCGGCCGGCCAAGAACCCACCAGCTGCAGCCCATACCGGGTCGACGGCCTTCTACGACCTCGACATGGACGGCGAGCTGCTGGAGAACGCGGCATGGACGTTTCCCGCCGACGCCCTGGCCGGCCACATCGCCTTCGAGTGGTTCCGGCGCACCGGCCGGGGCCTGGACCACTGGTACGAGGAGGAAGAGGAGATCTTCGTCCACCCCCGCGACCCGCACAAACGGGTCGACGCCATCCCCAGCAGCCGGCACGTCGTCGTCGAGATCGGCGGCACGGTCGTCGCCGACACCCGCCGTCCGGTGCTCCTCTTCGAGACCGGGCTGCCCACGCGCTACTACCTCCCCCGCGAGGACGTCCGCCTCGACCTGTTCCACCCCACCGACCACCACACCGGCTGCCCCTACAAGGGCACCGCCGAGTACTGGTCCTGGCACGCCGGGCACGGCGAGGCGGATGTTCCGCCCGACGTCGTGTGGAGCTACCCCGAGCCGCTGCCCGCGGTGGCCGCGATCAAGGGGCTGCTCGCCTTTTACAACGAAGCCGTCGACATCACGCTGGACGGCGAACGCCTCGAACGCCCGGTCACGCACTTCACCAGGACGCCGGCCTAGGTGCCGTTCGGCCGCGCTCGCCCCGCTCGACGGAGAGCCGCGTGCCCTGCGCTCCCCACAGGACCAAGCTCACGCGGGCGGATTCCCGGTGGCGGCGATGGCGAGGGTGAACGCCCGCTCCACGGCGGCGGGGATGTCGGTGACCGGGAACAGCGTGTGCCGTACGGTCCGGTCGGGACCGACGACCAGGATGAGCCGCTTGATCCGCAGGTCCTGTCCGGCCCGGAAGGCCGGCAGCCGCAGGCCCGCGGTGAGCTGGAGCTGGGCGTCGGACAGCAGGGGGAAGGGCAGGTCCTCGGCCCGCGCGAAGGCGGCTTGTTCCTCGGGGGTCTGGGTGCTCACACCGTGGACGGCGATGCCCGCGGCCTCGAACTGCGGCCAGGCGGCGCGGAATTGGCGGTTCTCCAGGGTGCAGCCGGCACTGCCGGGGATCGGCGGCCCGGCGAGGCCCGCCGGGACGCCCGGGATGCCGGCCGCGGGATAGGCGAACAGCACCGTGGGGCGGGGCGCGGCGGCCACGGGGTCGTGCGAGCGGCCATCGGTTCCGGGCAGCCGGAGAGCGGCGGGTACGGTCTCGCCGACGAGCGAGGCGACCCGCCGGGCCTCGGCGCCGTGGTCGGGGGCCTCGCCGGTGAGCGTGCCGTCACCGAGCAGCCACCGGTCGGCCCAGTCCTGCAGCGCCACCAGGACCGGCACCAGGCCGCGGCCCTGTTCGGTGAGTACGTACTCGTAGCGGGGCGGCCGGTCCTGGTACGGGCGCCGCTCCAGCACCCGGTGCTCGGTCAGGGTGCGCAGCCGCTCGGTGAGGATCTTGCGCGAGACGCCCAGTTCGCCGGCGAGCCGGTCGAAGCGCACATGGCCGCGCGCGATCTCCCGCAGGACGAGCAGGCTCCACCAGTCCCCCACCACCGCCGCGGCCTGCGCGATGCCGCAGGCGTCGTCGGCCACCCGCCGTGAACTCATCGTCGCGCTCCTCAGGCAAAGCCGTTGACAGGCTGTCGGACCTCCACAGTAGGTTCCCTTTCGGAACTTGATAAGTATCGAAAGGGAACTCACTATGTCCCAGCAGACGTGGACCGCTGTCGACGACTACTTCAACGGGCTGCTCGTGAAGGAGGACGACGCCCTGCTCTCGGCCGCCGGGGACAGCGATGCCGCAGGCCTCCCGGCCATCCAGGTGGCCCCCAACCAGGGCAAGCTGCTGAACCTCCTCGCCCGGATCCGGGGCGCCCGCCGCATCCTGGAGATCGGCACCCTGGGCGGCTACAGCACCATCTGGCTCGCCCGGGCCCTGCCGGACGACGGCCGCCTGGTCACCCTGGAGAGCGACCCGCACTACGCCGCCGTGGCCACCGCCAACATCGCCCGAGCCGGGCTGGACCACATCGTCGACATCCGCGTCGGCAGGGCCCGGGACACGCTGCCCCTGCTCGCGGCCGAGGAAGCCGGCCCGTTCGACCTGGTCTTCATCGACGCCGACAAGCCCTCCAACCCGGAGTACCTGGAGTGGTCGCTGAAGCTCACCCGGCCCGGGAGCGTCATCGTCGGCGACAACGTGGTCCGCGAGGGGGCGGTCACCGACGCGGCCGACGACGACCCGCGCGTGCAGGGCGTCCGCCGTTTCACCGAACTCATCGCCGAACACCCGCGGTTGACCGCCACCACCCTGCAGACGGTCGGCTCGAAGGGCTACGACGGCTTCACCCTCGCCCTGGTCACCGAGTGAGCGACCGACCGGCGGGACGACATCGCCCGCCGGCTGCCGCCGGGGGCGGCGGGGTTCAGCTGCCGGTCAGCAGCCGTCGTACGACATAGCCCGCGGAGTCCACGCCCGAGCTGCCGCCCTCGACGAGCGCCGCGACCGAGATGCGGGAGTTGTAGGCGGTCAGCCAGCCGTTGGTGTGATCGCCTTCCTCCGCGGTGCCGGTCTTGGCACCGACGCCCACCAGCCCGCCCAGACGCGGCGCCGCCGTACCGCTGGTCGCCACATTGCGCATCATCGACTGCAGATAGCCGGCCGTGCGGGCGGAGATGGGCCGCGGCGCCGCCTCCTGGTGCTGTCCCGGCAGGATGACCGGCTGCTGGAAGCCGGCGCCCCGGACGGTGGCCGCCACCGACGCCATGACCAGGGGCGTCGCGGTGACCTTGCCCTGGCCGATGAACTGGGCCGCCTGGTCGCCGCCCTGGACGTCCGGCGGAATGCTCGGGTCGGTCGTGGCGACTCCCCCGCCGATGGACCAGCCGCCCAGGCCGAAGACGTTCACGGCCTCGTCGTTCAGGGCGGAGGCGTCGCCGTCGTGTACGAGGTCGTGGAAACCGTCCTTGATGAAGGAGGTGTTGCAGGACACCGTGAAGGCCTGGGCGAGGGAGGAGCCCGGGTCGGCCCGCACGCCGGAGTCGTTGTGGAACAACTGGCTGTTGGCCATCAGCGAGTCCGTGCACGGCGCCGGGCTGCTCGGCGTGAGACCTGCCTTGTCGAAGAGGGCCGCCGAGGTGATGATCTTCATCGTGGAGCCGGGGGACTTGATGCCGTTGATGGCGATGTCGCCGTCGTCGCCCGAGTGCGCGATCGCCAGGATGTGGCCGTTACGCCAGTCCAGCGCCACGGTACCGGCGGGCTTCTGCTGAAGGTGGGCATCCAGCACGGCGCGCTCGGCCACCGCCTGGAGACCGGCGTCGATGGTGGTCCTGACGACCGCGGGACGGCCCTTGGAGAAGACCTTCAGCGTCTTCACGCCCGCACCGGCGGCGTCGACGACGGCCACACCGGTTCCGGGCGTACCGCCCGCGGGCTTCGCGTTCTTGCCGATCGTGGCCGCGATGTCCCGCAGTGACACGAAGCCGGACAGATCGGTCTTGCCGTCGCTCGCCACGACCTTCGTGCCGCCCGCTCCGGCCGGCAGCTTGCCCGCGGTCAGCGACTGCCCGTCCCCCAGACCCGGATAGAGCACGGAGTTGTTCCAGTGGACCGCCGAGCCACCGTTCGTGCTCTTCAGCACGGCCACCGCGCTCGGGTAGCTCCAGGTACCGCCCTCGACCTGAGCGGTCACGTCGAAGGTGACCTTGGTGGCACCCGGCGTCACCGACGAGGGGCCCGCCGACACGATGTGACCGAACGACAGCTTCTTCAGGTGCAGGCCGTCGGCGTAGTCCCGCAGCGCCTGCGAGGCCGTCCCGGGTACGTCGGTGTCGCCCGCCGCGCCGTCCGGGCGCTGCCGGGACCAGCCGTCCAGGAAGGCGCTGGCCCGCTTCACCGCCTCGGCGTCCGACGGGGGCGTGCTCGACAGCGCCGACGGGTCGAAAGCGCGCGCGTCCTTGGAGTCTGCGTCACCCGCCGAGCCTGAGGTGAGGCCGTGCAGGATGTTGTAGGTACCGATCCCCCCGAGGGCGAGCAGCGCGGTGCAGGTACCGGCGAGGCCGATCTTCACAGCTCTGTTCATGCACGGGATCGTATGTATGTTCCATGAATGTGCGTACGGGTTTCCGTGAAACAGTGTGCGGATCGTCGGTAGATCGTTATCGGAACGTCAGGGATCCTGCTGTCGGCTGCTTCGGTACGGCACCGCCGAGGCTGGGGCCGGCCACCACTCTCAACTCCCGCCACACATCGGATGTGTTAAGCAGTAGCAGCCGTCGAACTCATTGACACGTCCCCCCGCCATCCCTACGTTCCCCGATACACCCGATGTTTCGATGAACCGTCAGGTTTGGAGGGCAACGATGACCTCGCAGCCGGAGAAACGCTCGCCGGTTCCCCGCAGATCCGTACTCGGCACCGCGCTGGGCGGGGCGGCGGTGGCGGCGCTGCCCGGGACGGCCCGGGCGGAACAGTCCGAAGGGGCGGGGCCGTCCGGTGGCACCGGATCGGCGGGCGAAGGCGCCGGGCGGCCCTGGAGACTCCGCGACACCATGACCTCCGACAGCGCGTGGGAAGAGTTCCTGCGCGGCCAGGACCTGCTGTGGACCAGGCTGCCGACGCTCTGGTACGAAGGCCCGTTCCTCGGGGACGGGCTGCTCGGCAGCATGGTCTACCAGGAGCCGGGGGCCAACCGGATCCGTTTTACCGTGCAGCACGGCCGAGTCCAGGACCATCGCCCGGAGTTCGGCAGTGGGTGGGGCACCTGCCGGCTCCCGGTCGGACATCTCACGCTGGATCCGGTCGGCACCATCACCGCGGTCGACTGGCGGCTGAGCCTGTGGAACGCCGAACTCACCGGCACCGTCACCACCACCGCCGGCACCCTCACCCTCTCCGCCCTCATCCACGACGAGGTCTTCGCCGCCCGCGTGACGGCGGCGGGCGGCGAGAAGGTCACCTGGACGTTCCACCCCGAGGACGCCGTCAGCCCCCGGAAGATCCAGGAGGCCCCGCCCGCCGGATACACCGCCAACCCGCCCTGGACCACCCGGACCACCGCCGACGGCACCGCACAGGTGCTCCAGCCGCTCACCGGCGGCGGCCGGACCGCGACCTCCTACCGCCGCTCCGGCGACGACCTGCTGCTCAGCGTCGGCCACAGCTTCCCCTCGTCCTCCGCCGCCGAGGCCGACTCCCTGCGCAACCTCCGGCGCGCACCGTCGTACGGCGTCCTGCGGCGGCGGCACACCGGCTGGTGGCACGCGTTCTACCGGAAGAGCTTCGTGTCGTTCCCCGACCAGCGGCTGCAGAGCTTCCACTGGATCCAGCTCTACAAGGTGGCCTCCGCCAGCCGGGCCGGCGGCCCCGTGATGGCCACCTCCGGGCCGTGGCTGGAGCCCACGCCCTGGCCGGCGGTCTGGTGGAACCTCAACGTCCAGCTGGAGTACTGGCTCATCCAGGGTTTCAACCATCCCGAACTCGACTCGCTCGCCGGCACGTTGCGCCGGAGCCAGGAACAGCTCACCGCCAACGTGCCCGCCGCCTACCGCTCGGACAGCTCCGGCATCGGCCGCAGCTCCGACATGTTCTGCAACCGCGAGGTGGGACAACCGGGCACCGGAGCCGAGACCGGCGACCTCACCTGGGCTCTGCACACCGTGTGGCTGTCGTACCGGCACTCCATGGACCAATCCCTGCTGCGTGACACGATCTACCCCGTACTGCGCCGGACGATCACCTACTACCTGCACTTCCTCACCCCCGGCAGCGACGGCAAGCTGCATCTGCCGAGCACGCTGTCACCGGAATATCCCGTGGTGCCGCCACAGGACACCAACTACGACCTGGCCCTGATCCGCTGGGGCTGCCAGACGCTCCTCGAGTCGGCTCAACTGCTGGGAATCGATGACGCGTTGAAGCCGCGCTGGCAGGAGGTGCTGGCCCGGCTCACGCCGTACCCGGTCGACGACAACGGCTTCATGATCGGCGCCGACACCCCGTACGCCCAGTCCCACCGGCACTACTCGCACCTGCTCATGGTGTACCCGCTCTACCTCGTCAACTGGGACCAGCCCGAGAACCGCGACCTGATCACGAAGTCGGTGGTCCGCTGGCATGCGCTGACCGGAGCCCACCGGGGCTACAGCTACACCGGCGCCGCCTCGATCTACGCGATGACCGGGGACGGCGACACCGCGATCGGCTACCTGCGGAAGTTCTTCGACCCCAGCACCCGGTACCCGTGCCGCGCCAACACGCACTACACCGAGGCCGGCCCGGTGATCGAGACGCCCCTGTCCGCCTCGCAGTCCCTGCACGACATGTTCTGCCAGAGCTGGGGCGGCGTCGTCCGCGTCTTCCCGGCCGTTCCGTCCGCCTGGAAGGACGTGACCCTGCACAACTTCCGCACCCAGGGCGCCTTCCTGGTCAGTGCCGTGCGCACGGCGGGGGCCACCCGGTTCATCCGGGTCAGAAGCCTGGCGGGCGAGCCACTGAGGCTCCGGCACGGTCTGAGCGGGACCCTCACCGTGCTGCTGGACGACGGCACCCCGCCCCGCACCCGGGACCTCGGCGACGGCACCCTCGCCATCGATCTGCCGAAGGGCCGCGAGGTTCTCGTGCACTCCGGTTCCCGGCCCGACCTCGTCATCGCCCCCGTCGCGGTCAGCGAGCCGGGTGCGGCGTGGGGCCTGCCGTAACCGCCGCCCGGACGGGCAGGGTTCTCATGGTCCGGGAAGCGACTCGGCCGCAGGGTCCCAGTGCACGAGACCCTGCTGTCCTTCGCCTCCGCCGCGGGCGCCCGCCTCGGCCTCGTGGTCCGCGCCTCCGCCGACGGCGTCGCCTACCGGTACCTCCTGCCCACCGGGTATGGGCGACGTCCTCGGCGAGACCTCCGCGTTCGACCTGCCGGCGCGGCGGCGACGGCTGGTTCCTCGGCGGGGTGACGGACTCGTCCAGGGCCGGCGGGTACTGCGCGACGGCGACACGTTCGGCGTCGACATCACCGCGAACGGCGGTTTCGCCGGCATCGCCTGCCCCTGGCACCCCGGCATCACCACTTGCTACCGCTGCCCCCTCCCGCCCGAGCGGCCGAACCGCCCTGCGCCGACGGGGCGGTTCGGCCGTACTCACGTCCGGCGACGGGCACCACCGGTTGCGGTGCGCCTACGCGCCCGAGGCCACGGCCTTGAGTTCGGCCAGTGACTCCCGGATCAGCTGCCGCATCGCGCGTTCCTCGCCCGGTGCGATCCAGCGTTCGAAGGCGACCTTGAAGACGGCCATCCCCGCCTCGGCGGCCAGGCTCGCGGTCGGCTCCGCGACGCCGCGGCCACGCAGGGTGTCGGCGAGCGCGGCCGCCATCGAGGCGAGCTTGATCAGCTCGCGCTCCTGGAGTTCGGCGTTCGCGGTGATCACGGCGTGGCGCCGGCGCGCGAACTCCCGCCGGTCGGCGAACGCCTCGGCGACCGCGTCCAGCCCGGCCGACAGCGCGTCGAGCGGCGCCGCGGTCTCCGGGGCGCCGGCGACATTCCGCACGATCAGCTCCTCCAGCTCGCCCGCGCCGGCGAAGAGCACCTCGCGCTTGTCGGCGTAGTGCCGGAAGAAGGTCCGCTCCGTGAGCCCGGCTCGCCTGGCGATCTCCGCCACGGTTGTCTGCTCGTACCCGTACTCGGCATAGAGCTCCAGTGCGGCTTTCGCCAGGCGTCCGCGCGCGTCCGGCTCCCATCTACCCATGCCGGGATCCTACCGTGATGACAGAGCCTGACATCAGGTGTAGCGTCTATGTCAGTCACTGACATCGACTGTCTGGGGTCTCCCATGCGCATCTTCGTCACCGGCGCCTCCGGCTGGATCGGATCCGCCGTCGTACCCGAGCTCCTCGAAGCCGGGCACCAGGTCGTCGGGCTCGCCCGCTCCGACGCCTCCGCCGCCGCGCTCGTCGCGGCGGGCGCGGAGGTCGTCCGCGGCACCGTCGACGACCTCGACCTGCTGCGGGACACGGCCGCCGCATCGGACGGGGTGATCCACCTCGCCTTCAAACACGACATCGCCTTCAGCGGCGACTTCCAGGGCGCCGCCGAGGCCGACCGCCGCGCCGTCGACGTCTTCGGCGAGGCGCTCGCCGGCAGCGACCGGCCCTTCGTCCTCGCCTCCGGCCTGGCCGGTCTCTCACTCGGACGGGCAGCGACCGAGCGGGACATTCCCACGCTGGACAGCTCGCCGATCACGATCCGTGCCGTCACCGCACAGGAGGTGCTGGCGTTCGCCTCGCGCGGCATCCGCTCCTCCGTCGTGCGGCTCTCGCCGACCTGTCACGGCGAGGGAGACAACGGGTTCATGGCGACACTGGTCGCCATCGCCCGCGAGAAGGGCGTCTCCGGCTACATCGGCGACGGCGCCAACCGCTGGCCGGCCGTCCACCGCCTCGACGCCGCACATCTGTTCCGCCTGGCGGTCGAGCAGGCCCCGGCCGGGTCGGTGCTGCACGGGGTCGCGGAGGACGGCGTCACGATCCGTGACGTGGCCGAGGTGATCGGCCGGCACCTCGACGTGCCGGTGGTCTCCGTGGCACCCGAAGCGGCGGCCGGTCACTTCGGGTGGCTCGCCGGCTTCATCGGCCTCGACCTTCCGGCGTCGAGCACACTGACCCGCGACGTCCTGGGCTGGAAGCCGACCCAGCCGGGCCTCCTCGAAGACCTGGGGACGGGATACTTCCGCGCCCCTGCCGTCGGCGCCTGACGGCACAGCGCCGTCCGGGGGACTCCGGGTCCCCTACGGCAGTCGGACGGGCGATCGGCACAGCGCCGGGCTCGGTGACCCGGACGCACATGCCGATCGCCACCCGGCCGGTGCCCCCGACGGCCATCCGGGTGTCCCCCACCGGCAGGAACGCGTCGAGACTCCACTCGGGTGGTGCAGCCGCTCGGACGGGCGGGCGGAGTCAGAAGTCCCGGGGCGGAAGGCCGGCCAGGCCCGTGTCGCGCATGATCCGTTCGACCGTCTCCGGCAGGGAGCTGTCGGCGCCGATGAGCGTCTCCACTCCCCCGGGCAGCAGGTCGCGCTGTCGGTACCAGTCGCGCAGGTCGGCCTCGCTCACGTGGCCGGCGATCGGTTTGGTCGCGTGACGGGCGAGGGTCTCGTCGAACGGCACGTCGAGGTAGTAGCCGTAGGTGGGCCCCCGGTGGTCGGCGCGCAGCCGGGCGAGCATGTCGCCGTAGCGGTCGGCGTACAGGATGCCCTCGACGATCACGTGATAGCCGGCGTCCAGGGCATAGCGGGCCACCATGTCGATCAGGCCGATGTTCGCCGCTCGCGGCCGGTCGCGCTCACGCAGCACGATCCGCCGGAGGTTGTCCTGTTCCACCAGGGCCAGCCCACGGCCGAACCGGTCGCGGACACCCGCCGCGACGGACGACTTGCCCGAGGCGCTGTTGCCGCGCAGCACCACGAGCCGGGTCTGTTCGGTACCGACTCCCATCTGCCGCAGGGTACCGGCGGCGCCGTCCGGGCCGGGGTCACCAGTCGACGTGTGCGGTGATCCATGCGGCCAAGCCGGCTTCGTCGCCCGCCGGGGGCAGGTCCGGACCACAGGTGAGTGGTGTGCAGGACAGTTGCAGATGGGTGAGGTAGCCGTACGGGCCGTTGTCCGCCGACGGCCCGAGCACCAGGGCGTGAGTGGGAGTGCGCCAGACGCGATGTGTCAGCGGAGGCCCGGTGACCACGGTGGCGGACGACATGACCGTCCGTGCGGCGGGCGCACCCAGACACTCGGTCACCGCCCGTGCCGCCTCGGCGAGGACGGCCTCGCAGTCCTGGTCCGTACACGGTTCCTGGGTGGTCCAGCCGGGCAGTTGCCGCCAGCCGTCCATGTAGCCGGACAGCCACGGACCGTTGGCCATGGACTCATCGTCCGGGTCCACGGGGTACATCTCGCCGAAGACGAGGAAGTACCGCGCGTCGAGGCTTCCGAACGGGCTGAGGCCGTCACTGCACAACACGTACTCATGAGCGGTACGGAAGGAGTCGCAGACCAGTTCGTGCTCCCAGTTCCAGCCGCGACGCCGTATCTCCTGGTCAACGGCATCGACGTCCTCCGGGACGTACGGCACGAAGGGCAGCGCGAGGAACTCGGCAACGGCCTCGGCGGTCAGGGGGCGGTGCGCGAGGGCGTGTACGGGTATCGGCATGTGGATCACTCTAGGAGCGGCGGCAACCGACTCGCCTCTCCCCTGTGCCCCGGTCAGGTGAGCATGGCCAACTCATGTGCGAGAGGCTCCAGTACGTGTGGTGAGTAGGGCAACGGAAGGTGGAAGATCGCGAGTTCGGCACCCTCGGCGGCGAACGCGGCGGCGCTCGCGGCGGCTTCGGACGGATCGCCGGTGAGGCGGACCTGGGCCGAGAGGCGGATCTCCGCGGGGTCGCGTCCGATACGGCCACAGTGTTCGAACAGCACCTCGCGTGCCCTGCGGAACTGTGCCGGGGTCCCGGTGTCGAAGTTCCAGTGCTGGGCGAACCTCGCCACCGTCCGCAGTGTGCGTTTCTCCCCGCTGCCGCCGATGCACAGCGGCGGATGAGGGCGCTGAACCGGCTTGGGGTTGCAGCGTGCCTCCGACAGCTCGTAGTAGGCGCCCTCGAAGGTGGTGGTCTGTTCGGGGCCGAGAAGCCCGGTGAGCACCTCGCAGGCCTCTTCGAAGCGGTCGCTCCGCTGTCGCGGTGTGCCCAGATCGATGCCGTACGCCCGGGACTCCTCCTCGTTCCACCCCGTTCCGATGCCGAGTTCCAGTCGTCCGTGGGAGATGACATCGAGTGTGGCGGCCATGTTGGCGAGGACCGCCGGGTGACGGTAGTGGATACCGGTCACCAGGGTGCCCAGCCGCAGCCTCCGGGTGGCCTGGGCCAGTGCCGCCAGGGTGATCCAGCCCTCCAGGCGCGGTGTCGCCGGGTTCGTGCCGTGCATGGCCTGGAAGTGATCGGAGGTCCATCCGGACTCGAATATCTCGATCTCGTCGGCCGCACGCCATACGTCGAGCATGGCCTCCCACGAGGTCCCCTGCGGCGATGTCTTGAAAGCGAAGCGCACCGCGTCAACTTAGCGGACGTACAGGGGTGTCGAGGTGTGTCGGGCAGATGTTGAGGTGCATGGCCGCGTGGGCCGTGGACAGGCCCTGTGCGGCGAGGGTGTGCTGGTCGCGGGGCCGACATGCGGGGACGACATGCCTGGAGCCGTGTCCCCCCGGGGCCTGGCAGGCTGCCACCGCTCGCGGGAGGCCGAGCCACATTCCGTCGATCGCGACGCCGTCACCGCTCGCCTCCCGGGCAAGCGGCCGGTCGGCCCGTAGGGTGGGTCCGTGACCGGCGAGACTGATCTGCAGACACTGCTCAGGGACATGCGCCCGGAACTGAATCCGGGACGCTATGTCTTCACCATGGCGGAGGGCGGCGTGCCGTCCGGCGTCACCCCCGTGGTGACGGTAGCCGAACAGGAGGGCCTGACCGTCGTCGTGCCCCAGGCCGAGGCGGACGCGGCGGGAATGGCGTACGACTATGTGGCCGGATGGATCACCCTGCGGGTGCACTCCGCGCTGGCCTCGGTCGGGCTGACCGCCGCTGTCTCCCGCTCCCTCGCCGACGCGGACCTGAGCTGCAACGTCGTCGCCGGCTTCCACCACGACCATCTCTTCGTGCCCTATGAGCGGGCGGAGGAGGCCTTGGACGTCCTGCGGCGGCTGGCCCGCGAGTCCTCCTGACCCCTCCAGGACGGCGTCATCGCCAGGGCCGACACCTGGCAGCGGGCGCGGCGTACCAGGTGGAGGCCGACGACGGGCCACGCCAGGAACCCGAGCGGCTGCGGATCGTCGCTCGGCAGGCGGGAAGCGGCCCGGCGCTGCGGCGGGAACACGTCCTCGGAGAGGAAGGTACCGTCACGGCGGGCGCACGGTGATGTCCGTGTCGATCTGCCGACGTGGTGGCAGGCGGCCGCCGGACGGCACTGCTCCGGCACGCCGTTCGCGGCACGCCCCGGGGCACCGGCTCGCCGAGGCCACCCTGTGGGCGGTGCCCCGGCCGCACGGCGCGGCGGTCTGTCGAGGACATCGGCCCGGGAGGACTGTTGCACCCGCCGCCTTGACCTTGCCACTGAGGGCAGGGTTTAGCGTGTGGGCGAGGTGAACGGCATGAGGATCAGTGAGCTGGCGCGTCGGGCCGGGGTGACGGCGAAAGCGGTGCGGTACTACGAGTCGCTGGGGCTGATCGCACCCCAGCGCCTGCCCAACGGCTACCGGGACTACGGCGAGGACGACGTACGTCACGTGCGGGAGATCAGGACGCTCCACCGGCTCGGTATCCCCGTCGAGCGGACCCGGCCGTTCCTCGAGTGCCTGGCGGCCGGGCGCGCACACGCGGACGACTGTCCCGCCTCCCTCGCGAGCTACCGCGAGGCCATCGACGAGCTCACCGGGCGCATCGAGTCCCTGACCGCCCGCCGCGCGACGCTGATCGCCAACCTGAACGCCGCCGCCCACCGGGGCAGCGGCGTCGTACCACCCGAGGAGAGAGGTGCCGGACACATGGACTACCTGACGCTGCCCGCGGACCTGCCCGTCCCCGAGGACGACGGCGCGGCGCAACACCTCCCGGGCATGAAGGTGCCGGGTCTCGAGCTGGTCGACACGGCGGGCCGAACGGTCCGCCTGGACGCGCTCGGCCCCCGGCGCACGGTCGTCTACGTCTACCCCCTGACCGGCCGCCCCGGCACCGACCTGCCGGAAGGCTGGAACTCGATTCCCGGAGCCCGTGGCTGCACGCCCGAGTCATGCGGCTTCCGCGACCACTTCCACGACCTGCTCGAAGCCGGCGCGGGCCGCGTCTACGGGCTGTCCAGCCAGGACACCGACTACCAACGCGAGGTCGTGGAGCGTCTGGGACTGCCCTTCGACATGCTCTCGGACCCCGACCTCGGTCTGGCCGACACGCTCGGTCTGCCCACGTTCGAGGTCGAGGGGATGCGGCTGTTCAGGCGCCTGACGCTCGTGCTCCGCGCCGGTGTGATCGAACATGTCTTCTACCCGGTGTTCCCGCCGAACGAGCACGCCCAGCAGGTGCTGACCTGGCTGCGCGGCAACCCTCTGTAGCCACCCACGACGCGCTGCACGACGGGTGCCCGGTGGGCCGACCTGGTCGCGGCAGGCCTCCTCCCGGACGGGTGGGCACCGGTGGCGCCTGAGCGCCGGGGGACGCCTCGGCCGCTACCGGCGGCGCTGCTCTTCGTTCCCGCTCACGCCGTCGTGTGCGGGCACGTGGGCGGGCGCCGGCTCGCGGACCATGAACACATCGACCGGGTTCTCGGTCTCGACGCCGAAGCCGTGCCGCTCGTAGAGGCTCCGGGCCCGGCTGCCCCGGAGCACGTTCAGCCGGATCCGGGTGCCGTCGCTGTCGCACCGCTCCAGCAGCAGCCGCAGCACGGCCGATCCGATGCCCCGGCCCTGCAGGCCCGGGTCCAGGTAGAAATGCTCCAGCCAGTGAGCGTCGCCGGCCGGCCGTAGCGCGACACATCCGGCCAGGGCACCCGCGGCCTCGATCACCCAGGTGTGGTCCGGCGCGAACCCGTCCCGCAGCCGCTGCCGCACCCGGTGCTCGTCGTAGCGCCCGAGACGCTCCAGGTCCGCTCTGAGCACCACGGCCCGCAGCTCGGCCACCGCCTCGACGTCCGCCGCCGATGCGGGACGCATCTGCCAGTCCGCCGTGATCGTGATGCCGGCGCGGCGGGATTGCCCGGTTCCCGGGGTCGACGACTTCACGGGCCGTGGGTGGCCGCTGCGCGCAGGAAGGTGGCGGTGGTTGCCACGAACCGGTCGGCGTCGTCCAGCCATGGGAAGTGTCCCGCTCCGGGCTGCACGACGAGTTCGGCCTTCGGGAAGAGGGCCGCGAACTCGGCGATCGCGGGCGGAGGGGCGCCCGGGTCGACCTCCCCCGCGAGCAGCAGCACCGGTGCCCCGAAGCGGGCGAGCGCGGCACGGGTGGCATCCGGATCGAACGCGCCCTCGGCGCCGAACGCGGCCACGACATCCGGGTTCACCTGTTCGTCCTCCGCTGCCTTGTGCGCCTGGGCCACCTGGTCCCAACGGCCGTAGGAGAACGGCGCGATGGCCCGGAAGTTCTCGGCCGTGGCCGCGCCCGCCCCGATCGCCTCCAGGGCCGCGAACGCCGCCGGGAACCACGGCTCGCCCCGGCGGGGCCGTACGGTCTCGCGCCGGAGCCGGTCGGTGATGGTCAGGCCGACGGCCCGGACGCTCGGTGTGACGAGCGCGAGCCTGCCGATGCGTTCGGGGTACCGACTCAGGTACTGCACGGCCAGATTGGCTCCGGCGCTGTGGGCGAGGAGGTCCATCCGCTCCAGGTCCAGGTGCCGGCGCAGGGCTTCCACGTCGTCGACGAGCCGGTCACAGCGGCAGGCCGCGAGGTCCCGGGGCACAGCCGACCGGCCGGTGCCGCGCAGGTCCGGCGTGATCAGCTTCCGGTGCGCGGACAGTCCGCCCAGGTCGCCCAGGTACGTCGACTGCTGCGGACCACCGGGCAGGCACACCACGGGTGCGCCGTCCCCGGAGACACGGTAGGCGAGTTCGGCGCCGTCGTACGCGATGAAGGATCCCATCTCGGCATTCTGCCGAGGGCATGGCTGTTCCCGCATCCCGGTTCCGTGCTGCAGGAGACATCGGAAGAGTGACATGGGGGGTGAACGGCACACCATCGTGCAACGCACAGGGTTCACTCGGTAGAAACCCGCCGGTCCATCCGTATCATCCATGTGTCGGGGGACCCGCAGGACAACTCCCGTTCCCCGCCTGCCGCAACCGGAGGCGATGGGAGCGCACCAGAGTCACGATTGGAGCCACAGATGCCTGAGCCCACCGCCCCCGTTACCGAGTTGACCTCGCAGTACGTCAGCCAGGTGACCAACGACCTCGAGCACAACGTCAAGGAGCAGGAACGCATCACCGCCGAAATCGCAGCGCTCCAGGAGCAGTTGACCGCTCTGCAGCACGACCAGACGATTCTGGTGAACATGCGGCAGGCACTCGGCGTCGCGACCACTGTGACCACACCCGCCCCGTCTGAGGGCGCCGTGGTGCCCGCCCCGCGCAAGAAGACCACCACTGTCTCCGAGACGCGCCGGGCGCCGAAGAAGGCGGTCCCGGAGCAGTCCGGGCGCAGGAAGCAGCCCGCCGAGAAGCCCGCGGCGGCGAAGCCCGCGAAGTCCTCCCCCACGAAGCCCCCCGCGAAGCCCTCGGCGAAGAAGGCGACCGGCCAGGCCGCCCAGCCCACCCTCGTCGAACTGGTCCGCCGCCATCTCGCCGAACAGCAGGAGCCCCGCTCCGCGGCGGAGGTCACCGAGGCGCTCGACAAGGCACATCCCGACCGGGAGATCCAGACCAAGGTCATCCGCACCACTCTGGAGAACCTCGTGGCCCGCAACAACGCCCAGCGCACCAAGCAGGGCTCGTCCGTCTTCTACACCCTCGCCACCGCATCCGAGTCGGCGGCGGCGAACTCGAAGGAGGCCCGGCCCGACGCTGCCGAATGAGCGGTGGCGACATCGCCCCGTCCTGCACCCACAAGGGGCGACGAGGTCCGGACGGGGCGATCCGGCGCAGCTGACTCGTAGTCGGCTCAGGGGCTCACAACCCGGCCATGGACTTCTGTCGCGTCTGGTCGAACTCGGTCACCGGGTCGCCGCCGGTCTGCCAGGGCCACGCGGTGACGACACCACCGATCTGCTCGAAGACGGCACGCGCCTCGGCGCGCCGGTCCGCGGCGACCAGCGCGTAGGCGAGGAGGTTGAGGTCGGCGAGCGCCTTGGCGTGCCGGAGGAACCCCGGCTGGCTCCAGGTGTGTGCCGCGCGGTCGAGGGCCTGCGTGGCCATGACCTGGGCCCAGTGGTTCCGTGCCACCAGCGCCTCGAGCCCGCCGCGGTGGAGGATGGCGTGGTACTGGTGGACCTGGGCGGTGAGTTCGGTCCCCACACACGGCGCGTTGGCGGGCATGCGGGCACGCAGGGTGTCCACGAACTCCAGGACCTGGATGCGCGACCCCGCCTCGTCCGGGCTGAGGTAGGCCAGCATGTTCAGGTAGGCCTCGCGGTTCCAGCGATCGCGTGCGAGCACCTCGTTCCACACCCCGAAGACCTGCGACTGCTCCCGGCGCTCCAGGCGTGCCACGGTGAGGAGGGCCACCCAGGGGGTGGGGTCCTCGGGGGCGAGTTCGGCGGCGCGCAGACAGGTCTGGACGGTGCCGGCCGGGTCCTCCAGGCGCCCCTGTGCGCGGGCCTGTGCCACCTGGGTCCAGGCGTGCAGGACGAGTGCGTCCACGCTGCGGGGCTCGCGCGTGGCCCAGGACCGGGGCAGATGCGATCCGGCGAGGTATCCCGCCAGGACGTCCATACGATGCGTCCGGCGGTCCCAGTCGCCGGGGTCCTGCTCCAGGAGGCGGGACATCTGCGCCACACACAGCTCGCTGGTCGCGATGGTGCCGGTCCTGGTGGTCGCCACGAGTGACTTGAGCAGCTTGCCCAGGTCCTGGTCGTCGAGCTCCGGAGCGAGGCGGACCCGTCTGCGGCGACTGGAGAGAAATGCCATGTCCGGAGGCTAGGGCGGATCGGTGGGCGCGCAAGGGCTGGGACCGAGATCGTTATGGTTTACACGTACAACTTGCTCATACAACTTGCCTATATTGCGGTCTATGCCCGAGATGCAGCTGCTCCGTCCGGCTCATGCTGCTCGCCGAGCGGGAGGCCGGTCTCTGCTGCTTCCCTGTGCTGGTGGGCGCCGGAGGCGAGGTGCTGGGCCGGTTGAATCTCGTGGCTGTCGCGGAGGGCGCCGGCCGACCTCGGGTATCGCATCGCAGAACGTGCCGCGGGCCGGGGGCTCGACCTGGGCCGTGCGGCAGATCTGCGACCTGGCAGCCCACCGCTAGGGGCTGACGGCGCTGCGTGCCGCGACCACCCTCGACAACGTGGCATCGCGGGCCGGCCTGGCCCGTTCGGGGTTCGCCGTCGTCGGCGAGACCCGGCTCTCCGGTCGCCCCGGTCTGTCGTATCTGCGCAGTCTCGCGGATTTCACCGCTCGGCCGGGCGCAACGGCCACCTGGTTCGCCGAGCCGGAACAGGTCAATCCGGCCGCAGGGATCCCTCGGTGGCTTCGCCGGTGGTCAGCGGTACGGCGAAGAAGGCGGGCGCCGCGCAGGCCGCCACGCCCGCTGCCGTGGCCAGTGTGCCGGGCACGGACCAGGTCGCCAACGGGCCGGCGACCGCCGCGCCCGATGCGAAGGCGGTGATCTTCAGGCTGGCTCCGGTGGTGAAGACCTGGCCGCGCAGACGGTGCGGAGCCTCCCGGTGGCGTATCGCGAACAGGGCAGTGAGCTGCGGCCCTTCACCGATCCCGGCCAGCAGCAGGGCCAGGACGAGCACCGCCGGCCGGCCTGTCGCCGCCAGGGCGAACGCGCCGGCCTGGACCAGCGCACCGACCCAGATGATCGGGTCGGGGGCGGCGCGCCGCGGGAACCGTGCCAGTACGGCGTTGGCCACCAGTGCCGAGACGGCCGCACAGGACAAGAGCAGCGCACCGCGCCCTGCTCCGCCGAAAACACGCCGGCCCAGCAGCGGGACGCAGGCCGTCAGCATGCCCTGCCCGGCACAGCACACGACCGAAGCGAGGGTCGCCCGGGCCAGCCGGGGTTTTCCCACGATGGCCCGCGCTCCGGCGGCGAGGTCATCGAGGAGTCCACCGGGCTGCGCGTCCGGCTCCCGTGCCGAGCGCGCCGGCAGGGTCCACGCCGCAGGTGCCGCCGAGCCGATGAGCGCCGCCGACACCACGACAGCCGTCGACGCCCCCAGTGCCTCGGCCAGGGCACCGGCGAGGACCGGACCGGACAGGCTCGCCAGGCCGAAGGTCATGGCATCGACCGCGTTGGCCCGCGGCAGCCGGTTCCCCGTGGCCACCCTCGGCAGCTGGCCCGTCCAGCCGCCCGACAGCGCCGGTCCCAGCAGCCCGGTCAAGACGGCGATCAGCACGGTGACGCCGAACGGAAGCCGGCCGAGTCCCACGAGGATCATCGCGAGGCCGGTCGCGTACAGGACGAGTGCAGCGGCGAGAAGCCGTCCCGGCCGCTGTTGTCTGTCGAGCACCGCCCCGAGCACGGGGCCGCCTGCCGCCGCCGCGACCGTGATGCCCGCGAGCAGCGCCGAGGCTTCGGAGGCCGAGCCGGCGGCAGCGTATCCCGCCAGCATCAGCGCCGGTCCCGACATCTCGTCCCCGACGCGCGCCACCACCGCCCCCGCGAAATAGCGGGCCATCGCGTAACGCCTATTCATCCGAGTGACGTTACGGACGTAACTCAAAACTCTGCAATATGCGTTACAGTGCGCTGGTGTCCCCCAGCAACGATGCCGACGGCGACTGGTCCACCCGGCACTCGGTCCTGGCCATGGCCCGCCGCACGGCCGCTCTCGTCAACGCACTCGCCGAGGACTGCCCCGACCCGGCCCATGTCGCGGAGGTGCTCGTCGCCCACGGCGAGACGGCCCCCGTGGACCTCACCTCGCGGGATGTCTCGCAGATGCGCGAGGCCGCGGGCCGCCTGCGGGAGGTCTTCGCCGCCGAGCATGCCGACGGGGCCGCCGCCGTCCTGAACCGCCTGCTGGGCGAGCACACCGGACGGCTGCGCCTCACCTCACACGGCGGCGGCACGCCCTGGCATCCCCACCTCGACCGCGACGACGACGCTCCCTGGGGTGAGTGGCTCCTCGCCTCGTCCTGCCTGGCCCTGACCGTCCTGGTCTGGGACCGCCAGCTCCCGCCCGGCAGGATCTGTGCGTCGGCCGCCTGCCGGAATGTCTTCATCACCCAGGGTCCCGGCCCCGAACGGCGCTACTGCTCCCGGCGCTGCGCCACCCGCGAACGCGTCGCGGCCCACCGGCGCGCCCGCTCAACGGCAGCGCCCCGGTGACCGAACTACGGGTTGTACGGCTCCTGTTCGTCACGGCAGCGCGCGGGTGAGCCATACCGCCCGACCGCGGTCGTCGGCGCTGCCCCGGTCACCCCGAAGCCGGGCTTCTCCAGCACCCGGAACGCCGGCGCCTTCCAGGCCCGCACCGTCGCCCACGGCCGCTTCCGCCCGGTCGCGGCAGCGGCGTCGGGCACGGCGCAAGCCGCCTCGATCGCACAGCCGTGTCCATGGGCGCGGCGGAACAACTCCGTCATCATCCACGACTTCGTCACGCCCAACGCCCTGCGCGAAACGCATGCGGCCCGGGCCGCGATCGACCTGGCCGTCCGCGCCCTTCCCTCGGCCCTGCACACACGGTCCGAGGGCACGGACACCACCGCCCGGCTCCTACCAGGAGCCGCTGCCGTCGCACAGCGACCAGACCTCCCGGAGCAGGGCCCGGTAGCCCTCGCCATGCGTGGCGATGCTCGCGTACACCGCGTCGAGGGCCGCTCGCAGCGGGTCGGGCTCGGCGGCGCCGAGCAGTGCGGGGACGGCCATGTGCGGCTGTGAGACGGGCAGGGAAGGTACCGGCTCGCCGATCGTGGCCCAGATGGTGTACCGCGTGCCTCCCGTGGGCTCGGGTACCGGCGCCCCGGGTGGTGTCGGCGCCGGTGGCCGGCCGGTCGGGGGACCGGGGTCCGGCGCTGTCGGCTCGGACACGGGGATCGGCAGCGACACCTCGCCCCAGGACGGCGCCGGCGCTTCGAAGGGCGGGCGCTCGGGCGGCACGGCCCGGCCGACGGTCCGGTGCGGGACCCGCGGGTCGGCGTCGAGGGCCCGCCAGACCTGGTCCTCGTCGTCGAGGGGCGGTGGCAGCGGCCGTCCCTCGGCGACGGCCGCGAGTCCCGCGGCGATCCAGTCCAGCTCTGCGAGACCCGCCGCCTCAACCGCGCGGCGCGCGGCCAGCAGGGCCACGGCGCGCTGTGTGACGGGGCCCGCCGCGTCTATGGCGTGCACGAGCGGCGCGTCGAAGTCGAGCAGGCCACGCACGTTTCCCTCGACGTCGCGCAGTGCCCGGCTCGGCGCCCGGCCGCCCCACTCCCAGCGTTCGTAGGCCAGTTCGCGTTCCCTCTCCGCCTGTTCCTGCGCCAGGCGGGCCTGGCGCAGGGCCTCGGCGCGTTCGGCCGGTGTGGGAGGCGGTGGCAGCCGACGGGCGTAGTCGTGCCAGTACGCCGCCATTCTCGAGGTCTGCCTCACAACACGGTCCGGCGCGGCCGGCGCGGGCCAGAACTGCAGGAGATAGCAGTCCAGTTGGGGCTCGCCGTCGAGACGGGTGTCCTCCTCCTGCGCCGCGTCCATGCCCTTGGCGCAGTAGCGGACCCGGTAGTCGGCCGCTTCCAGGTCCAGCTCCCAGGAGCCCTCTCCGCCCCACAGCACGAGCTCGGTGTCGTCCGAGAGCGGTCGGAAGGACACCTCCACGACGTCCTCCCAGTCCGGGTCCACCGGCGGGGCCTCATCGTGCACTTCGACAGTGAAGCCGACGTCACCCGTATGAAGTCCCGTCGTCAGCCACAGGGTCCCGGGGATCGCCGCGCCGCACAGCCCTGAGCACTGGCCGGCGAACGCCTCCGCGAGGTCCGGGCCGTAGCTGTCCGGATCGCTCTCGACGTAGAGCTGGCCGTAGTGGACATGGACTTCTCCTTCGACCGGCCTGCGCACCAGCGTCACCCCCATCGCGTCCGGAAACGGGCCATGTTCGGCACACTACGGCCCGCCACTGACAACGCCGTCCTCCGGGACTTCAGCTCGAGGTCCGTTCGCCGCCAGCCGTCCGCGCACTTCGCCGGTGAGATGGACGCATGACTTCACACGCAACCCTTGACGGTAGGAAGGCCCTGGTCACCGGCGGCAGCCGGGGCATCGGTGCGGCGGCGGCGCTGCGCCTGGCGCGGCAGGGCGCGGATGTGGCCGTGACCTATGTGCACGGGAAGGAGGCGGCGGAGGACGTGGTGCGGGCCGTCGAGGCGCTGGGGCGGCGGGCGGTGGCCCTGCGCGCCGACGCCGCGGACGCGCAGGAGGCGGGGGGCGCGGTGGGACGTGCGGCAGAGGTCCTCGGCGGCCTGGACATCCTCGTGAACAACGCGGCCGTCGGGCTGATACAGCCGCTGGAGAGTCTCTCGCTCGCCGACGTGGACCGCCTGATCGCGGTGAACATCCGCGGGATGTTCCTGGCCGCCCAGGCCGCTGCCGCACTCATGGTGCCGGGCGGCCGGATCATCACCGTCGGCAGCTGCATCACCCACCACACGCCGGGCTCCGGCGCCACCCTGTATGCGATGAGCAAGTCGGCGGTGGTCGGGCTCACGAAGGCGCTGGCCCGTGAGCTGGGCGGGCGTGGGATCACGGCGAACGTCGTGCATCCGGGCCCGACCGACACGGACATGAACCCCGCGGACGGTCCCTTCGCGTCCGCCCAAGCGGCGATGACCGCCCTCGGCCGCTTCGGCACGGCCGAGGAGGTGGCGTCCGCGGTGGCCTATCTGGCGGGCCCGGAGGCGGTGTACATCACGGGAGCGGAGGTCTCCGTGGACGGTGGATACGCGGCGTGAACGAGCGGGGCGTGCCGTGCTCTCGGGCCCGGTGTGCCCCGGCCCGCCCCGCCCGGCCCGGGTCATGTCCCGTGCAGTCGGCGTACGTCGTCCTCTTCCCACTTCCTGGTGTCGCGCGGCTGGGTGCAGGGCCCGGCCCCGGGCGGATGTCCGCCGGCGATGGCCCGCCGGCATACGGTCTCCGCGTCGAACTCGAGACCGAGCAGGATCGCCAGATTGCTGATCCAGAGCCAGACCAGGAAGACGATCACGCCGGCCATGGTGCCGTAGGTCTTGTTGTAGGAGGCGAAACCGGCGACGTAGAAGGCGAACCCGGCGGAGGCGGCCATCCAGATGACGAGTGCGAGGAGGCTGCCCGGAGTGATCCACCTGAAACGCTTGGCCCTGGCGTTCGGGGTCGCCCAGTACAGGATCGCGATCATCACCGTGACCAGCAGGACCAGCACCGGCCACTTCGCGACCGACCACACCGTCAGGGCCGTGTCGCCGACGCCCAGCGCCTGACCCGCGTGCCGGGCCAGGCTGCCGGTGAAGACGACGATCAGGGCGCCGGCGACGGCGAGCAGCATCAGCACGACGGTGACGGCGATCCGCACCGGGAGGATCTTCCACACCGGGCGGCCCTCCGGCATGTCGTAGACGGCGTTGGCGGCGCGGATGAAGGCGGCCACGTACCCGGAGGCGGACCAGACCGCCAGTACGATGCCGACCACGGCCATCACCGAGCCGGTGCCGGCGTTGTTCTGCAGCTGCTCCACGGCCCTGGTGAGGATGTCCCGGACGGAGCCGGGCGCGAGGTGCCCGAGGTCGGCCAGCACCTTGCCGGTGACCGACCGGCCCGCCATGCCGAGCAGCGACACCAGCACCAGCAGCGCCGGGAACAGGGCGAGGACCCCGTAGTAGGTGAGGGCGGCGGCCCGGTCGGTCAGCTCGTCGTCCCGGAACTCGTGCAGCGAGCCCTTGAGCACGGCGCCCCAGGCCCGTTCGGGCGGCTGCGCCGGTGTGTCGGGCGCGGCCCGCTCGACCCGCCGGCCGGGCCCGGCCTCCTCGGGCGCCGGCGCACGCCGCCGCGGGGCCTCGTCGCCGTGGCGGTGGCCGTGCCCGGGAAGATGCAGTTTCGGCATACCGGCCGGGTAACCCGAGCCCGGGGTCTCACGCGGGCGTGCCCGCGGGATTCGGCCGTGCATACCCCGGCGGGCTGGGTACTGGGACCGGGAGGCCCGGCGTACGGGCCGGACGCCCTCGAGAGTGCTCGGGTGCCGTGGACACGGCACCGCGGTGAGACCGCACCGAAGTGGAGGTGACGATGAGGTACGACGAGTTCCTCGCCCGGGTACGCGAGCGCGGCGAGTACGACAGCCAGGACGAAGCGGCGGAGGTCACGGAGGCCGTGCTGGGCGTGCTGGCGCAGCGCATCGGCCCTGGGGAGATCGACGACCTCGCCTCCCAGCTGCCCGGCCCCCTGGGTCCCGGTCTGGCCGACGCCAAGCAAGGGCGGCCGGAGGGCTTCGGGATCGAGGAGTTCCACCGCCGGGTCGCCGAGCGGATCGGAGGCAGGCCGGGCACCGCCCGGTGGGACACCGGCGCGGTTCTGACCACGGTTGCCGACAGCGTCAGCGGCGGAGAGCTGAACCAGGTCCTCAGCCAGCTCCCGTCGAGCTATGCCACCCTGTTCGGCAAGGCGGAACTGGCGGACTGAGAGCGGCGTCCTGCGCCGTCATCGGGGCGTGTCCCCCCGATTGACCGCACCGCTGGGGTGGGTTTTGATGTGGCACATGCCAGGTGCAGCGCAGACGGGTGGAGCGGGGAACGGGGCCGATCCGGTCCTGGCCTTCCCCACGCAGGAGGCGTGGGAGGGGTGGCTGGAGGAGCATCACGTCGGCGTGCGTGGGATCTGGCTGAAGATCCCCAAGACAGGCTCGGGGCAAGAGGGCGTCGACTACGCGGGAGCGCTGGAGTCGGCGCTCTGCTTCGGCTGGATCGACGGGCAGAAGAAGAAGCTGGACGAGCGGCACTGGCTGCAGCGCTTCACTCCACGCCGGCCGGGCAGCAAGTGGTCGAAGGTGAACCGGGAGAAGGCCACCGAGCTCATCGAACGGGGCCGGATGCGACCGGCCGGACTGCGGGAGGTGGAGAAGGCCAGGGCGGACGGCCGCTGGGAGGCGGCGTACGAGGGTCAGCGCACGGCGACGGTGCCCGATGACCTCCAGGCGGCCCTGGAGGCATGTCCTCAGGCGCGGGACTTCTTCGCGACGCTGGACGGCCGCAACCGGTACGCGATCCTCTACCGCGTCCAGGACGCCAAGAGGCCGCAGACCCGGGCGGCGCGGATCGAGAAGTTCGTCGCGATGCTCGCCGCGCGGCAGAAGCTCCACCCCTGATCTCCGGGCCTCGGGTCCTCACCGCTTCCGGTCCCGGGCGGTGCCGAAGGGGCGGCGCACGGAACGCACTTGCTTCAAGCGCACTTGAACGTCCTAGCGTGTCCCGCATGACGGTGATCGACAGCACCCCCGTGAATTCCTCGTCCGTGGACGCCTGTGCGCCCGTGGTGCCTCAGCCGCCTCGGCCCGATGGCCGGGACCGCTACACCATCAAGGAGGTCGCGGCGCTCACGGGACTTCGCCCGCACACGCTGCGCTGGTACGAGCAGATCGGCCTGCTGCCCCAGGTGGAGCGGTCGCACGCCGGCCAACGCCGGTTCGACAACCGGGACCTGGAGTGGCTGGCGTGTGTGAGCAAGCTGCGGCTGACCGGGATGCCGGTCGCCGAGATGGTGCGCTACGCCGAGCTGGTCCGCCAGGGAGCGGAGACCTACGAGGAACGGCAGCGGATGCTGGAGCGGACCCGGCGCGAAGTCCTCGCGCGCATCGCCGAGTTGCACGACACCCTCACCGTGCTCGACGCCAAGATCGACTTTTACGCGGACGCCCGCCGGGCGTCGGAAAGGGCCTGAGCGCCACCATGGGCAACACCATCGAACAGATCCGCAAGGTCGAACTGGGCACCGGTGGCCCCCTCGTCGGCGTCCAGGGCTTCGGCGCCATGGGCATCAGCGCCGCCTACGGGCAGACCGACGACGCCGCGGCCCGCGACACCCTGGAGGCCACCGTCGAGGCGGGTGTCACCCTGATCGACACCGCCGACATGTACGGCGTCGGCGCCAACGAGGAGTTCCTCGCGCCGTTCGTGGCGGCGCACCGCGACGAGATCACCCTGGCCACCAAGTTCGGCATCGAATACCGCGCGGACGACCCGGGTTACCGTGCCATCCGCAACGATCCCGGCTACATCAAGAAGGCCGCCGAGGCGAGTCTGCGCCGCCTGGACGTCGAGGTCATCGACCTCTACTACCTGCACCGCCGCGATCCCGAAGTGCCGCTGTCCGAGTCGGTCGGAGCCATGGCCGAGCTGGTCCGGGAGGGCAAGGTCAGGCACCTCGGCCTGAGCGAGGTCACCGGTGCGGAACTGCGCGAGGCGCACGCCGTGCACCCCATCGCCGCCGTGCAGACGGAGTGGTCGCTGTTCAGCCGGGACGTGGAGCGCGGTGTGGTGGGCACCGCCGCCGAGCTGGGGGTCGCCTTCGTGCCGTACTCGCCGCTCGGCCGGGGCTTTCTGACCGGCTCCTTCTCCGACGCGAGCAAGGAACTGTCCGGCAGTGACTTCCGGCAGCTGCTGCCCCGTTTCACCGGCGACAACGCCAGGGCGAACGCCGCTCTGCTCGCCCCCCTGCGCAAGATCGCGGCCGAGCACGGGGCCACCACGGCGCAGATCGCGCTGGCCTGGGTGCACCAGCGGGCCGAGGTGCACGGCCTGACCGTGGTGCCGATCCCGGGTACGCGCAAGCGCGGCCGCCTGCTCGAGAACGCCCAGGCCACCCGGATCACGCTGAGCGCCGACGAACTGGCCGTACTGGAGCCGATCGCCGGGCAGGTGGCGGGCGAACGCTATGCGGACATGTCCCTCACCTCCGCAGCCCGGGAGTCCCAGGCGTAGGAGGCGCCCACTGAGCGGATCTCGATGGCGGGGATCTGCGGCGCCGGAATGCCGCCGCTCGCCGCGCGGTGGGAGCGGCTCGCTGGGCGTTCCCCACCACGAGATGGACGCGCTCCGCGAGGTTCCCTCCGGCGGCGGCAGGAGGATCGGGGCGGGGCCGCCGAGCTGGGAGCACCCCGTCCGGCGGGCCCTCAGTTGCGGTCGACCCCGCGTCCGGACCGGAGGGCGCAACAAGACGCCCCGGCGGCGGGGGTCACTGCCGGTCCGCGGCCCCCACCCCCAGATGGCGCAGTGCGGCCGCCGCGGCTCCGGCGCCGCACATGCCGTGCGCCCCGGCCCCGGGCGGGGTCGCCGCCGAGCACAGGAACACGCCCGGCAGGCCGGTCGAGTACGGCTCGACGGTCGGGCGGGGGCCCAGGAGGAGCTGAGGGATCGTACTGGCCCCGGTGATGACGTCGCCGCCGGCGAAGTTCGGATTGGCGGCGGCGAACCGGTGGGGCGAGGTGACCAGGCGACCCACGACGCGGTCGCGGACACCGGGGGCGAACCGCTCCAGCTGACGGAGTATCGCGTCGCTCGCATCCCCGTCGTAGCCGTACGGGACATGGGCGTAGGTGTAGACGGGGTGGACGTCGCCCGCGGAGCGGGAGGGGTCCGCCAGGTACTGCTGGCCGACCAGCACGAAGGGGCGTTCCGGCATGTGTCCGGCCGCCACGGCCCGCTCGGCGTCGGCCACCTCGGCGAGCGGGCCGCCGAGGTGCACGGCGCCCGCCCGGCGTGCGTGCTCGTTCGTCCAGGGCACGCCGCCTTCGACGGCCAGGTCGAGCTTGAAGACCGCGGGGGCACGCCGGAACCGCCGGTAGGCACGGCGCACCCGGGCCGGGAGCCGGTCGCCGTAGAGGGCGACGACCTGGCCGGGGTCGAGGTCGAGGAGGGTCACGTCGGCGGGCGGCAGCTGCCGGTGGTCGGTGACGCGCACGCCGGTGTGGACGGTGCCTCCGTGCAGGCGCAGCACGCGTTCCATGGCGCGGGCGATGGACTGTGAGCCGCCTTCGGCCACGGCCCAGCCGTCGGCATGGCCCGCGGTGAGGATGCCGAGCCCGATGGCCGAGGTGAACGGCTGCGACAGCGGCCGGAAGGCGTGTGCCGCGACGCCCGCCCACAGGGCCCGCGCCCGCGGGGTGGTGAAGAGGCGGGCGAGGAGCAAGGCGGGGAGGGTGGTCGGCAGCCCGAAGCGGGCGAGGAGCAGCGGGTGCGAGGGGAGGCGCGGCAGGGGGCCCAGCACATCGTGCGCCAGGGCGTCCCAGTGGCGTACCGGGGTGGTGAGGAGTGCGCGGTACCGGTCACCGTCCGGGCCGAGCATACGGGCGGTGTCCGCCACGGAACGCAGCAGGACCCCGGCGCTGCCGTCGTCCAAGGGGTGCACGCAGTCGATGTCCGGCAACAGCCAGCGCAGCCCGTGCCGTTCGAGGCCCAGCGTGCGCAGCGCCGGGGAGCCGACGGCCATGGGATGCATGGCCGAGCAGTGGTCGTGCACCAGTCCCGGCAGGATCGCCTCGTGGCTGCGGGTGCCCCCGCCGACCTCGTCCGCGGCCTCCAGGAGCGTGACCTGCAGGCCCGCCCTGGCGAGGAGGGCCGCGGCGGCGAGGCCGTTGGGTCCGCCACCGACCACCACGGCGGAGGTCATGTGGTGCACCTCGACGCGATCGGGGCCGACGGTGCGTGAGGTGACGTCATCAGTCTCATGTGTCCGAGTCTGGCGGTGCACCGGCCCGATGTCCCCATGCATCCGGCGGGGCACACGAGAGGGGCGCCGGTCCGGGATGGTGCCGGCGCCCTTCAGGTCCGTGCGTGTCCGTCCGAGGCCTCAGGACTGGGGCCGTTTGCCGTGGTTGGCGCGATGGTTGCGCCGCGACTTCTTCTTCCGGCGTCGCTTCGAGGACATGGAAACCTCCTGGGAGAGAGGGAAACAGAGGTGGAAAAACACCTTAAAACACCGTATATCGAGACAGTGGGGGCCTCCACCGCAGCCGCCTCCCCGACCCCCAGCGCGGGGCGGCACGACCTCGGGCACTCGTTGATACGATGCGAAAAATGCCCGACTCGTCAATGTTTCTCCCCTGGACCAGAGGAGCCGGAATGACCGGTGACCCGGAGCCGATCAGTGCCGCTGCCCGCCGCGCGCTGGAGCAGGAGCTGGCCGACCTGCGTGACGAGCGCCGGCTCGTCGCCGGAATCCTGCGGGACCGCACGGATGTGGGCGACCAGGCCGACCAGGCCGAGCAGTTGCAGCGCGCCAATCAGCTCGACCGCCTGGACCGTCGTATCGAGGCCATCACCGAGCGGCTGCGCCAGGCGGAGGTGGCCGGGCCCGCCCCCACGGACGTGGTCGGCGTGGGCAGCACGGTCGCCGTCCGCTTCCCGGACGGCTCGGTGGAGACGCTTCAGATCGGCGAGGTCGCCGAGGCCCTGGACCAGAACCTGGTCACCTCCGACAGCCCGCTCGGCCGCGCGCTGCTCGGGCACCGCCCCGGTGACTCGGTCGACTTCGTCACGCCGGACGGCCCGTCGAGCGTGGTCGTGGTGTCGATCGGGGAGCAGAGCGAGCACGGATGAGCGGCCAGGGGCCGCCCCTCCTCCGTCCTCCCCGCCGTCACTTCTCCGCCGGCGCGGCCCCTGCCCCGGCAGGCCCGCTGCTCCTGCGGACCGTGCAGTGGAGGGAGTCGTGTTCGACGTCGGCGACGATGGCGTCCCCGGGCTCCGCTTCACCACTGAGCAGCAGGGTGGCGATCCGGTTGTCGAGTTCCGCCTGGATCGTGCGCCGCAGCGGCCGGGCACCGAACTCCGGCTGGTGGCCGTGCGCGATGAGCAGCTTCTTCGCCGCCTCGGTCACCTCCAGAGTCAGCCCCTGGGCGTGGACGCGGCGTTTGCTGCGCTCCAGCAGATGGTCCACGATCTTCCCGAGATCGTCCTCGGTCAGCCCGTGGAAGATGATGATGTCGTCGATCCGGTTGAGGAACTCCGGCAGGAACCTGGTCCGCAGGTCCCCCATCAACTCGTCCTTCAGCTCCGACACATCACCCTTGTGGTCCAGGATCCGGTGCGCGCCGATGTTGGACGTCATGATGATCACGCAGTGCCGGAAGTCGACGGTGCGGCCCTGGGCGTCGGTGAGCCGGCCGTCGTCCAGGATCTGCAGCAGGGTGTTGAAGACGTCCGGGTGCGCCTTCTCCACCTCGTCGAACAGCACCACGCTGTAGGGCCGGCGGCGCACCTTCTCCGTCAGCTGGCCCGCTTCCTCATAGCCGACGTATCCCGGAGGGGCACCCACGAGCCGGGCGACGGTGTGCTTCTCCTGGAACTCGCTCATGTCGAACCGGATCATCCGGTCCTCGCCCCCGAACAGCAACGCCGCGAGGGTCTTGGCGAGTTCGGTCTTGCCGACACCCGTGGGGCCGAGGAAGAGGAAGGATCCCACCGGCCGGTTCGGATCCCCCATTCCCGACCGGTTGCGCCGTACCGCCTGGGAGACGGCGGTGACGGCCTCGTCCTGGCCGACGATCCGGGCGTGCATCTCCTCCTCGAGCCTGAGCAGCTTCTCCTTCTCACTCGCCGTCAGCTGCGACACGGGGATCCCCGTACGGCGCGAGACGACGTCGGCGACATCGGCGGCCGTCACCGACACCACACCCTCGCGGCGTTCCTCGATGCCGGCGAGTTCGCCCTCCACCTCGGAGATCTGCCGCTTCAGCTCCGACGCCTTCTCGAAGTCCTCCACGGAGACGGCCTGGTCGAGTTCGCGGCGCAGCTGGGCGATGCGGTCCTCGCGGCCGACCACCTCCGTGGACCGGCCCACGCTGCGCAACCGCACCCGCGCACCAGCCTGGTCCATCACATCGATCGCCTTGTCGGGCAGGAAACGGTCGGTGATGTAGCGGTCGGAGAGCTCCGCCGCGGCCGCCAACGCGCCATCGTCGAACCGGACCTGGTGGTGGGCCTCGTAGGAGTCCCGCAGACCCTCCAGGATCTGCACGGTCTCCTCCACCGTCGGCTCGGGCACCATCACCGGCTGGAACCGCCGCTCCAACGCCGCGTCCTTCTCCACGTACTTGCGGTACTCGTCGATGGTCGTGGCGCCCACGACGTGGAGTTCACCGCGCGCGAGGGCGGGCTTGAGCATGTTGCCCGCGTCCATCGACCCCTCTCCCGTCGCCCCCGCACCCACCACGGTGTGGAGTTCGTCGATGAACAGGATGATCCGGCCCTCGGCGGCCTGGACGTCCTCGATGACCTTCTTCAACCGCTCCTCGAACTGGCCCCGGTACTGCGCCCCCGCGACCATCCCCGACAGGTCCAGGGCCACGACCCTCTTGTCCTTGAGGGTGTCGGGCACCTCACCGGCCACGATCCGCTGTGCCAGCCCCTCCACGATCGCCGTCTTGCCCACACCCGGCTCGCCGATCAGCACCGGATTGTTCTTCGACCTCCGCGAGAGGACCTCGACCGTCTGCTCGATCTCCTCCGCACGCCCCACCACCGGATCCAGCTTCCCCGCCTTGGCCTCCTCCGTCAGATCCCGCCCGAACTCGTCCAGGGTCGTCGCCGGCGTCTTCTTGCGTTCGGCGGGAACGCCGTCGCCGCGAGCGGCCTGCTCGGTCAGACCGGCCTGTTTCCGCGCGTCCAGGCCCTCGGCGCGCAGCAGCCTCGCAGCGCCCGTGTCGCTGTCGCCCAGCAGGGCGCCGAGGACGTGCTCGGGACCGATGTACGACACACCGGCCGCCTGTGACTGTGCGTAGGCGGCCCGGAGCGTGCGCTTGGCCGCCGGGGTGAGGCCCGGTCGGGCGGACGGCTCGCCGGACTCCCGGGGCAGGATCTTGGTGAGCTCGGCCGCCAGCCTGTCGGGATCGACGTCCAGCTGGGAGAGCAGTCTCCGGGACGGTTCGACCTGGGTGGCGGCCCACAGCAGATGTTCGGTGTCCAGGTCGGACGTGCCGTCCTGGACCGCCCGCTGCGCGGCCAGGTTGAGCAGTTCCTGGCACGACTCCGTCAGCAGCCGGCCGATGGGCACCCGCTGCACCGCGGGAGGCGACGACGCCGGTGACGTCCCGAAGAACCGGTTGAACAACTCGCTGAAGGGGTCCGACGAACCGAACGGTGCACCGAACGACATCGACATGGCAGCTCCTGGGCGCGCGGGAGGTCGATAATCCGCGGGTGGTTGTTCCGGGGGTCCGTAATCACTGAACCCCGCTGTGCACGACACCGCAAACGGAAGACGCGCATTGCCGTTCCGGTAACGCTGGGTCACGAGCCGCTCGGGGCATCGGGCAGGTCGTCGAGAAAGGTGACGGTGGGCACATGGAAGAGGCAGCCCGTGACCGGCACAGAGAATTCGAGAATCCGATCGTGCCGGCCCGGATCCCTGCCGAGGAACATGTTCCTCAGCATTTCCTCCGTCACATCCGGGGTGCGGGCATATCCGATGAAATAGGTGCCGAACTCGCCTTTGCCGATGGTACCGAAGGGCATGTTCTCCCGTACGATCTTGCGTTCGTCGCCGTTCTCGTCGGTGATGGTGTTGAGCGCGACATGGGAATCGGCGGGTTTCACATCGTCGGGGAGTTCGATGTTGGCCAGTTTGGTGCGCCCGATGACCAGGTTCTGTTCCTCGACCGACAGGGCGTTCCAGGCCGTCATGTCGTGCAGGTACTTCTGCACGATCACATAGCTGCCGCCCGCGAATTCCGCGTCCTCCTCGCCGATGAACACGGCGTCGTCCGCGACGTTTCCCTCGGGGTTCTCGCTGCCGTCCACGAAGCCGAGCAGGTCACGTTCGTCGAAGAATTTGAAGCCGTGCACCTCGTCGACCACGGTGGCCGCTCCCGCGAGTCGCTCGCCCAGCAGCCGGGCCAGTTCGAAGCAGAGATCCATACGGTGGGAGCGGACATGGAAAAGCAGGTCGCCCGGTGTGCCGAGCGCTCGATGGCGGGGGCCGACCAGGTCCGTGAAGGGATGCAGCCGACGTGGGCGCGGGCCGCTGAACAACCGGTCCCATGCGTGCGATCCGATGCCGACGACACAGCTCAGTTCCTCGGCCGGCTCGCGGAAGGCCACCGAGCGGCGCAGCCCCGAGACGTCCTCGAGCAGGCCGCGGACCGCGTCCTCCCCGCCCGGATCGATGGTGACGACGAGGAACACGGCCGCCCTGGCCGGCGGGACGATGACGGGCTGCGGTTCGACCACGGCAGTACGCCTCCTCCTGAGGTCCTGGAGACACGAGGGCCTCGGAACCAAGTCGTCGGGTCCATGGAACCAAGTCGTTCCAGCATGGCGCTGCCCGGCCGGCTCGGCAGGTCGTACGCAGTCCGGCGCTGTGACCGGCGGAGGGGCCGACGGGCCCGGGTTGGCTTTACGGGGAACGGTCGGGTACACCCGTGCCGTGCTCTTTCGTCAGCTGGAATACCTCGTCGCCCTCTCCCGGGAGCGGCACTTCGCCCGTGCCGCCCAGGCCTGCTACGTCTCCCAGCCCGCACTGTCGGAGGCGCTGCGCAAGCTGGAGGAGGAACTCGACGTGCCGCTGGTGCGGCGTGGCCGCAAGTACGAGGGCCTCACCCCGGAGGGGGAACGCATCGTCGTATGGGCGCAGCGGATCCTCGCCGACCGGGATGCCCTCAAGGACGAGGTGGATGTCCTGCGCAACGGCTTGAGCGGCAGGATGCGGATCGGCACCGTGCCCACCGCGTCCGGTGCCGTCGCCCAGTTGACCGGCCCGTTCTGCGCGGCGCACCCGCTGGTCACGGTCGAGGTGACCGCGGACATGCAGTCGGTGGACATCCTGCGGCAGCTGCAGAACTTCGAGCTCGATGCCGGGGTGACCTATCTGCGCGAGGATGTGTCGGAGGGTGGCTTCCACACGGTGCCCCTGTACCAGGAGCGGTACGTGCTGCTGCTCACGACCGCCGACGGCCTGGCCCGGCGTACGTCGGCCACCTGGGCGGAGGCGTCGCGACTGCCGCTGTGCATGCTGACCCCGGCGATGCAGGGACGCCGGGTGCTGGACGAGCTGTTCGCGCAGGCGGGGACGCAGCCCTCGCCCCGACTGGAGACCGACTCCGTGGCGGCGCTGTTCGCCCACGTCAGGACGGGCCAGTGGGCGGCCATCGTGCCGCATGCCTGGCTCCATGTGTTCGGTGTCCCGCACGGTATGCGGGCGGTGCCGCTGATCGAACCCGCCGCGGCCGTGCCCGTGGGCCTGGTGGTCGCCGCCCGGGAGCCCGGTTCGGTGATGGCGAGGGCGCTGACGGACATCGCCCGCACCACCGACGTGGCCTCGGCCCTGGAGCGCGTGCCGGGGGATCCGGGGCGGTAGCCGACGACGGGTCGATGGCCGACGGCGCCGGGGCGATAGCCGACGCCGGGGCGACAACCGACGGTACCGGGCGCGGCTGCGGCTCCCTGGCGTGCACTGCCGCCGCCCACGTGAGCCCTCGCGTCAGCCCGCATCAAACCCCACCAGCACGCGTCAGACCCCATTTCAGCCCACGTCAGCCCACCGGCTGCGGCTGGAGTCGTTCCGCACCGGCATACACGTTCATCGATGTACCGCGCAGAAAGCCGACCAGGGTCAGCCCGCTCTCGGCCGCCAGGTCCACGGCCAGCGAGGAGGGGGCCGAGACGGCCGCCAGCAGGGGGATTCCGGCGAGCACGGCCTTCTGCACCAGCTCGAAGGAGGCGCGGCCGCTGACCATCAGCAGGGTGCCGCGCAACGGCAGCAGGTCCGAGCGCAGGGCGTGTCCGACGACCTTGTCCACGGCGTTGTGCCGGCCCACGTCCTCGCGCAGGCACAGCAGCTCGCCGTCGGCCGTGAACAGTCCGGCCGCGTGCAGGCCCCCGGTGCTGTCGAACACCTTCTGCGCCGCACGGAGCTTCTCGGGCAGGGAGGCGAGGAGCTCCGGGCCCACGCGCAGCGGGTCCTCGCCCACGGACCACCTCGTGGCCATGCGCACCGCGTCCAGGCTGGCCTTGCCGCACAGGCCGCACGAGGAGGTGGTGTAGAAGTTCCGCTCCAACGACGCGCCGGGCATGGCCACGCCCGGGGCCAGGCCGACGTCCACCACGTTGTAGGTGTTGCCCCCGTCCGCCGTGGCACCGGCGCAGTAGCGGATGCCGGTCACGTCGCCGGCGGCACGGACGACACCCTCGCCCGCGAGGAAGCCGGCCGCGAGGTCGAAGTCGTCGCCGGGGGTGCGCATGGTCACGGTGAGGGGGCGCCCGCCGACCCGTATCTCCATCGGTTCCTCGGCTGCCAGGGTGTCCGGCCGGGCGGAGGGTACTCCGTCGCGAATCCGGAGCACCCGCCGCCGTACCGTCACTCGTCCCATGTTCCTGCTCCGCGCGTGGGCTCCAGGCGGATCAACACACCTTTGGACGTAGGGGTGTTGCTGATGTCGGCGACACTGTCCAGCGGCACCAGGACATTGGTCTCGGGGTAGTAGGAGGCCGCGGAGCCGCGGCTGGCGGGATAGGCGACGACGCGGAAGTCCTCCGCCCGGCGCTCCAGTCCGTCGTGCCAGACGGTGACCAGGTCCACCCGGTCGCGGTCGGCGAACCCGAGGGCCGCCAGGTCGGCGGGGTTGACGAGCACCACCCGGCGGGCGTTGCGGATGCCGCGGTAGCGGTCGTCCATCGCGTACGGCACGGTGTTCCACTGGTCGTGGGAGCGCAGCGTCTGCAGCAGCAGATGGCCCTCGGGGATGTGCGGCATCGTGAAGTCGTTGACGGTGAAGACCGCCTTGCCGCTCGAGGTGCGGAAGACACGCTGGTTGACCGGGTTGGGCAGCCGGAACCCGCCGGGCCCGGCGACCCGGGCGTTGAAGTCCTCGAAGCCCGGTACGACGCGGGAGATGCGGTCGCGGACGGCGGCGTAGTCCGCCTCGAACTCCTCCCAGGGGATGACGGGTGTGTCACCGAGGGTCAAGCGGGCCAGCCGGCTGATGATCGCGACCTCGCTGAGCAGGTGCGGGGAGGCCGGTGCCAGGCGACCCCGGGAGGCGTGGACCTCGCTCATGGAGTCCTCGACGGTGATGAACTGCTCGCCGGACGCCTGGATGTCGCGGTCGCTGCGGCCGAGCGTGGGCAGGATGAGGGCGGTGTCACCGCAGACCGTGTGGGAGCGGTTGAGCTTGGTGGAGATGTGCGCGGTGAGCCGGCACCGCCGCATCGCCTCCTCGGTGACATGGCTGTCGGGGGTGGCCCGGACGAAGTTGCCGGCGACGCCGAGGAAGAGCTTCGCGGTGCCGTCGCGCATGGCCCGGATGCCGTCGACCGAGTCCAGTCCGTGCTTCGCGGGCGGGGTGAAGCCGAACTCGCGGCCCAGGGCGTCGAGGAACGTCTGGGGCATGCGCTCCCAGATGCCCATCGTACGGTCGCCCTGGACGTTGCTGTGCCCGCGCACCGGACACACGCCCGCGCCCGGCCGGCCGATGTTGCCGCGCAGCAGCAGGAAGTTGACGACCTCGCGGATGGTGGGGACGCCGTGCTTGTGCTGGGTGAGGCCCATGGCCCAGCAGACGATGATCTTTCCGCTGCGCAGGACTCGGTCGTGGACGGCCTCGATCTCGTCGCGGCTCAGCCCGGTCGCGGCGAGGACGTCCTCCCAGGCGATCTTCCGGGCGTGGTCGGCGAAGTCGGCGAAGCCGGTGGTGTGGGCGCTGATGAAGGCGTGGTCGAGTACGGTGCCCGGGCGCTCGTCCTCGGCCTCCAGCAGCAGCCGGTTGAGCGCCTGGAACAGGGCGAGGTCGCCACCTGGGCGGATCTGCAGGAACTGGTCGGCCATGGCCGTGCCCCGGCCGATCACTCCGCGTGCCTTCTGCGGATGCCTGAAGCGGATCAGTCCGGCCTCCGGCAGCGGGTTCACCGCGATGACCTTGCCGCCGTTGCGCTTGGTCTCCTCCAGCGCGGTGAGCATCCGCGGATGGTTGGTGCCCGGGTTCTGTCCGACGACGAAGACGAGGTCCGCGGTGTGGATGTCGTCCAGGGAGACGCTGCCCTTGCCGATGCCCAGGGTCTCCATCAGCGCGGAACCGCTGGACTCGTGGCACATGTTGGAGCAGTCCGGGAGGTTGTTGGTGCCGTAGGCGCGGGCGAAGAGCTGCAGCAGGAAGGCGGCCTCGTTGTTCAGCCGGCCGGAGGTGTAGAACAGGGCCTCGTCCGGGGAGTCCAGCCGGCGGAGCTCCCCGGCGAGCACGTCGAGCGCCTCGTCCCAGCCGATCGGTTCGTAGTGCTCGGCGCCGGGCCGCTTGATCACGGGTTCGGTCAGCCGGCCCTGCTGGTTGAGCCAGTAGTCGGACCTGGCTCCGAGTTCGGCGATCGAGTGCTCGCGGAAGAACTCGGCGGTGACCCGGCGCGAGGTGGCTTCGTCGGTGATGTGCTTGGCGCCGTTCTCGCAGTATTCGTTGCGGTGCCGCTTGCCCGGCGCGGGCTCGGGCCAGGCGCATCCCGGGCAGTCGAAGCCCTTGACCTGGTTGATGTTCAGCAGGGTCAGGGCGGTGCGTCGTACGGTCGTCTGCCCCAGCGAGTACTCCAGTGCGTGCGTCACCGCCGGAACACCGGTCGCCCAGCGTTTGGGCGGGGTGACCGACAGATCGTCGACGGGGTCCTCGATACCGCTCATGATCCGGTCCGCCTCTTTCTCCGATGGGCACTGCGGGGCAGCATCCGCCTCCTTCGAAAGGCACGTCAAAGTGGTGTTTTCGATGGCGTGATAAGCGCGGGTTATCAGATGGGCGGCGCCTGTCGGCAGACAGACGGGGCCTCTTTGACTTCGTCGGACGGCTCACCAATGATGCCCCGCATTCCGGCATCCCGGACGCACCCGGCCGACGGCACGACACCCTCAGCGAGGCGCTGCGCCATGCGCTGGCCGAACCGCTCCTCGCGCTCACCGACCTGCCGCCGTTCGCGACCGCCGCGATGGACGGCTGGCCGTGGCCGGACCGGGCCCGTGGCGGCTCGGCGACGCCTGTGTCCTGGCCGGACGGGAGCCGGGGCCGCTCGCGCCGGACGCGGCCGTTCCCCTCGCCACCGGCGCCCCGGTGCCGCCCGGCGCGACCGCCGTACTGCGGCGCGAGCACGGCGAGGCGGACTCCGGGCCGGGCCTGCTGTACGACCGCTCCCCTGCGCCGGTGCCCGAAGGCCGCGACATCCGGCCACGCGGCCAGGAGTGCCGCAACCGGTGAGCCGCTGCTGCCCTCCGGCACCACAGTGACCGAGCGGGTGCTGGGCCTGGCGGCCGCCGCCGGCTACGACCGGCTGACGCTGCACCGCCGGCCCGGCGTCGAACTGCTGGTTCTCGGGGACGAGTTGCTCCAGCAGGGCGTGCCGCGCGGCGGGCGGGTCCGTGACGCGCTCGGGCCGCTGCTGCCGCCGTGGCTGCACGCCTGCGGTGCCGAGCTGATCGGCCATCGTCTGCTCGCCGACGACGTCTCCGCTCGCCGGGAGGCCGTGCGCCGCTCGCCCGCCGACGTCGTGGTCACGACGGGGAGCACCGCCGCCGGACCGGTGGACTTCCTGCACGACACGCTCCGGGTGGTGGGCGCCCGGCTGCTCGTGGACTCCGTGGCCGTACGGCCGGGTCACCCGATGCTGCTCGCCGAGCTGCCGGCCACGGCCGGGCGCGCCGGCTGGTCGGGCTGCCCGGCAACCCGCTCGCCGCGGTGGCCGGCATGGTCACGCTGGCCGAGCCGCTGCTGCGCCGCCTCGGCGGGCACTCCGGCACCGAGCCGGACCGGCGGGTGGCCGGCTCCGCGCTGCCCGGGCATTCGCATGACACCCGGCTGCTGCCGGTGTTCACCGCGGGGCAGGAGGTGACGCCGCTGCCGTTCGACGGCCCGGCGATGCTGCGCGGCCTCGCCCCGGCGGACGGCCTCGCGGTGGTCCCACCGGGAGGCGCGCCGGCCGGCACCGGAGTGGACGTGATGGACCTGCCCGGCCGGTGAGCCGGTCCTGCCGCCACGACCGACGAACGAGAGCACAGCCGGCCCTCACCCACGACAGAGCCGTGCGGCGTGCCGGGCCCGTCGGCGCCGGCGTCGGCGTCGGCGTCGGCGTGACGGGATGCGCCATCTGCGTGCCACGCCGGTCGTCGGCCGGGGGGGTGAGTGCCGGACCGTCCGCCTCCGTCACGGGCGGCGGCTCACCTTCGCGGTGCGGGCTGACCGGCAGGCCCGTCACACCGGCGTGTGTCCCCGGAGGTACTCGCGTACGGCTGCCGGGAGTGCGACCTCGGTGGTCTCGGGAATCGCCGCCCAGCGCACCTGCTCGGGTGCGAGAGCGGCCCCGTCCGAGGGGGACTCGCTCAGCAGTTGGCACACCACCGCCGCCGCCGACGCACCGTCTGCCTGCGGACCGTGGCGCTGGGCCAGGGACTCCGTGCCGTCCACGAGGTATCCGGTGAGTTCGTAGACGACGCGCGCCGCGGTGGCCTCGGCCGACTCGGCCGGTTGGGGAGTACCGGACGGCAGGGCCCAGCCGTGGCCGTCCGCCACGAGCAGCAGTCGTCCGTCGTACAGGACGACCGCCTGCACCACGCCCTCGGCGGGCTCCAGCGTCATGTGCGACCAACCCCTCCCCGGCGCCCTCGGCCCGGTTCCCTTCCCTTACCCAAGGCGGGCCGGTCCTGCACCGATGCGGTGTCACTTCTCGGTCCGGGTCAGGAATTCCCGTGCCGCGGCCGCGCGGGGTCAGTACAGCACCGGCAGGTCTCCGGGTCGTACCCGCAGCGTGACGGGCAGGGTGGCGTCGACCTCGCCGTCGGCACCGTAGGGGACGGGGCGGTTCGCCTCGATGCGCAGTTCCCTGCCGCGCAGCACGCGCACCTCGGGGCGGTGCACATGTCCGCCCGTCTTCAGCTCGTTCATCAGGGTGAAGAACAGCCGGCGCGGTGCCTCGCGGATCATCACGACGTCCAGCAGGCCGTCGTCGACGCGTGCGTCGGGGGCGATGAGCCGACCGGAGCCGTAGTAGGGGGAGTTGGCCGCTACGACGGTGTAGCCGCGGTGGGTGTGTTCCTCGCCGTCGACGGTGACGCGGTAGTCGGCCGCGCGCCAGGTGGTGACGGCACGCAGGCCGCCCGCGTAGTAGGAGGCGGAGCCGCGCAGCAGCCGGGCGTGGTTGGCGTGCCGGTTGGCCACCGCGTCCACGCCGGCGTAGACGCTGCCCAGGACGACGGTGCGCGGGTGGACGGCCGACTCCACCTCGATGGTGTCGACCGGCCGTGGTTCGGCGTGCAGCAGGATGTCGGCGAGTGCGGCGGGGTCGGCGGGCAGTCTCAGGGCGCGGGCGAAGTCGTTGCCGCGTCCGGCGGGCACCAGGCCGAGGACGGTTCCGGTGCCGCTGAGTGCGCCGCCGATGCCGCCGGCGATGCCGTCGCCGCCGACGGCCAGGACGATCCGGCCGTGTTCGCCGGCGCGGCGGGCGATGTCCTGGGCGTGGGCGAGGCTGTTGCTGTACTCCGTCTCCAGCTCGGCTCCGGCCTCGCGCAGCAGCCGGGCCAGGTGCAGCAGTGTCGCCGCCCCGGTGGAGCCGCCCGCGGTGGGGTTGACGACGGCGGTGAACTGTCGCATCGGTGTGCCTCCGAAGCAGGCGGATCGGGTGGGGTCGGTCAGCGGATCGGTGGGTCAGTCGGTGGGGAGCAGGACACCGGGGTTGAGCAGGCCCTCCGGGTCCAGGCGGCGCTTGACGGCACGCAGGGCCGAGATGCCGAGCCGTCCGGCCTCGCGGACGTACCAGTCGCGGTGGTCGGTGCCGACTCCATGGTGGTGGGAGATGGTGCCTCCGGCCGCCAGTACGGCCTCGTTGGCCGCGTGCTTGGCGGGCGTCCAGTGGGCCACCGGGTCCTCGCCCTGGGCGCTGACGACCGTGAAGTACAGCGAGGCGCCGTTCTCGTAGACGTGGGAGATGTGGCACATGACCAGGGGCGGGGTGCCGGCCTCGGTGAGGGTGTCGGTGAGGGCGGTGCGTACGGCCGTGTAGAGGTCGGGGATGCGGGACCAGAAGGCGGCGGTCTCGAGGGTTTCGGCGAAGGCGCCGACGTCGAGCAGCGCGTCGCGCAGGTACGGCGCCGAGTAGCGGCCGTGGGCCCAGCGTTCGCCCGGTTCGGCGCCGAGGAGGGTGCCGCCGCAGGCGGTGAGGACGGCCGCCGCCTGCTCCCGGCGCTGTGCGGTGTCCTCGGCCGTGCCCTCGTAGCCGGTGATGGCGAGACAGCCGGCCGCGCTCTGCGCCGAGTCGCCGCCGATGGCGTCGGGCTGGGCCAGGCCGATGAGGGTCTCGGTCTCGTCGGACAGCCGCAGCACGGTCGGCCGGGGTCCGTCCTGGGCGAGCCTGCGCAGCGCGGCGGCGCCCTCCTCGAAGGAGGCGAACCGCCAGCCCTCGTAGACGCGCACCTGTGGCAGCGGACGGATCCGTACGGTGACGGAGGTGATGACGCCGAAGGCGCCCTCGGAGCCGAGGATCAGCTGGCGCAGGTCGGGGCCGGCGGCGGAGCGCGGGGCGCGGCCGGTCTCGATGGTGCCCTCGGGCGTGGCGAGGGTCAGGCCGAGGACCATCTCGTCGAAGCGGCCGTACCCGGCGGACGCCTGGCCGCTGGAGCGGGCGGCCGCGAAGCCGCCGATGGTGGCCCACTCGAAGGACTGCGGGAAGTGGCCGAGGGTGAAGCCCTGTTCGGCGAGCAGGGCTTCGGCGTCGGGGGCGCGCAGTCCCGGCTGGAGCACGGCGGTGCGCGAGACGGGATCGAGGTCGAGCAGGCCGTTCATGCGGCGCAGGTCCAGGGCGATGAACGCGGTGCGCTGGGGGGCGAGTCCGCCGACGACCGAGGTGCCGCCGCCGAAGGGAACGACGGCGAGGCCGTGGGCGGCGCAGGCGCGCAGGACGGCGAGGACCTCGTCGTGGGAGGCGGGCAGGACCACGGCCTGCGGGACGTCCGCGAAGTCCCCGGCGCGGATGCGCAGCAGGTCGGGGGTGGACTTGCCGCGGGTGTGCCGGATGCGGCTGTCGCTGTCGGTGCGGACGTGGTCTTCGTCGCCGACGGCCTCGGCGAGCGCCTTGAGCGCGGCCGGGGAGGCCGTGGTGGCGGGCAGTTCGATGTCCTCGAGGGTGAGGGCGGGGGTGGTGCGGGGCTTGACGCCGAGCAGGTCGCGGAGCAGTCCGGTCACCGAGTCGGGCAGCGGTGCCGCCTTGGCCGGGTCGCCCCAGCCGTTCCACAGCATGTCCATTGAACGGTCGTCCTCACAGGTCGGTGTGCTCGGTGTGCTCGGTTCACGCGACGGCCGGCGGGCCGTGCCCGGGGTGATGGTGTCTGCTCTGCTCGACCCCAGGGGCGTTACACTGTGACACATGACGCCTATTCGTCACAACGGTTCGGACAACGATCATGTGCTCGACGCGGTGCGCGACTGTGTGCTCGCCGTCGGGGTCCGCCGCACCACCCTCGCCGACGTGGCCCGCCGCGCCGGTGTCTCGCGGATGACGCTGTACCGGCGCTGGCCGGATCTGCGGACCCTGGTGGGCGATCTGATGACCCGCGAGTGGATCGACGTGGCCACCCGGGCGATCCCCGAGCCCGCCTCGCGCACGGACACCCGCACCCGGATCGTGGACGGACTGGTGGCGGGCGTCGAGGCCTTCCGTGCGCACCCGCTCTTCCGCAAGATCGTCGACGTCGATCCGGAACTGCTGCTGCCCTATGTGCTCGACCGGCGCGGAGCGAGCCAGGAGGCACTGCTGACGCTGCTGGCCGACGGTCTGCGCGACGGCCACGCGGACGGCTCCGTGCGCCCCGGGCATGTCGAACGACAGGCCCGCGCCCTGCTGTTGACCGTGCAGTCCTTCACCCTGTCCCTGCGCACGATGACCGACGAGGACGATCCGGAGCTCGACTCCGCCGCCTTCCTCGGCGAGTTGCGCACCCTCCTGGAGAGGACCCTCACGCCATGAGCCACACCCCGGCCGACGCCGGCTCGTCCCTCAGCGCACACCGCCGTGGCCGCGAACTGGCCGAGGCCACCGACGGCAGGGTCGCCGACGTCCTGGTCGTCGGGCTCGGTGCCACCGGCGCCGGAGCCGCGCTGGACGCGGCGGCCCGCGGCCTTGACGTGGTCGCCGTGGACGCCCACGACCTGGCCTTCGGCACCTCCCGCTGGAGTTCGAAGCTGATCCACGGCGGGCTGCGCTATCTGGCCTCCGCGCAGTTCGACGTGGCGCACGAGAGCGCGGTCGAACGCGGGGTGCTGATGACGCGGACCGCCCCGCATCTGGTGGCCGCGCAGCCGTTCGTCCTGCCGCTGACCCCGCTGGTGTCCCGGGCCCAGGCCTCGCTGGCGTGGGCCGGGTTCCGGGCCGGGGACATGCTGCGGCTGGCCGCCCGGACCCCACGCCGGATCCTGCCCGCCCCGCGCCGGCTGTCGGCGACGGAAGCCCGGCACCTGGCGCCCACGGTGCGCTCGGCCGCACTGCGCGGCGGACTGCTGTCCTGGGACGGCAAGGTGACCGACGACGCCCGGCTGGTCACCGCCCTGGCCAGGACGGCCGCCGCGCAGGGCGCCCGGGTGCTCACCCGGGTCAGGGTGCTGGAGCTGACCGGCAGCGGCGCCCGGATCCGTGACGAACTCACCGGCGAGGAGGGTGAGATCAAGGCCCGCGCGGTCATCAACGCGTCCGGGGTGTGGGCGGGCGACCTCGTCGAGGGCATCCGGATCCGGCCCTCCCGCGGCACCCATCTGGTCCTGCGCTCCGAGCGGCTCGGCACCCTGCCGGCCGGCCTGCACATCCCCATCCCCGGCGAGACGAACCGCTTTGTGCTGGTCCTGCCACAGGGCGACGGCCGGGTGTACGTCGGTCTCACCGACGAGCCGGTCGAGGGCGGCATCCCGGACGTCCCGGAGGTACCCGAGACCGACATCGGCTTCCTTCTCGACGTCCTCGGCTCGGTCCTGGACACGCCGGTGACCCGGGAGGAGGTCGTCGGCGCCTTCGCCGGACTGCGGCCCCTGCTGGACGCCTCCGGGCACGACGGCCACGACGGCTCGTCCGCCCGCACCTCCGACATCTCCCGCCGGCACGCGGTGCTGACGTCTCCCGACGGCGTCACCACGATCGTCGGCGGCAAGCTCACCACCTACCGGCGGATGGCCCAGGACGCCGTGGACGCCGCGACCGCCGCCCGGGGCCTGCCCGCCGCGCCCTCCCCCACCGCCGCGCTGCCCCTGGTCGGCGCCGCCGCACCCGGCCGGCTGCGCAACCTTTCCGCGCCCCCGCGTCTCGTCCGCCGCTACGGCACCGAGGCGGAGGCCGTCCACTCCCTCGCGGCCGAGGATCCCGCGCTGGCCGAGCGGGTCCTGCCCGGTCACCCGGTCACCCGCGCGGAACTGCTGTGGGCGGTCCGGCACGAGGGCGCACTGGACGAGTCGGACCTCCTGGACCGCCGTACCCGCATCGGACTGGTGCCGGAGGATCGCGCCGAGGTGCTCTCGGTGGCGCGGGAGGTGCTGGCGCAGGCGGCGAGCGCACGACCCTGAGGCGCACGCCCAGCTGTGCCGGTCGGCACACGAAACACCTCACGGTCCCTGCCTGGCGGGGAGTTGACGACGGAGGCGACTGTTGTGCGGTCCCGGACTCCGGGCGGCCGCCCGGAGACGGGGAGGGCGTCACAGCAGGCGGCGGATGTCGCCGCGGACGCGGTAGAAGCCGCCGGCCGCCGGGTGCAGGGCGTCCACGACGTAGCGGGCGCCCGGCCTGCGTATCGCCCGCGGGAACTGGACGTTCCAGGAGGTGTCGTAGCCCTCGGACACCACGTGGACCCGGAGCCGGCCGCTTTCCTGCACGCACTCGACCACGACGGCTCCGGCGGGAGCCTGCGCGACGGTGGCCACCTCGGCCACGGCGGTGGCGGGTTGGTAGGTGGGCAGGGCCGCGGCGAGCTTGACGTCCCGTGCGACCGGGACCGTGCCCTGCTCGGCCGCGGCGATGGCCGTCTCGCTCGCGTCGACGCACACCAGTGAGCCGTCGGTGGTCACCAGGTACAGCCGCTCGTCGCGGTACTGCATCGACAGCGCCGAGCCGCCGCCCGTGCCGAGCTTCCACAGACGCGTGCCGTCCTGGTCGAAGCAGTAGACGGACGAAGCGGCGTCCCCGGCGAAGACGAACCGCCCGCCCGGGGAGGTCGCGCACGAATACACCGCGTTGTCACAACGGTATGTCGCCTCGATGGCCCCGGTCGCCTTCGACAGCCGCTGGACCACGTGGTGGTGGGTGCCCGCGTAGACGGCGGCGTCCTCCTGCCAGCCGAAGAGGACGCTGCCGTTGGTGTCCCTGTGCCACAACTCGCCGCTGCCGTCGGGCGCGTAGGCGGTGACGCCCCGCTGGTGGCCGTGGTAGGCGGCGCGGTCGTCGGCGCGGATCATCCAGGCGTGCCCGCCCTGGCTGCGGCGGGCCCACTGGTGTTCGTCCTCGTGGTCGATGACGGTGAGCCGGCCGTCGCGGTCCGACACGTTCAGGATGCCCTCGTGGATGTCCAGCCAGAAGATGTCGACGTCGGAGGCGATGTCGTACGCGGCGAACGGCAGCTTGGAGGAGAGGTCGTAGACCTTGCCGTCGTCGCAGCCCGCGTAGATCCAGAAGTCGTCGGCGACCAGGCACTTCACCCCGTCCGGCAGGCTGAACCGGGAGAGGACGGCGCCGTCGTGGCCCAGGGTGTAGACGTCACCCGCCTGGTTGCCGACCCAGCAGTGGTCGTCGTCGACATGGATGCCGAAGGCGGCCGAGCCGGTGCGGAACCGCCACAGCACGGGCGCGACCGCCCGCGCGGTGGACGGGGCCGAGCTGACCTGACGCCGGGTCACCGGGCGCGGGGCGCGCTGCCCCTGGACGGCCGGGGCATATCCCTTGCGGACCTTCTCCCCCACCTTCTTCGCGGCGGCCGCCCTGGCCTTCTCGGCGGTCGGGAAGGTCGTCGTCTGGATCTGCCCGGCGGCGCCGATCCTGCCGTACCGCACCGTCACCACTGTGCCGTCGACGGTCACTTCGTAGAACTTGTGGGCGCCGCCGCCCTCCTGCGACAACTCCAGATACGTCGTCGACACCGCGGACGTCATGGCAGACCCCTCCCCAGGGCGGACCCGCGGCCTTTCCCGCAGGTCCTCACTGATCAAACCGTAAGGGCCACCACTGACAACGGCCGGAGTGCCGTGGTGCGGCCGGGCGGACCGGCGGCCGGCCTCACTTCCCGGTGCTCAGGAAGGCCGGTATGTCCGCACGGGTCGGGTAGTTCGGAAGGGGTGCCCGTGCACCCTGGAGGAACGCGGTGATGACGGCCGCGGCTCGTTCGTTGTTGTCGTCGAGGCCGTTCCACAGGTGATGTCCGACCCCGGGCAGGTACTGGGTGCGCTCGACGGCGGGATCGGTGGCCAGGACGGCGGTCTCCCACCGGCGGACCTGGGAGGAGCACTCGGCGATCATCAGCATCGCGGGGGTCCGGGAGCGCCGCAGTCGGGGGGCCAGGGACGCCGAGTCCTTGACCGTCTGCTGGATGCGGAGACTGGCGGCGGGGCTGAAGGAGAAGTTCTCCGCCGTGTCCTCCACCGGGATGCGATGGGCGTCGCGCGCGCAGTAGGCGGAGGCGGTGTCGCCGCCGAGGTCGGCGGCGGTGAACGCGTTGTCGCCCTCGGCCTGGCCGATCAGACCGTTGCCGGGGCTGAGGAGCCCGAGACGCATCAGCCCGAACGCGACGGCGTACCGCGGGACATGGGTCGATCGCGGCCCCGTCGGGGACGGAGCGAGGCCGCGCGCGGAGGGGCGGCCGGTGTGCCCGGTGAGTCGCGCCGTGGGGCCGTCCATCGGGCCCGGCTCGGCGATGACCGCCCGGTGCAGGCGCCCGGCGACACGCGGGTCGGCCAGCCCCTGGGTGAGGACGACCGCGCCCGCGGAGAAGCCGAGGACGTCGACTCGGCCCCGGCCCAGGCGGTCGACGAAGGCACCGAGGTCGCGCACCGACCTGGCGATCGTGTACCGGCTCATCGGAAGCAGGTCGCTGCGTCCGCCACCGGCCTGCTCGTAGGCGTAGACGTCGTAGCCCTTGCCTGCCAGGAGACGCAGGAAGCGGTGGTCCAGCAGCGAGATGCCGCGCATCGGGCCGCCGTTGAGATAGACCAGCGGGACGGGGTGCCGGGCGCCGGAGTCGCGGGGTGGGTAGTGGTAGACCGCGAGCCTGCTGCCCGTCGAGAGCTTCCAGTGCTGGGCGGTCACGAAGGGCAGCGCGGGCGGGTACCGCCGGGCCGTCGGGACGGTCGGGATGCAGACCGACGCCGTCAACGCGGCTGCGAGAGCCACCGGCAGGAAGGGAACGAGCCGGGCGGGCCCGGTGCGGCGCCCGCCGCGCCGGAGCGCGACGGCCGTCCCGGCCACGACCACCGTCCCCCACGCGGCCAGACCCCCGCCGGCCCCGTCGGTCAGCACGAGCATCGCGAGGAAGACGGCGACCAGGCCCGCGATGGCGGCGGTGACCACCAGTAAGCGTCCGACGGCACGCACCGGCCGCCGAGCGGATGCGGATATGGACATGGAGAGCCCCCAGAGTTTCAGAACGGCGTTTCAAAACGACGTTATCAAACTCGCTAGACTGATCCCATGGGACGGCCGAGAACGAACGACGAGTCAGTCGGGGAACGACTGGTGGCGTGCGCGACCGAACTGCTGGCCACCGGCACGCGCGAGTCACTGACCGTGCGCGCCGTCGCCGCGGCGGCAGGCACGTCGACCACGGCGGTCTACTCGCTGTTCGGCGGCAAGGACGGACTGATCGGCGAGGTACGGGACAGAGCCGTCGCCGGGCTGCACCAGCACCTCTCGGCGGTGCCGGTCTCGGCGGATCCCCTCTCCGACCTCCACGCGCTGGCCGTCGCGTACCGACGGTGGGGACGCGAGCACCCCCGGCTGTACGCGGTCCTGTTCGGCGGAGTGCAGTCGTTCGACCCGTCGGGCCCGGTCGGCACCGCCGACCCCGTCCGACCGCTGCTCGCGGCGATCGACCGTGCGTCGGCGGCATCCGTACTCACCGGGGAGGCGACCCGGATCGCCCTCTCGCTGTGGGTGACGCTGCACGGCCTGGTGATGCTCGAACTGGCCGGCGCCCTCGACGCCACCACGGCGGAGATCACGTTCCGGTCGACGATCGATGCCACGCTGCGCGGCTGGATGACCCCTGCCGCGTTCCGCAGACACAGGGGGCCCGGGCCGTCCGGCACCGACTCCGGGATGCGGGAGTGCCCCGGTGAGTGATGACGACGTCGTAAAGACGGTACGACGGCACGGACACTGCGCCTCTGTCGGCGTCGGCAGGTCATGACGCGGGAGTCGTCGACTTCAGCTCCGCGTCGGCCCGGTTCGCGCGCCCCTGTATGGCGGCGCACGCGGCGAGCAAAGGCGGCATCCGGTCGATGACGCTCGCCGGCACCACCGAGTACACCCGGCGGTGCCGGCGGGCTGAGCAGGGCCGGATGCTGCATCGCTCATGAGGCCGTTCGACCCGGCCAGGGGATGTGGGCCCGCACCAAGGGGTGCCCTCCGGTGCGGGCCGCCGGTCAGGAAAGGGGGCGGCCGGACCAGCCCGAGCCGACGCGGACCCGGCTGCCCAAGGTGCCGTGGCCGGTGGCCGGGTTCAGCCAGGCCACGCCGTCGGAGCCGGCCGAGAGCAGGTCGGCCCTGCCGTCGCCGTTCAGGTCGCCGGTGCCGAGCACCTGGCGGTAGGACTTGCCCCGGTCGCGGACGACCAGCACACGGTCGGCGAGCTTGCCGGTGCCGGTGCCGAGCTGACGCCACAGCTCGCCGGAGCCGTCGAGGGCCGGCCGTCGCCGCGCCCGTCGCCGTCGAGGTCCCCGGCGCCGATCACCCGGGAGCAGGTCCTGGACATCGCCTCCGCGGTCGCGTCGGCCTTGCGCTCCAAGATGCGGGAGCGGTACGTGGTTCCCTCCGCGGAGACGGAGCCGCCGCCGTCGCGTGGCCGGTCGTCGGGATTCCATCCCCCCTGCCTGCGCAGCCGGCGTCAGGGCAGCACCTTGACCCCGACGCCCGCGATCCGGCCGGCCGCGTCGAAGTCGACCTCGACGGCGTTGCCGCCCGGCAGGTCGGCGACGATCCGGCCGGCCTCGTCGCGCCGGGGCAGGCCGTGGTAGTCGAAGTAGCCGGTCACCACGTGCCGTGACGAGCGGCCGATGAGCCCGGCTCCGGTGAGCAGGGTCCTGGGCAGGCTCACGGGGTCGACTCCGGCGCGCGGGACCTGCGGGTCGTCGGGAAGGAAGCAGACCTGGGTGCCATCGCCCGCGGGCACGCCGATGTAGCCGGGTGCTCCCGCCACTCCCATGCCGGTGAAGGCGAGCATCTCCGCCGCGCGCCGCGGATCGGCGAACCCGGACAGGTGCAGGACCTCCTCGGTCAGTTCGGCGATGCCGTGGTCCCGTCCGTACCGCTCGACCGCGCCGGTCGCGGCCACCACCTCGGCGCCCCGCAGTCCGGGGTTGGCCCAACCCCACATCCAGGACTGCTCGGTCATGTCGTACGTGCCCAGCACGGCGACGCGCAGGGTCACGTGTCCCTGCCGGTAGAGACAGGACGACAGCTCGGCGCTCCACGGCCCCTCGGGCAGGAACGCGGTCAGGGCCTCCAACTGCGCGGCACCCCAGGCGGCGTGCCGTTCGGCCTCCAGCAGGAAGGCGTCGCTGAACTCACTCGTCATGGCTCGACCCTAGGGGATCCCCGCGCCGGGGTGTCGGCCAGGTCCCACCGGCCTTGCGTGGCGCGCCGTACATCTGCGTGTGCAACCGGGGGCTTGGCTCGTGTCGCGTGGTAACGCCCCTCATCCGCCGACGAGTTCGGCAAACCGACCGGTGTCGATGTTGCCACCGGAGGCGATGATGCCGATGCGGGGCGGGAGGTTGTCGACGCGGCCGGCCAGGAGTGCGGCCAGGCCGGTGGCGCCGCTGGGCTCGAGGACGATCTTCAGACGCTCGAAGGCGAAGCGCATGGCGGTGACGATCTCCGCGTCGCTGACGAGGGCGATGGCGTCGACCAGGCGTCGGTTGATCTCGAAGGTGAGCTCGCCGGGCGTGGGCAGGGCCTGCCCGTCGGCGATGGTCCGGGGCACGGGCAGGGTGACGCGGGCGCCGCTCTCCAGGGAGCGCTTGGTGTCGTCCCCTTCTTCCGGCTCCACGCCGATGACCCGGATGCCGGGGTGCAGGGCCTTGGCGGCGGTGGCGCTGCCGGCGATCAGCCCGCCGCCTCCGACCGGCACGAGCAGCGCGTCGATCGGGCCGGTCTCGTCGAGGAGTTCGAGGGTCGCGGTGCCCTGTCCGGCGATGACATGAGGGTGGTCGTAGGGCGGGATGAGGGCCAGGCCGCGGTCCTCGGCCAGCGCCGTACCGAGGGCGGTGCGATCCTCGGTGTAGCGGTCGTAGGTGACGATCTCGGCGCCGTATCCGGCGGTCGCCTCCCGCTTGAGGCGCGGGGCGTCCTCGGGCATCAGGATGACGGCACTGGTGCCGAGTTCGCGGGCGGCCAGGGCGGTGGCCTGGGCGTGGTTGCCGGAGGAGTAGGCGGCGATGCCCTTGGCCAGCTGGTCCGGGGAGAGCTGGGCGGCCGCGTTGTAGGCGCCGCGGAACTTGAAGGCGCCGACGCGCTGGAAGTTCTCGCACTTGATGAACACCTCGGCGCCCACGAGGGCGTTCAGGGTGCGCGAGGTGACGACGGGGGTGCGGTGGGCGACGCCTTCGAGGCGTGCGGCGGCCGCACGGACGTGGTCGAACGTTACGGGCGAATCGGGGGCCATGGCGGTCTCTCTTCCCTTCCGTCGTACCACGTGGTTTCAGCCGAGCGTTACCCAGGACGGCATCCGGAGTGCTTGGACTGATTTTCCATTCCTGGACAGGAACTCTAAGGAAACCGATGCCCGTCTGTCCAGGGAACGGCCGGACGGGCGTCGGGCGGAAGGTGTGCACGCAGCTGACTTCTCTCGGGGTTTCCCGGCCGTGGTGTGACGTGCGTGAGTCCGGGCCCGCCGCCGCACCGGACATCGACCAACTTCAGCGGCGCGTCGTGAAGTTCGAGAGGCCGCAGCGCAACCCACTCGGGGGCATGGCGCACGAGCAGACAGAGCTCAGGTGCCGGGGTGTCGTCGAGGCTCCGCGTCAAGAGCGGGCGAGAACGCAGAACTCGTGGCCTTCCGGGTCGGCCATGCACTTCCACGGGACGTCACCCTGGCCGACGTCGAGGTCGGTGGCGCCGAGGGCCCGCAGCCGGGTCACCTCCGCCTCCTGATCGTCACCGGGGCACGGCACCAGGTCGAGATGGACGCGGTCCGGCACGGTCTTCACTCCGGGCGTGCGGAGGAACTCGAGATACGGGCCGACGCCCTTGGCGGAGCGCAACACAGCATGAGCGTCGGTAACCTCGTGCAGGGTCCAGTCCATCGCCCGGTCCCAGAACCGGGCCATGGCCCGCGGATCCGCACAGTCGACCACCACCCGGGCGATCGGGCCGGTGTCCCGGTACCTCTCCCGAGGCTCCAGCACACAGAACTCGTTGCCCTCCGGGTCGGCGAGAACCGTCCACGGCACTGTGCCCTGGCCCACGCGGGCGGGCGTCGCACCGAGAGACCGGAGGCGCGCGACCAACTCCGCCTGATGGGCCGCAGAGGTGGTGGCGAGATCCAGATGCACACGGTTCTTTGCCGTTGTCCCGGGTTCCGGGACGGCGATGACGTCGACGCAGACGGTGACCGGGTCCAGCCAGTCGAAACCGGCGGGGAGAACGGCGGTCGCGCCGCCTCCCGAACTGGAAACACCCCAGCCGAGCGCCTCCCCCCAGAAGCGGCCGACCGCCGCGTCATCAAGAGCCTTGATGTTCACCTGAACAGGTCGCAGTGTCATGCCGGCGATCCTATGCACGCTGCAACGACCTGAGTGACGTCAGCTCGTCCAGGATGAGCAGGGGGTACGGCGGTACAGCGCGCGCCCGCGGGCCAGGCGCGGCCACTGTCCGCCGGACAGCTCGGCGCTCCCGAAGTTCTCGCGTGGCGAGCGCGGTGCCGAGCCCGTGGGGAAGCCGCTCGACCGCCTCGCGCATGCCGATCGCGTCGACGGCCTCCCGGACCGCCGTCATGGGTACGGGCCGCCCGCCGTCCCAGAGGACCCGGCCACTTGTCGGCACGGAGTCGACGCCCTGGCCTGCACGACCCCCAACTACCGGAAGTTCATGAGCGGGTTCACCGACTGGGTGCGGACCGTGGCCGGCAGCGAGGACGCCGCCGGCTTCCGCTCCCGGGTCACCGATCCGGAGAACGCGTCGATGGGGCAGAGCCTCGCCTTCAAGCCCAGCTACAAGTCCGGTTACTGCCTGGCCGTCCGCCCCGCCGGCGAGGCACAGCGGTACGCCGAACGCCGCTTCCCGCACAAGCCGGCCAAGGAGGTCTCCGGCGGGTGGCGGGCTCCCGCGCGACGGAGCGCGGACTCCTCCGGCGGGCCCGAGCGGCAGCGACCACCGGCCGAGCCGGGGCGGGAGAGCTGGAAGGGCGGGGAACGACCCGAGCGCATGGATTAACCGTTCCCCGCCCCCGGCGCGTCGCCCGCCTCGTCACGGACACGGAGGGACGACCCGCGACCGGTCGGACGAAGCTTCGACTCACCGATCTTGTTCCGACCATCCGACACCGACGACGCACAGGCCAGCCGAACGAGCCGCCCGGGTGACGGCCGCCCGGTGCACGGGCGGTCCCGGCCCGTGAGATGCGTCCCGCGCACGGAGACGCGCCCGACCCGCGAGGTGCGTCCGATGCGCAGGGCAGGCCGGCCGAGTGCCGCACGCGGCCCGGGCGGGGGCGCGGGGCAGATCCGGCCGCGTGAGACACGCCCAGGGCGCGGGGCAGGCCGGCGTGAGACACACCCGGGTCAGGTACGGGGCGAGCACGGGTGAGCCCCACCCGGCCCTTCAGGGGGAACGCCGGGCACCACCCGGCATGTGCGTGGCCCGGCGCGGGGACGACTCCGTGCGAACACGACCCGGCTCGAACCCGTCCCGCCCCGGACACCACCCGGCCGGCCCTTCCTGGATCACCGCGACCCACCGGGTGCCCTCGACCAGGCACGCCGGGCGAGCTGTGGGGCGTGCGCGGCCGCCGGGATCGCCTCCTCAGCTCCGGGAACTCCGTGCGCGCTACCGGTAGTTGATATGGGAAGCTTTGGCCAACCGTTTGCGGGACCGAGGCCGTGACGGTCGTGGAGAGGAGCACAGCGTGACTCAGGACGGCGGCCGGGCCGTGCACATCGACACCAGCAAGCCGCATCCCGCACGGATCTACGACTACCTCCTGGGCGGCAAGGACAACTACGAGGTGGACCAACTGGCGGGCGACCAACTGGCCGCGGCGGCACCCGAGGTGTGGATCTCCGTACGGGCCAACCGCTCCTTTCTGCACCGTGCGGTCCGGTACGTCATCGGCAGTGGCGTCCGCCAGATCCTCGACGTCGGCACCGGGCTGCCCACCTCGCCGAACGTGCACGAGGTCGCCCAGGAAGCGGCTCCGGACGCGCGCGTCGCCTATGTCGACAACGATCCGATCGTGAAGGCCCACGGCGACGCGCTGCTCAGCCGGGCCGGCACCACCAGCATCGTGCTCGCCGACCTGCGCGATCCGCAGTCCGTCATCGATCACCCCGAGGTCCGGCGGATCATCGATTTCGACCAGCCGGTCGCCCTGTTCCTCGTCGCGATCCTGCACTTCATCCGCGACGCGGAGGAGCCCGAGCGGATCGTGGCCACCCTGCGCGACGCGCTCCCGGCCGGCAGCTTCCTGGTGCTCTCGCATGCGACGGGCGACTTCGCCGACGACCGCAGCGAGGCCGAGGCCGTCTACAACAGCGCGACCGCCACCATGAACCTTCGGTCCCGCGACCGGGTCGCGCGGTTCTTCGACGGGTTCGAACTGGTCGAGCCCGGCCTGACCCAGGTTCCGTTCTGGCGCCCGGACTCCACTCCGCCGCCCGGCTCCGAAGCGATCGGCTTCTACGGAGGCGTGGCCCGCAAGAACGCCTGAATCCGGGATCCCGGGCGGAGGCATCGAGTAGTCCCGCCCGTACCCACAGTGTCCCGTTCACCGGTCACCCCCTTGACCCACCCCCCGTCGACGCCCTCATACTGACGGCCGAATCGATGCGGCCAAATCGATTTGGCCGCTGTCCCGGCCGGATCGTCGAGGCCTGAGCCGAGCGAGCCGAACGGAGCCCGCGCGTGTCCAGTCCCGTACATCCTGTCGACCCCACCCCCGTACCGTCCGCAGATCCCTCCTCCGTACCGTCCGCCGGCCCCGGTGCCGTGCACCCCGTCGACGAGTCCCGCCCCCTCGGGCGGATCCTGCTCTTCGGCATCCAGCACGTACTCGTCATGGCGGCCACACCGATCTCCGCGGTCTTCCTGATGAGCGCCACCCTCCGGCTCAGCCCGGTCATCACCGTCGACCTGCTCTCGGCGGCTCTGCTGCTGTCCGGGATCGGCTCGCTCGTCCAGTCCCTCGGCCCCTGGAAGTTCGGGCCGCGGCTGCCGTTCGTGATGCTGCCGGGCGGTGCGCCGCTGATCCTGTTCCTGTCGATCGCGCAAGCCCACGGGCTGCGCACGGCGACCGGCGCCGTGCTGCTGACCTCCGCCTTCACCTTCCTGGTGCTGCCGCTGTTCGCACGGCTGCTGCGGTTCTTCCCGCCGCTGGTCATCGGCACGATGATCGTGATCGTCGGGGTCAACCTGGTGAAGGTCGGCGCGCTGCTCGTCACCGGGCAGCCCGGTACGCCGGGCTTCGCGGACCCGGTACGGCTGGGGCTCGCCTTCGCCACCATCGGCCTGATCGTCGTCTTCACCCGGCTGCTGCGCGGGGTCCTGCGGCAACTCGCCGTACTGCTCGGCCTCGCGGCCGGCACCGCCCTCGCCCTCGCCCTCGGCCAGGTCCACCCGGGCTCCGCATTGTCCGGTCAACTGGTCGGCGTACCCAGGCCGTTGCCGTTCGGCACGCCCGTCTTCGACCTGCTCGCCGCGCTGCCGCTGATGCTGTACAGCCTCGCGTCCATGGCGGAGGCGACCGGGCAGACCGTCATCAACGCCGAGGCGGTCGGCAAGGACCTCGACGTCCGCACCGACGTGCCGCGCACGGTGCGCGGCGACGCGCTGACCTCGCTGCTCGGCGGCTGCTTCGGGCTGCCGTTGATGGTGACCAGCGGGGAGAACATCGGCATCGTCCGGGTCACCGGCGTGCGCAGCCGGTACGTCACGGCCGCCGCGGGTCTGGTCCTCGTCGTCCTCGGCTTCGTGCCCCCCGTCGCGCGGGCGATCAGTGTGATGCCCTCGGCCGTGGTCGGGGGCGCCGCGATGGTCGTCTTCGCGGTGATCGCCGTACTCGGCGCGCAGATGCTCGGCCGGGCCCGGCTGGAGGACCACACGGCCACGGTGACCTGCGCCGTGGCGCTCGCGCTGGGGCTGCTGCCGATCCTGGTTCCCGGGGTGTACGCCGGGTTCCCGTCCGACGTGCGGATCGTGCTGGAGAGCGGCGTGGCGGTGGGCGCCCTCGTCGCCGCCGTCCTCAACGTCGTCTTCCACCACCTGGGGCGGCGCACCGCGGACCCCGCTGCCGCCGTGCCGGCCGAGGCGCCGAGTCCGGCCGCCCGTGCCTGAACTCCCGCACAGCCACCTCGAACCACGGAGAACCATGACCGACCTGACCCCCGACCGGCTCCGCCACGGCGCGCTGCTGCTGGTCCCCGACGTGACGCTGACTCCCGACGGCCCGCTGGAGCTCCAGGCCGTGGTGGTGCGGGACGGCGTGTTCCGTGACGTCGGCCCGGTCGAGCGGATCGTCCGGACCCATCCGTCGCTGACCCCGCTCCGGCTGCCCGGGCACGCGCTGCTGCCGGGCTTCGTCGACGCCCACCACCATCTGACGCAGAGCTTCGGCGGCGCCCTCGCCTTCGGGGAGCCGTCGGAGATCTTCCGCCGCGTGTGGGTGCCGCTGGAGCGCGCCCTGGACGAGGAGTCGGCCTACGTCGCCGCGAAACTGGCCGCGCTGGAGTCCCTGCGGGGCGGTTTCACGACCGTCGCCGAGTCGGGGACCCGGGCCTCGGTGGACGTGGACGTGGTGGCCTCGGCCGCGCGGGACGCGGGGATCCGCTGTGTGCTGGGGCTCGTCTGCGACGACATCTCGGACGGCACCGGAGCCGACGCGGATCCGCAGACGGTGCTCGCCGCGGCCGAGAAGCACCTGGCGCGCTACGGCGGTGACGACCTGGTCCGTCCCTCGCTCGCCGTGTCCGTGCCGGAGGCCGCGACGGCGCACACGCTGGCCGCGACGGCACGGCTCGCCGCCGACGCGGGCACGGTCGTACAGATCCATGTGAACGAGCACCTCGTCGCCGTCGAGCGCTCCCTGGTCCGGCACGGGCTGCGGCCCCTGGAGCAGCTGCGCCATGTGGGCGCCCTGGGCCCGCAGTTGCTGGCCGCGCACGCGACGCTGCTCACCCCTGCCGAGGTCACGCTGCTGGCGGACAGCGGCGCCGCGGTGAGCTACAACCCGGTGGCCAGCGCGTGGAAGGGCAACGCCGTCGCCCCGGCGACCGCCTTCGCCGAGCGCGGCATCCGGTTCGGGCTGGGCACCGACGGCACCCGGGGTGACGGCTTCCGGCTCACGGACGCGGCGGAGTTCGCTCAGCGGCTCACCTACGGCCTGGCCAGCGGGGACTCCTCCTGCGGCGCCGGCTGGACGTGGTGGGAGCGGGCCACGGCGGGCGGCGCGGACGCGGTCGGACTCGGCCGGCACACGGGACGGATCGTGCCCGGCGCCGCCGCGGACTTCCTCCTGGCCGACCTCGACCGGCCGGAGATGCGGCCGTCCTGGGACCTGCCGTGGGAACTGGTGCGGCGCGGCAACCGGGACCAGCTCACCGCCGTGTTCGTCGCCGGCCGCCTGCGCCTGTGGCGCGGCTGGCCGCCGGACTGGGACGGACCGGCACTGGTCCGCCGGGCCGCCGAGCTGGCCCCGCAGGTGGTACGGCGCGCCGGGGTGACACGGGCCCATCCGACGTCGGTGGCGGCACGGCAGCGGGCGGCGGCGCACACCGAGGCGGCGGGAGGGGACATGTCCTGTCCCGGTGACCGGCGATGAGCGGCGGCACCCTGGCGGTGCTGGCGGTGACCGTCGCGGCGGCCGCGTTCGTGCAGGGGGCCAGCGGCCTCGGGTTCGCGCTGATCGTGGCCCCGGTCGCGGGGCTGCTCGATCCGGGGCTGCTGCCCGTGTTCGTGCTGACCGCGATGATCCCGCTCAACCTGTACGTCGCGTGGCGTGAACGGCACAGTCTCGATCTGCGCGGCGCCGGCTGGATCACGGCGGCGCGGCTTGCGGCGACCCCGGCGGGGCTGTCGCTGCTGTGGGCGATCCCGGCAGGCTCTCTCGGTGCCGTGGTCGGCGCGGCGACGGTCCTGGCGGCCGTGGTGAGCCTCGTCGTGCCCTCGTTCGTGCCGGGGCGCGGTGCCTATCTGGGCGCCGGTGTCGTCACCGGGCTGACCGAGACCGCGACCGGCGTGGGCGGCCCGCCTCTCGCGCTCGTCTACCAGCACCGGCCGCCCGGCGAGCTGCGGGCCACGGTCGCCGCCTGCTTTCTGGTGGGTGAAGTCGCCTCCCTGGCCCTGCTGTTCGTCACCGGGCGGGGCCGTCCGGCGGACATGGGCTGGGCGCTCCTGCTGCTGCCCGCGCTCGCGGCGGGAGCCTGGCTCAGCCGCCTGGTGCACCGGCGCCTCGACGCGAGGAGGATGCGCGCCTTCGTCCTCGTCTTCGCCCTGGTGTCGGGGGTGGCGCTCATGGCAGGGACGTGACCCTGACGGCTCGTCGGCCGTTCCGGAAAAGCGTCCTCTTCTACTCCGTTCCCGGGCGCGTCCCGTCCGAGGCGGTAGGCGGACGTCGCAGGGACGAGGCGCGCGGGACGAGCCGGGGTACGGCGGCGGCCGGTACCTCGTCCCCCGCTTCCGCCGGCCCGGTTTCCGTCGGCCCGGCTGCCGCGTCCGCGGCCGGTCGCGTGCCCAGCCGGGCGAGCAGCAGTTCCACCGCGTCCGCGGCGGCCCGGTCCAGGCCCAGGTCGACGGCGGTGAGCGGGGGTTCGCAGGTGCGGGCGCGCAGCCCGTCGTACCGGGTGACGACCATGACGTCGTCGGGGATCCGGCGCCCCGCGTCCCGCAGCGCCCGTACGGCGCCGACCGCGAAGGCGTCGACGAGCACGCACAGCGCGTCGATGCCGGGGTGCTCCGCGAGGAGCGCGGCGCACCGGTCGTACCCCGCCTGCTCGCCGCCCTCCTCCGGCGCGGTGGCGACGACGGCCGGCCAGCCGTACGCGGCGGCGATCCGCTCGTAGGCGGCGCGGGCGTCGACCGCGGAGTGCCGGGTGCCCGCGCCGACGATGAGCGCCGGGCTGCGGGCGCCCTGGTCGCGCAGGTGGTCCAGGAGCAGTTCCACCACCCTGCCGCCGTGCAGGTCCACGTAGGGGGCGTCGTCGTCGGGTGCCGTGGGCCGGCCCAGCGCGACGTACGGCAGTCCGCGCTCGCGCAGTTGGGCCACGGCGGCGTCGTCCGACGCCGGTTCGACCACGATCGCGCCGTCGATGTCGACGGAGTAGAGCGCGGAGCCCGACTGCACCGGCGGGATCAGCACCAGGGCGTAGCCGTGGACGAGGGCCCGCTCGGCCGCGGCGGCGGCCACCTCCATGTAGAAGCCGAGCCGGGAGGGGCCGCCGGCCACCGCGAACGGCATCGAGGAGGCCAGCGCGATGGCCTTGGCCTGGCCCCGGCGCAGCCGCTGGGCGCGCAGGTTGGGCCGGTACCCCAGCTCGGCGGCGATCTTCTTGATGCGTTCGCGGGTGCGCGGGTCGACCTTGCCGATGCCGTTGAGGGCGTGGGACACCGTGGTGCGCGACACCGACGCCGCCGCGGCGACGTCGGCGATCGTGGGCCGACGAGCGCCGTGCGAGGTGGTCATGGGCCCATCTTCGCAACCTCCACCGCGCCGGGGCCAGCGCCCCCTGCCACCGGGACCTCACCGAACGCATCCGTCGCGCTCACGTGCTGTGCACGGCCGTGTACACGATGGAGACGCACCGGCCGGATGCACCGAAGCGGTCCCGGGACCCAGCTCATGCCGTCGGGCCGGCAGGTACCGGCCGTGCCTGGTGAGGCTCACGTGTTGGTGCGACGCTGAATGCAGGAGGCTGCGACGAGGGGCATCAGGGAGGGCCGATGGGACGCGACGTCCCGGCGCTCGTCTTCACCCGCGAGGACCGCCGCCGGTACCGGATCAAGATGCACGCGTGCCTGGACACGTTGGCGCAGATGCTGCGCGAGTCCCGGTTCGAGTCCGAGCGGCCGCAGGTCGGTCTGGAGATCGAGCTGAACCTGGTCGGCGACGACGCCGAGCCGGCGATGCGCAACACCGACGTGCTGAAGGCGATCTCCGACCCCGCCTGGTCCACCGAGCTGGGCCGCTTCAACCTGGAGATCAACGTGCCGCCACGGCGGCTGACGGCGGGCGGTCCCGACGCGTGGGAGTCGGAGATCCGCGCCGCGCTGAACCACGCGGACGAGCGGGCCAGGTCGGTCGGCACCCGGCTGATCATGATCGGGATCCTGCCCACCCTGCGCCAGGACGACATCGGCGAGGAGACCCTGTCGGAGAACCCGCGCTACCAGCTGCTCAACGACCAGATCTTCGCGGCCCGCGGCGAGGACCTGCGCATCGAGGTGGACGGCGTGGACCGGCTGCGCACCTACGCGGACACCATCACCCCGGAGGCCGCGTGCACGAGCACGCAGTTCCATCTGCAGGTGTCTCCCGAGGAGTTCGCCTCCTACTGGAACGCGGCACAGGCCATCGCCGGGGTCCAGGTGGCGCTGGCGGCCAACTCACCGTTCCTGTTCGGCAAGGAGCTGTGGCACGAGACCCGTATCCCGCTGTTCGAACAGGCCACGGACACCCGCCCGGAGGAGATCAAGGTGCAGGGTGTACGGCCCCGGGTGTGGTTCGGGGAGCGGTGGATCAACAGTGTCTTCGACCTGTTCGAGGAGAACCTGCGGTACTTCCCCGCCCTCCTCCCGCTGTGCGACGAACAGGACCCGGCGGAGACCCTGGATCGCGGCGACATCCCGGAACTCGCCGAACTGACCCTGCACAACGGCACGATCTACCGCTGGAACCGTCCGGTGTACGCGGTCTCCCACGACGTCCCGCACATTCGGGTGGAGAACCGGGTGCTGCCCGCCGGACCGACCGTCGCCGACACCCTCGCCAACGGTGCCTTCTACTACGGCCTCACCCGGGCCCTGGTGGAGGAGGACCGGCCGGTGTGGTCGCGGATGTCGTTCGCCGCAGCCGAGGACAATCTGCACACCGCCGCCCGGCGTGGCATCGACGCCCTGTTGTACTGGCCCGGGATGGGCGAGGTGCCGGTCCCGGAACTGGTGCTGCGCAGGCTGCTGCCGCTGGCGCACCGGGGACTCGAGCAGTCCGGCATGGACGAGGCGTGGCGGGAGCCGCTGCTCGGCATCATCGAGCAGCGGTGTGTGGCGGCACGCAACGGCGCCGTGTGGCAGATGGAGATGTTCCACCACCTCGACGCCACCACGCGTGCCGGCCGCCACGAGGCCCTGCGCCGGATGACCCAGCTGTACATCGACTACATGCACCTCAACGCCCCGGCCCACACCTGGCCGGTGGACTGATCCGGCTCAGCCGCGCCCGCTCAGCAGGTTCACCGCGCGGTCGAAGGCAGAGTCGCGGTTCTTCGCGAACTCCTCCTTGGTGAAGACCGGTTCGGTCAGCTGCGGCGGGATGCCCGTGCCGTCGAAGGTGCCGCCGGTACGGGTCAGGAACTCCTCGTTCGGCAGGCCGAAGGCCAGGCCGTCGGGCAGGTGGCGCACCATCACGTCCGAGAAGACACCCTGGGTGGGCTGCCCGATCCGCACGGTCCGTCCGGGCCGGTCCATCAGGGCCTGGGTGAAGGTCTCGCCCGCGCTGACCGTCGAGCCGCCGGTGAGGACGGCGACCGGGCCGGTGTAGCGGGGCGCGCCGGCCGGGACGACGGGTACGGGTTCGGGGCGGGTGTGCCGGGTGGGGTCGGCGGGGTCGTTGCGGGCCCGTTTCGCGTACGCGGTGTACGGCGTGCCGGTCAGCCGCTCGGCGATCCGGATGCCGAGGGGGTCGTGGCCGCCACCGTTGACGCGCAGGTCGATGACGAGCCCCTTGAGCCGCTCGGTACGGCGCCGGGTGAGTACGGTGTTCAAGGCCCGGTCGAGTTCGGCCTGTTCGGCGGTGTAGGGCGCGTCCTTGCCGGCATAGCCGCCGAATCCGGAGATGCGCAGATAGCCGAGGTCGCCCGGCAGGTCGGCGTAGGTGATCCGGCCCGCGCCGAAGTCCTGCCGGGAGGAGGCGTCCTTGAGGTCGCGGGCCTCGATGAACGTCTTCACCCTGGCGTCCAGTTCCGGGCCCGGCTTCTCCGTGCCGGGGCGGACCTGGCCGAAGTGGCGGTCGCCGTCGACCACCGTGACATGGGCGTCGTACAGCGGGCGCACCATCTCGCCGAGGATCCCGAAGAGTTGATCCTTCGTGGTGTCCTTGTGTACCAGCGGGCGGTACCGGTCGCGGACGGCGTGCCAGTCGATGTGCTTCTGGGCGAAGAAGGGGTAGTTCTCCTCGAAGGTCCGCCAGAAGACGTCGAAGGCGGTACGCGGGTCCGTGGGGGCGGGGCGCGTGCACGGGGCGGGCAGGGCCCTCAGGCGGCGCAGTTTCCGGTGTCCCACCGAGCTGTCCGCGGCGAGCAGCGCGTGATCGCGGTCGTGTACGGTCCGTACGGTCAGCACCGAGCCGTCGGGTGCCGCATAGGTGCCGGGACCGGTCTGCCGCGAGGTGTCGCCCTTGAGGCAGCTGACGGCTGTCGTCTGGTGCTCCTGCAGCACTCCCCCGCCGAGGACGAGGACGGTGCCGTAGCCGTCCATGCGCCACACCCCGTCGGTCCCGGGCGACTCGGGGTGTGCGGCGGCCGCGGCCGGTACGGCTCCGGCTGCGAGGAGCAGGGCGGCGGCGGTGGCCGTGAGGGTGCGCACGTGCGTGTCCTTCCGACGGGTGTCCACGGGGGACCACCGTCGCCGGCGCACCCGGGCCCGCACCATCCGGTCATCCGGTGTGTCAGGACGGGGGCTGGCCCCCGCATCCGCTCACCGGACCGGGTGACGCCGTCCACTCGATGCTCTCGCGAGCGCCGCCGGGCTGTCGCACCGGCCCGCACTCGTCGACCAGCACGGCCGCTTCCCGAGGAACCCGTCACGCTCGACCGGGCCGTGGGCGACGGTGAAGGTGTCGAGCGAGTACGACCGGTCCGCCATCCCGGAGGCGCTGCCGGAGCGGTGGTTGAGCTGCCGGCGGAGCCACTGGCCCGGCCGCAGCCACACCGCCGGGGCCTGCGGGGCCGGAGCGGCAGCCCGAACCCGCCCTGGGCGCACGCCCGGAGGCCGCTGTCCCGTTCCCGCAGGCTCACGCTGAGGGTGCCGAGAGCCGTCCGGCTCTCCCCGGGCTCGAAGCCGTACCGCCCGGCCACCCGCACAACGTGCGCGCGGCCCGACGGCGCGGCACCTGAGGCAACGGAAACCCGACCGGCACCGCGTTCCGCCGGGCGGCGGCAACGCCGCCGCGTGACCGCTCGGTCCAGCCGGTCCTCACCCGCTGCACCGTGATGTCCATGACCGGGCGCTACGTCGGTGACCCGGCCCGCCGGTCGCGCTCCTCGCCGGGGCACGACGGCGCGTCCGGCAGGTGGGCCTTCGCCCACTCGCCCAGTTCCCGGAGCGCCGGCTCCAGGGCGGCTCCCGCCTCGGTCAGCCGGTAGGACACGCGCAGCGGCGGGCCCTCGTCGACCTCGCGGAGCACGAGTCCGGCCGCGCCGAGCTCGGCGAGCCGGTCGGACAGCATGCGCTCACTGATGCCGGGGACGGCCCGGCGCAGGTCGGCGAAGTGCGCGGGCTGTTCCACCAGGACGGCCACGATCGGGCCGCTCCAGCGCTTTCCGAGCAGCTGGAAGACACGGGTGATGCCATCGTCCACCCGCTTGCACACCGCGCTGTCGTGGGTCACGTCCGCCGCCATGCGATCAGGGTACAACCTCGCCGTATGGGGATGAAAAAAAGTAAGTCCCTGTGTTAAAGATAGTCGAGTACGAAAACTCGGCCCTGGCGCTGAGCCGCCGGGCCACCTCTGTCCCTATTGTCTTCTTTGTCTTCATTTCGGAGTCACCATGGCCACCCTGCTGCACATCGACTCGTCCGTGTTCCCGACCGAGGCCTCGGCCTCGCGTGCCGTGACGGAGGCCTTCCGCACGCACTGGCAGGAGCAGCACCCCGACGGCACGGTCGTCTACCGCGATCTGGCGGCCCAGCCCGTCCCCCACATCACCGCCGCAGCGCACACCGCGGGCTTCGCCGACCCGGCGTCGCACACGCCGGAGCAGGCGGCGGCCTTCGCCGAGCGCGTCCGGCTGATCGAGGAGCTGGAGCAGGCGGACGCCGTACTGATCGGCGCCCCGATGTACAACCTCTCGATCCCCTCGACCCTCAAGTCCTGGGTGGACAACGTGGTCCTCTTCGGCCGCACCGCGGGCGAGACCCCGTCCGCCAAGGGCACTCCGGTCACGATCGTGGCCAGCCGGGGCGGCGCCTACGGGCCGGGCACCCCGCGCGAGGGATTCGAGTACGTGCAGAACTACCTCACGGCCGTCCTCGCCGACATGCTCGGCCTGGACGTCGACTTCATCGTCCCGGAGCTGACCATGGCCCCGCAGAACCCGGCGATGGCCGAGCTTGTCCCGCTGTACGAGGCCTCCCGCGACCGTGCCCTCGAGGAAGCGGCCACGAAGGCCAAGCAGCTCGCGGAGCGCCTGGCGGCCTGACCGGCCCACTCGCCCCGGCCCGGCGCCGCCTTGCACCCGGCACCGGGCCGGGCCGCTCGAGGTCATCGACGAAGCGGGCACTCAGGGTTCGATGGCCGGGACGTATTCGACCCCGGCTCGGTCGAGCGCCGGCCGAGCCCTTCACCTTGGTCGTGGGCCTGGACGGCGCGGGAGGTGAGCGGTTCCTCGCGGGGCCGGGTGTTCCTGCTGGTCACGGCAGGGCATCGGGCGGATCCGCATGACCGGCCGGCCCGCGACCTTCGGGGGGCTTTGGCATCATCTGCCTCGCTCGCCGAAGGTGGTGCCGGAAGCCGTCTCCCCGAGCCGTCTCGACCGGGGTGTGCGTAGCCTCCGCCGAGTCGCTCAAGTCCTGCGCCGTGGCCGCACCTTCCGTGCGCGTCGCCCCCACCGAGGCCAGCCCCACCGCCGCGACTCCCGCCCACTGGGCCACCGCGAGGTGCTGCCCCAGGAACAGCAGTCCGATCAGCGCGCCGATCGCCGGTTCCAGGCTGGTCAGTACCCCGAAGGTGCCCGGGGTCAGACGGCGCAGCGCCTCCAGCTGGAACGTGTAGGGCACGACGCTGGAGAGCACGGCGACGGCCGCGGCCACGGCGAGGGTGCCCGGGTCCAGGAGGCGGGTGCCCGCCTGGGTGATGCCGTACGGAAGGCTGAGCAGCGCTGCCCAGGTCACGGCCAGCGCGAGGCCTCGGCCGTCGGGGACGCGTCCGGCCAGCCGCTTGCCGATGAGGATGTATCCGGCCCAGCAGCATCCGGCGACGGTGGCGCAGGCGATCCCGGTCGCGTCCAGGGCCGTACCGGTGCGGCTGAGCAGGAGGACGCCGGTGGCGGCGAGGCCTGCCCACAGCAGGTCGGGGGCGCGGCGTGAGGCGCACAGCGCGATGGCGAAGGGGCCGAGGAACTCCAGGGTGGTGGCGGCGCCCAGGGGCAGCCGGGCGACCGCCTCGTAGTACGCGAGATGGTGCACCGCGAGCAGGGTTCCGGCGGCGGCCGCGATGCCGAGGCCGGCCCGGTCGCCGCGGATCCGGGGTCGCCACAGCGCGGTGAGCACGAGCGCGGCGATGGCCAGCCGCAGGGTCACCACGCCGGCCGGTCCCACGGCGGGGTAGAGACGGGTCGTCAGCGCCGCTCCACCCTGCAGGCCGAGGATGCCGCCGAGGACGAGCCCCGGGGCCGGAACGGCGACGAGTCCCCGGCCCAGGGCGAGGGCGGCGCGCGCACGAGGGGTCAGACACTCGCGGATGGTTATCGGCTCCCGGTACGGCTGTCCTCGTACCCTAGTGCGGCGACCTGCCGATGATCAACGGGTGGGCCGGGTGGCACGGGCCCGGGCGCCACCCCCTAGCGTGCTGTCATGCGCGTCGACTACTCGCCCGAGTCCATGACGACCGGGGCGTTCTACCGTCTGCTCACCTCCGTCGTCGTCCCCCGGCCGATCGCCTGGGTCTCGACCCTCGCTCCGGACGGGGAGACGGCGAACCTCGCCCCGCACTCGTTCTTCACCGTGGCCTGCACCGATCCGCCCATCGTGCAGTTCACGTCGGTGGGCCGGAAGGACTCGCTGCGCAATGTCGAGGCGACCGGCGAGTTCGTCGTCAACTTCGCCCCCGAGCCGCTCTTCGCCCAGATCAACGCGACCGCGACCGGCTTTCCGCGCGACCGGGGCGAGTTCGACGCCGTGGGCATCGAGCGGGAGCCCTCGCTGCGGGTGCGGCCGCCGCGGGTGGCCGCGTCTCCCGTCGCGCTGGAGTGCGCTCTGCACTCGACGCTGCGCCTCGGCGATTCGACGGTGGTGTTCGGCCGGGTGGTGCACGCAGCCGTCCGCGAGGACGTGCTGGTGGACGGCAGGCCCGGCATCGGGCTGCTGCGGCCGCTGTCCCGGCTGGGCGGGAACGAGTGGGGCACGCTCGGCGAGGTCCGTGAGCTCGCCCGCGTGCCGTACCGGGACGGCACCGGCGACTGAGTCGCCCGCCTCCTCGGACTCGGGTTCAGGCGAGCACCAGCACCAGCGGCACACCCCGGCACGGCACCAGGCGCATGCCGTCGTACGCGCCGGGCCGCCCCGCGCCGAGCAGTTCACCGAAGTCAGGACCCTTGGTGAGGGAGCCGGCCAGGTGGGCGGGGTCTGCGGAGGCGGCGACCCGGCCCCGGGCGTTCACCAGGCGGGCGGGGCGGGGCAGGCGCCGCAGAAGGGGCAGGACGGCCGTCTCGAAGTGCCGCAGATAGACGTCGGCGGCGGCCACTCCGGCGAACCGGCCCTGGATGAGGACGGGTTCGGAGAGCGTGAGACTGTATTCGTCGGAGCAGAGGTAGTCGACGTACGGTCCGGCCACCGCCCGGCGCCCGGTGTCGCGGGGCAGCGCGAACCAGTCCCAGTGCGTGTAGTCGGAGTACGCCGACTGGCCGGGATCGAGGTCGAGCAGAAGCGGGCGTACCTCGCCGTCGGCGCCGGACTGCCACCACTCCAGCCAGGCGGGCACGTCCGTCAGCAGACCGGGCGCCGCGACGAAGCCGACGCCGGAGACGAGTTCCCCGCGGGTCAGGTGGACGTGCAGTCCGGGGCGCAGGGCGGCGAGGTCGGCGCTGACCGGCCGGCGGCCCTCGGCGACCACCCGGCCGAGCAGGGTTTCGGTGTCGGCGCGGATGGCGGCGACCGTCTCGAAGACGGCTTCCAGCGCACCGCCGACCTGTGCGGCCACCCACGCCTCCGCTTCCGTGTCGAGGGTGGCGGCCCCGGGGCTCCGGCCCATGGTGTCCTCCAGCGGACGGGAACCTGACGCGACGCGGTCAGAGGGTGAGGCGTACGGCGACGAGCCGCGCCGTCGACTCCCTGACGCACCGCTCGGCCAGCGTGCCGGCCGTTTCGTGGGCCCCATCCTGCACGGCGGAGATCACGGCGCGGTGACGGTCCGCAACTTCTTCACGAAACGCGTCGTCGGCCAGGACCAGGCACAGCAGTGCGCCGATCTCGCTCTGCAGGGCGACCTGTTCGCGGGTGAGCCGGGCGGACTGGGCGGCCGCCGCGAGTTCGACGTGGAAGCGGCCGTACAGCCGGCTGCGGGCCGCCGCGTCCTCGGCTCGGGTCAACTCCTCGGCGGTACGGCGGAGTTGGTGGAGGTCCTCGGGTTCGGTGCGCTGGGCGGCGAGCCGGGCGGCGGCGCCGGACAGGGCGGCCCAGTGGTCGCCCAGGTCGCGCAGCTCCTCGGTGCTCCAGCCGCGCAGCCGGGCCTTGAGGCGGTCGTCGGCGGGGACTTCGGGGAGGGAGACGAAGCTGCCGCCGCCGCGGCCCCGGCGGGTGGTGACCAGGCCCTGTTGGCGCAGGGCCATGAGCGCCTCGCGCAGGGTGACCGTGGAGACGCCGAGCTGTCCGGCCAGCTCGGTCTCGCCGGGCAGCTGCTCGCCGTCGGCCAGGAGACCCAGTTCGATGGCGTCGCCGATGCGGTGGGCGACCGCGTCCACGCGGGCCCGGTTGTCCACCGGGCTGAAGAGGGCCTTGCGGGCGCCGCCCTCCATCTCGTACTGCCTCACGGTCACCACCTCGTGCATTGACTCAAGCTTTACCCTAAGGGGACCTTGAGCTTAGAACTATGACTTCATATGTTTACGGTCAAGCGGTTCAACGTACAGCGCGCCAGAAAGGTTCCCCTATGGAGGGAATTGCGATCCGGCTGCAGGACCTGCGGAAGTCGTTCGGTGAGACGACCGCCGTGGCCGGGGTCGACCTGGAGATCCGGGACGGGGAGTTCTTCTCGATGCTCGGCCCGTCCGGATCCGGCAAGACGACCGTCCTCCGGCTGGTCGCCGGGTTCGAGACACCGGACCAGGGCCGGATCGAACTCGCCGGGCAGGAGGTCACCGGCCTCGCCCCGTTCGAGCGGGACGTGCACACGGTCTTCCAGGACTACGCCCTCTTCCCGCACATGACGGTCGAGCAGAACGTCGCCTACGGGCTGAAGGTCCGCAGGGTGCCGAAGGCCGAACGGCTCGTGCGCGCCCGCAAGGCCCTCGCCGAGGTCCGCCTCGAGGGCTACGGCCAGCGGCGCCCGGCCCAGCTCTCCGGCGGGCAGCGTCAGCGCGTCGCCCTCGCCCGGGCCCTCGTCGGCCGGCCCCGGGTGCTGCTGCTGGACGAGCCGCTCGGCGCCCTCGACCTGAAGCTGCGCGAGCAGATGCAGGTCGAGCTGAAGGCGATCCAGCGGGAGGTCGGCATCACCTTCGTCTTCGTCACCCACGACCAGGAGGAGGCCCTGACGATGAGCGACCGCATCGCCGTCTTCGACCAGGGCCGCATCGCCCAGGTCGGGACACCCGCCGAGATCTACGAGCGTCCTGCGACCCCCTTCGTCGCCTCCTTCGTCGGCACCTCGAACCTCCTCGACGGAGAGGTGGCCCACCGGATCGTCGGCACCCCGGGCACGTACAACATCCGGCCGGAGAAGATCCGCGTCCTGAAGGAGTCGGCCGAGGCGGACGAGCCCGAGCACGCCACCGCGACCGGAACCGTCGCCGAGGTCGTCTATCTCGGCGACGCCACCCGCTTCCTGGTCGACCTCGACGGCGGCGGCCGGCTCACCGCGCTCCAGCAGAACCTGGAGACCTCCTCCGAGGACGTCGCCGCCTACCGCGGTACCCGGGTCCGCCTGACGTGGCACCGCCGGCACGCCGTCCGGCTGCCCTCCTGACCTCTCCCCCGCCTCTACGTCCCCATGGAGAACGCCGTGCGTCCCACCCGTACCCTGCGCACCGCGGCCTGCGCCGCCGCGCTGTTGCTCGCCGCCGCCTGTGACTCCTCCGGCTCGGGCGGCTCGTCCGCCACCGGGCTCAACCCGCCCGACCTCAAGGCCCCGACGAAGCTCGGCAAGACCGAGGGCCAGGTCAACCTGGTCGCCTGGGCCGGCTATGTCGAGGACGGCTCCAACGACCCCAAGGTGAACTGGGTCGGCGACTTCGAGAAGCAGACGGGCTGCCAGGTCCACTCCAAGGTCGCCGCCAGCTCGGACGAGATGGTCAAGCTGATGAAGACCGGCCAGTACGACGCCGTCTCCGCCTCCGGCGACGCCTCCCTGCGCCTGATCGCCTCCGGCGACGCGGCCCCGGTCAACACCGCCCTGGTCCCCAACTACAAGGACATCTTCACCGGGCTGAAGAACGGCGCCTGGAACTCGGTGAAGGGCCAGATGTACGGCATCCCTCACGGCCGGGGCGCCAACCTGCTGATGTACAACACCGAGAAGGTCAAGCCCGCGCCCACCTCCTGGTCCGCCGTCTTCGACGACGCCGTGAAGTACAAGGGCCATGTCACCGCGTACGACTCGCCGATCTACATCGCCGACGCGGCCCTCTATCTCAAGGCGACCAAGCCCGAGTTGAAGATCAAGGACCCGTACGCGCTCGACCAGAAGCAGTTCGACGCGGCCGTGGCCCTGCTCAAGCAGCAGAACAAGAACGTCGGCGAGTACTGGAGCGACTACCTCAAGGAGGTCTCCGCCTTCAAGAGCGGCGACTCGGTGGTCGGCACCACCTGGCAGGTCATCGCGAACCTCGCCGCCTCCGAGGGCGCCAAGGTCAAGGCGCTCGTGCCGAAGGAGGGTTCGACCGGCTGGTCGGACACCTGGATGGTGTACAGCAAGGCCAAGCACCCCAACTGCGCCTACCAGTGGCTGAACTGGATCGTCTCGCCCAAGGTCAACGCCGAGGTGGCCGAGTACTTCGGCGAGGCTCCGGCCAACTCCAAGGCCTGTGCCGAGACCAGCGACAAGAACTTCTGCACGGTCTACCACGCGGCCGACGAGAGCTACTGGAAGAGGATCGCCTTCTGGAACACGCCCATCGAGCAGTGCCTGGACGGCCGCAAGGACGTGAAGTGCGTGCCGTACGCCAAGTGGGTGCAGGCCTGGACCGAGATCAAGGGCTGAGCCGTGACGACCGACGCGACGACCGCCGCCGGCCGGGGAACCGTCCGGCGGCTGGCCGGAACCCTGCACCGCAGGCCCCGGCTGCGGCTGACCCTGCTGCTCACCGCCCCCTTGCTGTGGCTCGCCGTCCTCTACCTCGGCTCGCTGGCGGTCCTGTTCGTCTCGGCCTTCTGGACCACGAACTCCTTCACCTCGCAGGTGGTGAAGGTCTGGTCGACGGACAACTTCCACGAGCTGTTCACCACGCCCGTCTTCCGTCAGGTGATCCTGCGCAGTGTGGGCGTGGCGCTCGCGGTGACCGTGCTGTGCGCGGTGATCGCCTTCCCGGTCGCCTTCTACACCGCACGGGTGGCCCGGCCGAGGTGGCGCCCCCTGCTCGTGGTCGCCATCCTGACTCCCCTGTGGGCGAGTTACCTGGTCAAGGTGTACGCCTGGCGGCTCATCCTGTCCCAGGGCGGCCTCGCCGACTGGATGCTCGCGCCGTTCGGGCTGAACGGCCCCGGCTTCGGACTGCCGGCCGCGGTCCTCACCCTGACGTACCTGTGGCTGCCGTACATGATCCTGCCGATCCACACGGCCCTCGAACAGCTTCCGGCCAACCTGCTCGACGCCTCGGCCGATCTCGGGGCGCGGGCCGGGCGTACCTTCCGCTCGGTGGTGCTGCCGATGGTGCTGCCGTCGGTCGCGGCCGGTTCGGTGTTCACCTTCTCGCTCAGCCTCGGTGACTACATCACCGTGCAGATCGTCGGCGGCAAGACCCAGCTGATCGGCAACCTCGTGTACTCCAACATCGAGCTCAACCTGCCCATGGCCGCCGCGCTCGGCACCGTCCCCGTCGTCGTGATCGTCCTGTATCTGCTGGCGATCCGCCGCACGGGTGCCCTGAACAGCCTGTAGGACCTGGAGGAGAACAGCGCCATGCATCTCAGCCGCACCGCGCGCATCGCCCTGCGCACCGGCGCCGGGCTCGGTTTCGCGGTGATCTACGTCCCGCTGCTGCTCGTCCTCGTCAACTCGCTCAATCCCGACCGCAGTGCGAGCTGGCCCCCGCCGGGGCTGACCGGCCACTGGTGGTCGGTGGCCGTGCACAACTCCGGCGCCCGGCAGGCGCTGTGGGTCTCGGTGAAGGCCGGCCTCGGGGCGACCGCGATCGCGCTGGCCCTCGGCACGCTCATCGCGTTCGCCGTGGCCCGGCACCGCTTCTTCGGCCGGGACACGGTGTCGTTCATCGTGGTCCTGCCGATCGCGCTGCCCGGCATCGTCACGGGCATCGCCCTCAACTCGGCGTTCGGCACGGTGCTGGAGCCGCTCGGCGTGGGGCTCGGACTGTTCACGGTGATCATCGGGCACGCCACCTTCTGCATCGTGATCGTCTTCAACAACGTGGTGGCCCGGTTGCGCCGTACGGCCGCCTCGTACGAGGAAGCGGCCATGGACCTCGGCGCGACCACCTTCCGCGCCTTCGCGGACGTCACCTTCCCGCTGGTCCGCTCCGCGCTGCTGGCCGGCGGTCTGCTCGCCTTCGCGCTGTCCTTCGACGAGATCGTGGTCACCACGTTCACCGCGGGACCCGGGATCGAGACGCTCCCGATCTGGATCTTCGACAACATGACCCGGCCGCAGCAGGCACCGGTGGTGAACGTCGTGGCCGCGGTACTCGTCCTGATGTCGGTGGTCCCGATCTACCTCGCCCAGCGGCTGTCGGCGGACACGGCGACGTCGAGCCGGGTGTGACACCCTGTACGGCGGACGACAAGGGGGACGGATGAGCACAGGGGATGCCGACGCTCCCGCGCGGGCGCTGCGCGCGGCGTACGAGGCGGCCTCGGCGGCCGTCGCGGGACTGGGTGACGAGGAGTCGTGGCTGCCGACCGGCTGTACCGGCTGGGCGGTCCGCGACCTCGTCTTCCACTGCCTGACGGACGCCCAGCGCGCTCTGGTCGCCCTGCACACACCGGCGCGGGAGCCGGCCGACCGGGACGCGGTGACGTACTGGCGGGACTGGCGGCCGGACACCGTGGGGGCGGCGAACGGCCGGCGGTGGGTGCGGGTGAACGCGAGCATGTTCCTCGACTTCGGCCAGCTCCAGGGCCTGTATCTGGAGACGCTGGCGGCGGCCGTGCACGCGGCGGAGGCGGCCGACCCCGCGCGGCATGTCGGAACCCAAGGTCACGTGCTGACGGCCGGGGATCTGCTGAGCACCCTCGCGGTGGAGGCGACCGTCCACCACCTGGATCTGACCGTCCACCTCCCGCATGCTCCGGGACCGGCGCCCGAGGGGCTGGCCGCGGTGCGTACCACCCTGGACGGTCTGCTCGGCCGGCCCGCGCTCCCGGAGTGGAGCGACGCGCACTACGCGCGCGTGGGCACCGGCCGGGCGGCGCTCACCGAGGCCGAACGCGCCACGCTGGGCGCTGCGGCCGACCGGTTCCCGCTGTTCGGCTGAGCCCCTCCCCGGTGCCGGCCGGCGCCGATCACACGCCCAACACGGGGACACGCGCGGGCGACACCTGCGCGGTGCGGGGCTCGCCGCCCGGGATGATGGAAGCCTGCGCCCCATGCACACCCCACCGAGCATCAACAGTTACGTCGACCGGGTCACCGCGGGCCCCGGCGGGGCGATGACCGAGGAAGTCGGCGTCATCACCGGCGATCTGACCGTGGCCACCATCCTGCTGTCCGACGGCCACAGCGCGCGCGTCGCCATCCAGCACTCCGGCAGCGACACCTGGTACACCCTCGCCGGCAGCCCCGCCCCGGTGCCGGCCGGGCAACTCGCCGCCTACCACCGGGACCTGCTGGGCCGTATCCGCCGGGGAGGTGGCACCCGGGCCAACTGAGCGGCCACGGCGGAGGGCAGGACGGGCCGCGAGGCGGCCTGGTCACAAGCCGGGCCGCCTTCCCCGTACTGCGTCAACTTCCCCCGACATCAAGCGGTTTGGCTCTCTCATGAACGTGTAAAAGGCGACTCCCGCACCTTGACCGACGTTTGGTCCAGACCAATCATGGCCTAGACCAATAGCCCCGGCCGGGGCGCACCGCGTCGTTCGCCAACCGGGAGTACCCGATGACACGTCCGAGACCCGTACGCGCCCTGCTCGCGGGCCTGGCCACCCTGGCCGCCTCCGCGGGACTCGCCCTCGGGACAGGGGGCACCGCACATGCGGCGACCCCGCTGCCCACGCACGTCTTCGCGCCCTACTTCGAGGCCTACAACGGCGACAGCCCCGCCGCGCTGTCCCAGGCCTCCGGCGCCAAGTACCTGACCATGGCCTTCCTGCAGGCCGACACGAAGGGCTCCTGCACCCCGTACTGGAACGGCAACACCAGCACACCCGTCAACTCCTCGGTCTTCGGCGCCGACTTCACCACCATCCGCTCGCGCGGCGGCGACGTGATCCCGTCCCTCGGCGGCTACGCGGCGGACAACGGCGGCACCGAGATCGCCGACAGCTGCACGAACGTGGACTCCATCGCCGCCGCCTACGAGAAGATCATCACCACCTACGACGTCTCCCGGCTCGACATGGACGTCGAGGACAACTCGCTCACGAACACCGCCGGCATCGACCGCCGCAACCAGGCCATCAAGAAGGTCCAGGACTGGGCCGCCGCGAACGGCCGCTCGGTGCAGTTCTCCTACACCCTGCCGACCACGACGACCGGGCTCGCCGACAGCGGCCTCGCCGTGCTGCGCAGCGCGAAGAGCGCCGGCGCCAGGATCGACGTCGTCAACATCATGACGTTCGACTACTACGACGGCGCCACCCACCACATGGCGACCGACACCGAGACCGCCGCGAGCGGACTGCACGACCAACTGGCCCAGCTCTACCCGAACCTGCCGGACAGCCGGCTGTGGAACATGGTCGGCGTCACCGAGATGCCCGGCGTGGACGACTACGGCCCGGCGGAGACCTTCGCCACCGCCGACGCCCCCACGGTGTACGACTGGGCGGTCGCCAAGGGCATCAACACCCTCTCCTTCTGGGCCCTCCAGCGCGACAACGGCGGCTGCCCCGGCTCCGGCGCCTCCGACACCTGCTCCGGCATCGCCCAGGACACCTGGTACTTCACGCACACCTTCGCGCCCTTCAGCGGCGGTACGACGCCCCCGCCGGCGAACGACTTCTCCGTGTCCCTCTCCCCCGCCACCGCCTCGGTCGACCCCGGCGGCACCGCGACCGCGACGGTCAAGACCTCGGTGACCTCCGGCAGCGCGCAGACGGTCGCTCTGACGGTGAGCGGCGCGCCGGGCGGAGTGACCGCCTCCCTCAGCCCGTCGTCGGTCACCGCGGGCGGCAGCTCCACGCTCACCGTGCAGACCGGTTCCGGTACGGCACCCGGCACCTACACCCTGACCGTCACCGGCACGGCGGGCTCGGCCCGGCACAGCTCCACGCTCACCCTGACGGTCAAGGGGTCCGGCGGCACCACGGTCCTCGGCAACGGTGACTTCGAGAGCGGCTCGCTCGCGCCGTGGACCTGTGACACCGGGGCCGCGGTCGTCTCCTCCCCCGTGCACGGCGGCTCCCATGCGCTGAAGACCGCGCCCTCCGCCTCCCGGACCGGCCAGTGCGCGCAGACCCTGACCCTGAAGCCCAACACCTCCTACACGCTGAGCGGCTGGGTGCAGGGCCCGTACGCCTACCTCGGCGTCAGCGGAGGCGCCACGGCCAGCACCTGGACCTCCTCCTCGTCGTGGTCGAAGCTCACGGTCCCGTTCACGACCGGTACCTCGGGCACGGTCACGGTGTACGTCCACGGCTGGTACGGCCAGGGCGCGGTCTACGCCGACGACCTCACCCTGGGCTGACCAACCGTTGCGACGGGCCCCGCTCGGCGATGCCCGGGCGGGGCCCGCTCATGTGATCGGCCTGCCGACAGCGGGGGGCCGTCACCCGGCGTCCGGCCGCCGCCTTCCGTAGGCTGGAGAGACCGAAGCTCCTCCGGGAGGTCTCCCGAAGGCAGGAGACGGTCGTGATCGAACTGGCCGCGGCGTTCGCCGTCGCGGGCGCGGCGAGCAACGCCGTGGGCACCGCCTTCCAGCGCAAGGCCGCGTCGGCGAGCAGCCGCGGCGGGATCCGGCTGCTCGCGGAGCTGGTGCGCCGGCCCTTCTGGGTGGTGGGCATGTGCGGTGTGGTCTGCGCCGCGCTGTTCCAGAGCCTGGCCCTGGTCAACGGCCCGCTCTCGCTGGTCCAGCCGCTCTTCGTCCTCGAGCTGCCCTTCGCCCTGCTCGTCGCCGCCCCGCTGATGCACAGACGGCTGCCCCCCTCGGGCTGGTGGGGCGTCGGCGCCTGTGTCGCGGGGCTCGCGGTACTGCTGGTCGCCGCCGCCCCGCACGGCGCCGTCGACCACGCGCCGCTAACCCGCTGGATCCCGGCGCTGTGCCTGTGCGTCGGCGGGATGGCCGCGGCGGTTCTGCTGTCCGGCCGGGACCGCCCGCCGGCCCGGCGCGCCGCGCTGCTGGCCGCGGCCGCCGCCACGGGCAACGCGCTGACGGCCGCCCTGCTGAAGTCGGCCAGCGGCACCTTCGCCGACCACGGTTTCGCGGCGTTCCTGCGCTCCTGGCAGACGTACGGCTTCGCGCTCGCCGGTGTCGGGGCCGTGATCCTGCTGGAGAACGCCCTCCAGGCCGGTCCGCTGGCCGCGGCGCAGCCGGCGCTGACCATCGGCGACGCCGTGGTGAGTCTGACGCTCGGCATGACCCTGTTCGGGGAGCGGATCCGCACGGGCTGGTGGCTGCTCCCGGAGGCCGCGGGCACCCTGCTGATCGTCGGGGGCGTGCTGGTGCTCAGCCGGGCCGTCCAGCACATCGCCGTGGTGCCGGTCGCGGTGGAAGAACGGGATATGGCGACCTGAGCCGCATCCGGTGCCTGACCGATGCGCCGGCCGGCACCACCTACCGATCGGCGATCCCGTCGATCCACAGGTGGAGGCGTTCGCCCTGGGTGGCCATCAGGCCGGGGTCGCGCAGGGTGTTGGTGAGGACGGACATGCCCTGGTAGGCCGCGACGAGTTCGACGGCAAGGGCGGCGGCATCGTCCCGGCCCAGCTGGGCGAACTGCGACTCGACCCAGTCGAGCAGGGCCCGCATGACCTTCGCGGCGGCCTGGTCCAGACCGTCGTCACGCTTGTCGAGCTCGGTGGCGAGGGTGCCGAAGGGACAGCCGAAGCGGGCCGCGGTCTCGCGCTGGTCGACCCAGCCGGTGACGAGGGCCTTCAGCCGGGCGGCCGGATCCGAGAGGGCGTCCAACCGGGCCGTGAGCGCGTCCAGTTGCTCGCAGTGGGCGTCCACCGCGGCTTCGACCAGCTGGTCCTTGGTCTTGAAGTAGTAGTAGACGTTGCCGAGCGGCACCTCGGCCGTACGGGCGATGTCGCCGAGGGTGGTCTTCTCCACACCCTGCTCGTGGAAGACCTGGACGGCCGCCTTGACCAGGCGTTCGCGTTTGCCACCCCGGCCCGATCGGCTGGACCGCGCGGTTCGGGCCGCGGCGGCGGAATCTGAGTCAGTCACCTGACTGAGGATAGACAACGGCCGCGCCGCGGGCTATGGTCTCGACTTAGTCAGTCAACTAACTAAGTTGAGGAGTCGCCATGATCGCTGTCACGGGTGCCACGGGGAACGTCGGACGGACCCTGGTCGCGGAGTTGATCCGGGCCGGGGAGACGGTGACGGCCGTCGCCCGGCACATCGGCGTGGAGGACGTGCCGCCGGGAGTGCGGGCCGTCGCCGCCGATCTCGGGGAGCCGCAGAGCCTCACCCCCGCACTGGAGGGCGCCAAGGCACTGTTCCTCCTCGTGGCCGGAGAGGATCCGGCCGGCATCCTGCGCCGGGCCGCCGCGGCCGGGGTGGGGAAGGTGGTGCTGCTGTCCTCGCAGGGCGCGGGCACCCGGCCGGACACGTACGCGCACGCGGCACGCTTCGAGGCGGCGGTGGCCGAGTCAGGGCTGCCGTTCACCGTGCTGCGCCCGGGCGGGCTGGCCTCGAACGCGCTGGCCTGGGCCGAGCCGGTCCGCCGATACCGCATCGCGGCGGCGCCGTTCGCCGATGTGGCACTGCCGTTCGTCGATCCGGACGACGTCGCCGCGGTGGCGGCGGCCGTACTGCGCGAGGACGGACACGACGGCGTCACGTACACGCTGACCGGCCCGGAGCCCACCACTCCACGACAGCGTGCGGCGGCGATCGCCGCCGCGCTCGGAGAGCCGGTGACGTTCGTGGAGCAGAGCCGCGAGGACGCGCACGCGCAGATGGTGCGGTTCATGCCGCCCGCCGTCGCCGAGGGCACGCTCGCCGTCCTGGGCTCCCCCACCCCGGAGGAGCAGGCCGTCGGCGCCGATGTGGCGCGCCTGCTCGGCCGCCCCGCGGCCCCCTTCTCCGCCTGGGCGGCACGCAACGTGACAGCTTTCCGCTGATCGCTCCGCCCATGCGGTGATTCCGGCGAGCTCGACCCGTGAGCGGCGGAGACATGGCTGGACGGCACCGCCGAGTCGCCGAGTCACGACGTCTGGCCATGCTTCGGCAGCGCTCCGGCCGAGGCCCCGCAGGACCGCCGTATGGGTGAGCTGAGCGACACCTGGTGGCTCCTTTGCGCGCCACACCGCACCCGATTAACCAGTTTGTATATTTATCTCCCCTATGGTGCGAGGAAACGGGAGTTTCGGCTGAGGGTGCGCACAACGCGTCGCGCCAGGGCGCGGGTTGGGATGGTGGCCATGAGCGGGATCAGCCGCCGGAGTGTGGCACGCCTCGGTCTCGGCGCGGGCGTCGGTGTGGCTGCCGTGTCGTTCGCCGCATGCGGTGGCGGGCGCGGATGGAGCGGCTCTCCCGGAAGCCCGGACGAGGAGAGGGTGTACCGGCCGATCGGGGACGGCTCGACGTCGTACACCGGCCGCCAGCCGCACCAGCCGGCGTCGCCCCTGGCCCTCGAACCGGGTCAGACGCCGCCGCAGTTCGTGGTGTTCTCCTGGGACGGCGCCGGGGAGCTGGGCACCGGCCTGTTCCCCCGCTTCCTGGAGCTCGCCCGCGCCCACGGCGCGCAGATGACCTTCTTCCTGTCCGGCCTCTACCTCCTGCCGGAGGACAGGAAACGGCTCTACGACCCCCCGAACAACCCGCTCGGCGCCTCGGACATCGGCTACCTCACCGACGGACACCTCAAGGCCACGCTGAAGTACGTCCGTCAGGCCTGGCTGGACGGCCACGAGATCGGCACCCACTTCAACGGCCACTTCTGCGCCGGCCCCGGATCGGTGGCCAACTGGACGTACGCACAGTGGCGTTCCGAGATCGAGCAGGCGAGGTCCTTCGTCAGGTCGTGGCGTACGCACACCGGTTGGCACGACGAACCGTCGCTCCCCTTCGACTACGACAAGGAACTCGTGGGCGGCCGCACCCCCTGTCTGCTCGGGCAGGAGAACCTGCTGCCGGTCGCCCGTGAGCTCGGATGGCGTTACGACGCCTCCTCACCGGGCGGGCTGCAACGCTGGCCGCGGAGGCGGGGCGGCGTGTGGGACCTGCCGCTGCAGAGCATCCCCTTTCCCGGGCACACGTTCGAGGTGCTGTCCATGGACTACAACATGCTGGCGAACCAGTCCAAGACCACGACACGCGCGCCTTCCTACAACTACCCCTACTGGCGCGCCCAGGCGACACAGGCGTACCTGGCCGGGTTCCAGCGGGCGTACGAGACCAACCGGGCGCCCCTGTTCATCGGCAACCACTTCGAGCAGTGGAACGGCGGCATCTACATGGACGCGGCCGAGGAGGCGCTCCGGCAGATCGCCGGCCGGGAGGACGTGCGTCTGGTCTCCTTCCGGCAGTTCGTCGACTGGCTCGACGCCCAGGACCCCGAGATCCTCGTGAAGCTGCGCAGCCTCGAGGTCGGCGAGAAGCCGGAGGGCGGGTGGAGCGCGTTCCTGCGCCCCGAGAAGCGCGCACCTTCCTGACCTGGGTGACGTGGCACCACAGCCACAGGAAAACACGAGTGGCCCGCCTGCCGGACATGTCGTCGTCGGGGTGAGCGGTTCGCTCGCCGGGCCGGCCGCGTCGCGCCGCGGCGTCCCGGAGGCCCGCAGGACCGGCCCCGGCCCGGGCCCGGTGTGAGGTCCTGGACGTGGCCGGCCCCCGGCTACTGCCCCGCGTGGCGGCGGGCGTCCACCTCGATCTCGATCTTCATACGAGGGTCGGCGAGGCCGCACTCCAGCATGGTGGCGGCCGGGCGGACGGCGCCGAAGCAGCGGCGCAGTACCGGCCAGCAGGGCTCGAAGTCCGCGCGGTCCGGCAGCAGATAGCGCACCCGCACCACGTCGGCGAAGGTGCACTTCGCCTCGGTGAGCGCGGCCTCGATGTTGCGCAGGCACTGCTCGGCCTGCTCCACGACGTCGTCCGAGATCGTCATGGTGGTGTAGTCGAACCCGGTGGTCCCGGACACATGCACCCAGTCGCCGTCGACGACGGCACGGGCGTAACCGATCTGCTCCTCGAAGGCCGAGCCGCTGAGGATGGCGCGTCGCTCTGTCATGCCCGGAACGCTAGGTGACCTGTGCCGATACGTCTAATACGGATCTCGGGATGAGCTGACATCTCTGGGGATATGGATCGTCCCGAACTCCCGCTGCCGCAGCTGCACGCCTTCGTCGTGCTCGCCGAGGAACTGCACTTCGGCCGCGCCGCCGCCCGTCTGGGCATCGCCCAGCCGCCGTTGAGCCAGCAGATCCGCCGGCTGGAGGAGAGGGTCGGGTACGCGCTCTTCGACCGTGAGCCGGGGCGTGTGCGGCTCACCCCGGCCGGCGGTGCGCTGCTGCCGGCCGCCCGGCAGGCCCTGGCCGGGCTGGCCGACGGACTGGCCGCGGCGCGGGCCGTGGGCAGCGGCCGGTCCGGGCGGTTGCGGATCGGCTTCGCCGCCTCACTGGCCCTGACCGTCCTGCCGGGCCTGCTGCGCGACTTCCGCCGACGGTATCCCGACGCACATCTCGACATCCGCGAGATGACCACGGCTCCGCAGCTCGACGCCCTGCGCGACAGGACCATCGACATCGGCCTGCTCCGGGAACCCCCGGCCGATGTGTCCGAGCTCGGTTTCCGGACCGTACTCAGCGAGCCGTTCGTGGCCGTGCTGCCGGCCGCCCACCCACTGGCCGCCCAACGGACGGTACCGCTCGCGCAGTTGGCGGACGAGCCGTTCGTCCTGCTGCCGCGTGACGTAGGCCCACAGTTGTACGACCGGATCACCGGCCTGTGCGAGGCGGCGGGGTTCACGCCCCGGATCTCGCAGCACGCGGTGGAGTGGCAGACGGTGTGTGCCCTGGTGGAGACGGGGCTGGGGGTGTCCGTGGCGCCGGGGAGCATCCGGCGCATCCGGCTCAAGGGCGTGGCCTTCCGCCGGATCGTCCCCGGGGCGGCTCGGACGCGGGTCGCCGTCGCATGGCGCGTGGACGACCGCAATCCCCTGATCGCCCCGCTGCTGGAGACGATCGACGGCAACCCGCGCCCCGGGCACGGCCGCGTTCCGTCACCGCTCCGGCGTCACGGTCGGTGAGTGTCCCGTCGGGCCGGGCCGAAATTCCCTCGCCGCCCGATGTCCGATGTGTCAGGCTTGCAGAAGCAGTCCCCTGTGACGAAGGAGCCGACCGATGCGCCGACTGTTCATGTCCCACACGAAAGGAATGACCATCAACCTGAAGGACATGACACTCTGTGCGCACCACCTCTCGCACCCTGAACCTGGGGATCCTGGCACATGTCGACGCCGGTAAGACGAGCCTGACCGAGCGGCTGCTGTACGCGGCCGGGGTCATCGACGAGATCGGCAGCGTCGACGCGGGCAGCACCCGGACCGACAGCCTGGAGCTGGAACGCCGTCGTGGCATCACCATCAAGACGGCGGTCGCCAACTTCGTGCTCGGCAGCGGAGCTTCGGCCGTCTCGGTGAACCTGGTCGACACCCCTGGGCACCCGGACTTCATCGCCGAGGTCGAACGCGTCCTCGGTGTCCTGGACGGCGCGGTGCTCGTCGTCTCCGCCGTGGAGGGTGTGCAGCCGCAGACCCGCGTGCTGATGCGGACACTGAAGCGGCTCGGCATCCCCACACTGCTGTTCATCAACAAGGCCGACCGGCGCGGCGCCGACGACGGCCGCGTTCTGCGCGACATCGAGGGCAGGCTCGCCGTACCCGTGATCCCCATGGGGCGGATCGTCGGCGACATCGGCACAGCCGAGGCACGGGCCGAACCCTTCACTCCGGAGGACACCACCTTCACCCAGCGCCTCCTGGACGCGCTCACCCTCCACGACGACACCCTGCTCGGCGCATACGTCACTAACGCGCGCTCCGTCACGTACGAGCGGCTGCGTGCCGTGCTCGCCGCGCAGACCCGCGCTGGGCAGATCCATCCGGTCTATGTCGGCTCGGCGATCACGGGCACGGGAATCGCCGACCTCATCGAGGGCGTGAGGGAATTCCTGCCCGCCGGGTGCGGCGATGCCGAAGGTCCGCTGTCGGGGCGGGTGTTCAAGGTGGAACGCGGCGCGAGCGGCGAGAAGATCGCGTACGCCCGGCTGTTCTCCGGCGAACTCAGGGCCCGCGAGCGCGTCCCGGTCGCGGCGGGCGAGGGCAGGGTCACGGACCTGGCCGTCTTCGACCGGGGTGCGGTGGAGCGCCGGGTGTCGGTACGAGCCGGTCAGATCGCGATGCTGCGCGGTCTCGCCGACGTCCGGATCGGGGACGAGATCGGGCGGGAGCCGGACGACCGCCCGTACCAGCACGTCTTCGCACCGCCTTCGCTGGAGACGGTCGTGGTGCCCGCCGATCCGGGCGACAAGGGCACCCTGCACCTCGCCCTGACCCAACTCGCCGAGCAGGACCCGCTGATCGGGCTGCGCCGGGACCCGGAGGGCCAGGATCTGTCCGTCTCCCTGTACGGCGAGGTGCAGAAGGAGGTCCTCGCCACCACTCTGGCCGAGGAGTACGGGCTCGCGGTCGCGTTCCGGGAGACCACCCCGATCTGCGTGGAGCGTGTCACCGGGACCGGAGCGGCGTACGAGATCCTCGACCACGACGGGAACCCGTTCCTGGCCACCGTGGGGCTGCGTGTGGAGCCGGGCGACGTCGACGGCGGGGTCGTCTTCCGCCGGGAAGTCGAGCTCGGCTCGCTCCCGCTGGGCTACATGCGCGCCGTGGAGGAGACGGTCCACACCACGCTGCGGCAGGGGCTGTACGGCTGGCAGGTGCCCGACTGCGTCGTGACGATGACCCACTCGGGCTTCTGCAGCATCCGCAGCACCGCCGGCGCGTTCCGCGGCCTGACCCCGCTGGTCCTCATGACGGCGCTGCGCCGGGCCGGGACAGTCGTACACGAGCCCATGCACCGCTTCCGCCTGGAGTTCCCGCAGGACGCCCACGCGTCCGTGGCACTGGCCCTGGCCCGCCGCCGGGCCCTCGCCGACCCGCCCGTGGCGCTCGGGGACGCGTACGTCGTCGCGGGCCATGTGCCCGCGGACCAGGTGCACGGTCTGGAGGCCGAGTTGCCCGAACTCACCGGCGGCGAGGGCGTCCTGGAGACGGCCTTCGACCACCACCGTCCGGCCACGGCTCCGCGAACCCGCAGGCGCACCGACCACAACCCCCTGCACCGCGAGGAATACCTGCTGCACGCGCATCGGAGGGTGTGATGCGCCGGGGCCTGACGCGGACGTCCGGGGAGGCGGGACCTGGAAGTGGTTCCGAGGGGGCGGGGCGGTCGGATTCGAACCGACGTCCTCCGAGATGATGTCGCGGCGCACTACCTCTGTGCTACGACCCCGCCTTGCCGGTGATCATACGCCCGCCGGGCCGGCAGGCGCCGCCGGGCCGTCTCGGCTCACGCCGACGGGCCGGCGAGCTCGTCGGCGACCCACTGGGCGACCCCGTCGGGGTACGGCGACGGCAGTCCGAGCACGAGGTGCCGGAAACCGGCGTCGATCGCCTCGCCGATCGCCTCCCGGGTGCTGCCGGGCCGGTCGTACGACACGGGCAGGTGGATCGAGCGGGTGACCGAGGCGGGGTCACGGCCGATCTCGGCGCAGTAGCGGTCCAGGAGCCGGCTGCGGGCGACGACGTCAACGATGTCGCCGCCGGGGATGTTCCACAGGTCGGCGTGCTCGGCGACCACGCGCAGCGTCGCGGACGAGCGGCCGCCGATGAGGATCGGCGGGTGGGGGCGCTGGACGGGTTTGGGGTTGCCGAAGGCTCCGGTGAGACGGTGGTGGGTGCCGTGGAAGTCGAAGGGCTGGGCCTCCGTCCACAACCGCCGGATCACCGTGCAGGCTTCGGCGAGGCTCGCCACGGCGTGCGCGGAGTCGTGGAAGGGCAGGCCGTGTGCCTCGTACTCGCGCCGGGCCAGGGGATGGCCGGGCCGGGAGCCGACGCCGATGCCGAAGTCGAGCCGTCCGCCGGAGACGATGTCGACGGTTGTCGCGATCTTGGCGAGCATCGCGGGCGGCCGGAACCGGTTACTGGTCACGAGCACGCCGATGCGCAGGCGCCGAGTGTGGGCGGCGAGGGCCGAGAGCAGTGTCCAGCCCTCGTACGTCGGGCCGTCGGGGTCGCCGAAGATCGGCATGAGGTGATCGAACAACCAGGCGTGCTCGATCTCCGGGATCGCGTCCGCCTCGCGCCAGACCCGCAGAACGTCGTGGTAGTCGACCTGCGAGGGGGCGGTCATGATGCCGAAGCGAGGCCGGGATGTGTGCGGCATGAGCTGGTGGTCCTTTCGGCACGCGCTAGTTGGTGGGCCGGGGCAGGCCCGTGGCGGACACGGCGGTCACCGGCGCCGAAGTGCCGGGTCGAGCAGCGCGGGCGGGGTGTCGTGTTTCTCCTCGGGGGCAAGGTCGAGACCGGGCTCCACGATCGCGTCGATGGCGTCGAGTACGTCGGCGGACAGCACGGTGTCGGCGGCCGCGAGTTGCGCGTGCAGGTGGTCCGGCGTGCGGGGGCCGATGAGCGCGCTGGTCACCGCGGGATGGGCGGTCACGAAACCGAGCGCGAGCTGGATCAGCGTGAGACCGGCCTCGTCGGCGACCCGGGCCAGCCGCTCGACGGCTTCGAGCCTGGACCGGTTGGCGGGGACGCCGATGTCGAAGCGTTGCGGCATGAGCGCCGAGCGGTTGGTGGTGATGTCCCGGCCCGCGCGGACCGCGCCCGACAGCCAGCCCGAGGCCAGCGGGCTCCACACCAGCACACCGAGCCCGTACTCCTCGGCCACGGGCAGCACATGGCTCTCGATCCCGCGCTGCAAGACGGAATAGCTGGGCTGTTCGGTGACGTAACGGCTCAGGTGGTGTTCGCGGGCGGCCCACTGGGCCTGGACGATGCGGTGCGCCGGGAAGGTCGAGGAGCCGAAGTAGCGTATTTTTCCCGCACGTTGCAGGTCGGTCAGCGCCGACAGGGTCTCCTCGTCGCTGGTGTCCGGGTCCCACCGGTGGATCTGGTAGAGGTCGACGTGGTCGACACCGAGTCGGCGCAGGCTGTTGTCCAGCGCGGTGACCAGCCAACGGCGCGAACCGCCCCGGTGGTTGCGTTCGTCGCCCATGGGCAGGGCGGCCTTCGTCGCCAGCACGATGTCGTCACGGCGGCCCGCTACGGCCTTGCCGACCATCTCCTCCGACTCACCGTCGCCGTAGATGTCGGCGGTGTCGATGAGGTTGATACCGCCTTCGAGAGCGGCGTCGACGAGGGCGGTGGCCTCGTCCTGGGTGGTGCGTCCGATCCTGCCGAAGTTCATCGCGCCGAGCGCGAGGGAGCTGACCTGCACGCCGGTGCGGCCCAAGGTGCGGTACTGCATGAGCTGTCTCCTCACTGCGAGGGGGAAGCGTCGTGGAAACCGATGACGAGAAGGGGTGTGTCGCGGAACCGATCAGGGAGCGGCAGCGGGAACGTCGCGGCTGCGGCACAGCCGGCCATGGCGGGCCCGCCTTGGCCGTCGGCCGACGCTCTGACACCATAAGTAAGCGGAACGTCGTTCCGGTAATGACAATACGGAACACTGTTCCGTTTAGCAAGCACGGCTGTGAAGGGAGCGGCGCTGTGACCGACCGCGACGAGAGGACGGGGCACGCTGCCCGGTCCGGGAGGAGCGACGCCCGGCGCAACAAGGAGACGCTGCTCGACGCGGCCGCGGCGGTCTTCGTCACGTCGGGTGTGGAAGCGCCGGTACGGGACATCGCGGCCCGGGCCGGGGTCGGGGTGGGAACGATCTACCGCCACTTCCCGACGCGTGCGGACCTCATCATCGCCGTCTACCGGCACCAAGTGGAGAGCCTGGCCGAGGCCGGTCCGACGCTGCTGGAGACAAGCGCCACCGCCCATGCCGCACTCGGGCAGTGGATCGGTCTCTTCGTCGATTTCCTGGTCACCAAGCATGGCCTCGCCGCCGTACTGAAGCCCGACAACGCCGGTTTCGACACGCTGCACGCCTACTTCCTCGACCGGCTCGTCCCCGTCTGCACCGAGTTGCTGCAAGCCGCGGCCGCCGCCGGTGAAATCCGCTCCGACCTGCAGGCCTACGAGCTCATGCGGGGTGTCGGGAACCTCTGCATCGGCGCGGAGAGCGATCCCCGGTACGACGCGCGCCGGCTGGTGGGGCTCCTGGTCCAAGGCCTGCGCGCCTGACCCGTCGAGCGACCCGCCACCCTCACGACCGTGTGTGCGGCATCCGTATGCTCCCGGCATGAAGTTCTTCCGGTCGCGTGGCCGAAACGATGCGGGAACGACCGCGGCATCACCGCTGGCCCAGGCCATGAGCCTGTACATGAACGGGCGTTACGCCGAGGCGGAGGCCGAGGCCCGCGCCGTGGCCGAGGCCCGGTCGGCGCTGCGCCTCGATTCCCACGCACTGCTGGCCCTGAGCGTCGCCGCGCTCGCGATGTGCGCCCAGGGCCGCCATGCCGAGGCACTTGCCGTCTACGACGAACTGCTGCCGGTGTTCGGCAGGACGTTCGGCGCCGAACATCCGCAGACGCTCAAACTCCGCTCGGACCGCGCGCAGACGCTGGTCGGAATCGACCGGTATGCCGAATGCGAGGCGGAATGCGCGGCCGTCGCCCGGATCGCCGACCGTGGTGCGGGGTCGCTGATGCACTACACAGCGGGGGCCGCCCGCAACGGACTGATCTTCGCCCTCAACAAGCAGGGCCGACACGAGGAGGCCGAGGCGCTCGCCCGCGGGACTCTCGCCGCCCATCCCGCACCGAGCCGGCTGACCCTGGTGCTGCAACTCGGCCTGACCCGCGCCCTCAACGGTCAGGGCCGCCACGCAGAGGCTCTTGCCGAGGCCGATCGCGCCGAGGCAGTGCGCCGGAAAACGCCCGAGGACCTCTCCCGCGCGGAGACCGGAGCCGTCGAACTGGCCGTCGCCACCGCCCTTTTGGGGCTGGGCCGCGCCGCCGAGGCCCGTACTCGAACCATGGCCGCCCACGACGCCTGCCGGGCCGCGTTCGGCCCGGACCATCACCGCACCGTCGAGGCCCGGGCGCTGCTCGACCGTATCGACGGCGCGTGAGAGGGCTGCAACGCACGTGAGTGGCGTGCAACGCCCGTCGGGGGCGGCCCTCGCGCAGCCCCTACGGACAACCCTGAGGGCCAAGATGGGGGACTGCCCCTGATGTGCGGGGAGCGACCTGTCGTCAGGCTTGATCCATGACGAAGCGTCTCCCGACAGCCCCTCGCGGGGGCACCCGACGACGAGCACGTGCCGCCTGCGCCGCCGCCGCGCTCTTGACACTGACCGCCGCTCTGCCCGCCGCCGCGGCCACCCGTGCCGCCCCGGCGCCGGCCGCTCCGAGCCCGTCGTCCGCACGCCCCCTCTCCCTGCCCGCCCCGAGCGGCCGGTTCCGGGTCGGGGAGGTGGACCTGCATCTGGTGGACCGGTCACGGCCCGATCCCTGGCACTCCGGCCAGGGCCGCCGCGAGCTGATGGTCAGCGTGTACTACCCCACGACCCACACGGCCGGCCGTCCGGCGGCCCCGTACATGCTGCCTGCGGCAGCCGCCCACTTCGACGACGTCACCGCGAACGACTACCTCGGGCTGCACATTCCGCCCGGCCGGGCGGACTGGGCCCGCACCGCCACCCACGTGACCCGGGGCACTCCCGTGGCCGCCGGGCACGGTGGGCGGCTTCCGGTCGTCCTCTATTCCCCGGGACTGGGTGAACCCCGCACCTGGGGCACGGTGTTGACGGCCGATCTGGCCGGCCGCGGCTATGCCGTCGTCACCGTCGACAACACCTACGAGTCGCCGGAGGTCCAGTTCCCGGACGGCTCACTGGCCACCATGCCGCCGCCGCCCTCGACTCGTGACGCGGCCGACGCATACGTGCGCAAGGCACTGGCCGTCCGCGTCACCGACACCGGCTTCGTCCTGGACCAGCTCAAGGCGCTGACCAGGGGCCGGAATCCCGACGCCGACGCACAGCCGCTGCCTCACGGCCTGGCCGGGGCGCTGGATCCGGCCCGGGTGGGCATGTTCGGCCATTCGATGGGCGGTACCGCCGCCGCGCTGGCGATGGACGCCGACCACCGGATCTCGGCGGGTATCGACATGGACGGCAACCTGACCTATCTCGACGGTTCGCTCATGCCCGTCGCCCGGCACGGCCTCGGCCGGCCCTTCCTGCTCCTGGGCAAGGACGGCGACACGGACACCGGCCCCGGCTGGCAGTCGTTCCGCGCCCACACCCCCGGGTGGAATCGTCAGCTCACTTTGCGCGGCTCTGCGCATGGCTCGTTCACCGATGCGGAGGCGCTCGTGCCGCAGCTGCATCTGCGGCCCTGCGATCGTGCCGACGACCTCGGCACCATCGCCCCGGCCACCGCGATACGCACCAACGAGGCCTATGTCTCCGCCTACTTCGATCACTGGCTGCGCGGTGGCAGCGGCCGCCTCCTCGAGGGACCGTCACCGGAGTACCCGGACATGGTGTTCGTGAAGTGACCGCGGCGTCTCCGAGAAGAGTGAGCGTGAGGGGCACAGGTTGAGAGGAGGGAAGCCTCACCGGGACTGGCAGGAGGGAGCGGCGTAACGCGCGAGCTGGTCCTTGATCCACGGGTCGAACACCGCCAGGCGGTGCCTGGCGGCGGGGTCGAACATCGCCAGCTGGCCGGCGACCCACGGGTCCATGCACTCGAGACCGCGCCGGTGGTGCTCGGCGTGGCCGGCGGGCACCCCCGTGGCGTAGGGGGCCGTGTGACCGGTCGCCCCGGGAGCCGCAATCCCGCCGGCGGCCGCCACGGGACTGCCGTCCGCGAGGAGCGCGCCCGCGGCCATCGCGGTGACAGCGCCGGCCGCACCCGCGTTCCGTATCAGCTTCATCATCGCCTTCTCCTTCCGGTAGGGCCGATGCCGGCAGGGCCGAAGACCGTCCGTCCCTGGCCGGTAGGGGCGTCTACCCCGGGGCTCGCGCCCCATTCGTCCCCCGGGCCCGTGCCCGCAACGCGGCCGGGGTCTCGCCGGTGCGCCGCCGGAAGCACCTCGTGAACACGGTGGCGTCGGGAAAGCCGAGGCGGTCACCGACGGCCGCGGCCGGCAGGTCTGCGTGACACGGCAGCCGCCGCGCCTCCAGCAGGACCCGGTCGTCGATGAAGGACCTTTGCTCCGGCACAGGCCGCCGAGCGGGTGGGCGCAGCCCTCGACACGGTGGGTCCGGGCAAAGCCAAGCTCGGCAGCGCGGGTGCCGGACGACATCGATCCGGATGTCCCGCGGCAGTCGGCAAACCGTCGGTGCTCGCTGTGGAGTACCTGGAGTACGGGTTCGGCGTCCGGGGCCGCCGGGTCCGCGTCCGTCGGGGTCAGGGGGACCGCCAGACGCACTGGCCGACCCGCGCGGCCTCCGCCGTCGCGGGCGCGCTGTCTGTACACGTGGCGCACCAGCGAACCCGCCCGGCGCACCGGGCGTCCGGACTGTCCCCAGGCTTCCGGCTGACCGCGGCCGACCTCGCGAACGCCGACGAGGTGCCGGACCGTACACCCACTGCGCTCGGCGACCTGACCGGGTGACAGGAGGCAGGTACCGGGGGGAGTTGTCCCGCCGACCTGGCTTCGGTGCGCCCGATACGGCCGGGGACACTGTTCTGCCCGCGGCCGCAGGCTTATGGTGGGCCGTCAGTTGCGTCCGCGCCGAGGGGAACCGATGGAACCCGCGACCAGGATCGTGCGATACGCCGCCATCTGCGCGGCGGCCCTCCTGCTCTGTACCGGCCTCACCACCACCGCATCCGCCGAGACGAACACAGCGTCCGCCGACAGCGCCACGACCGGCCGGGACCCGCTTGCCGACCAGCTCGACGCCTACTGGACACCGGCCCGCATGGAGGCCGCGCTGCCCGTCGACCCCGTCAAAGGCAAGGGGGCCGGTACGGCGGAGACCGGGGCGTCCCCGGCCGTGGACGGTCCCCGGCCGGGCGAGTACATCCCGCCCAGCAGGAGTTTCGACGGCATGCCCCAGGCCGGCACGTTCTTCTGGACGGACGCCACCGGTACCGGGCGGACGTGCAGCGGCTCCGTCGTGCGCAGTCCCGGCCACGACCTGGTCCTGAGCGCCGGCCACTGTCTGAAGGGCTACGCGGGCACCTCGCCCAAGCGGCACCTGGCCTTCGTGCCGCAGTACCACGACAGCCTCAAGCCGTTCGGGATCTTCCCCGTGCGCACCAACGGCGTCTATGTCCCGCAGCAGTACTACGACCTGGGTGAACACGCGGGTGCCGACTACGACTTCGCGTTCGCGATCACCGAACCCAACCAGGACGGAACACGTCTGGAGGACGCGGTCGGCGGAGTACGGCTGCTCACCGGGACCGGCTACTACCACGCCCCGGTACGGATGATCGGCTATCCGGCGGGGGCGGAGAAGCCGCTGGAGTGCTGGAGCTGGACCACCCGGTGGGACAGCGACGACCCGGCCGACCCGGGCACGTTCCCACGCATCGCCTGCGACGCCTTCGTGGGCGGGACGAGCGGTGGCCCCATGCTCGTGCCCTGGCCCGGTGGATGGGCGGTCGTCGGAGTGATCGGCGGCTACCACACCGGTGGCAACACCCCGCAGATCTCCTACAGCGCCTACTTCGGCACGGCCACCGAGGCGCTCTACCGTGCGGCGGTCACCGGCGCCCCACCGGCCGGACCGCACCTCACCTCCGGTTGACCGATGGGCGCGGGCGCTCATCGGCAGGGGCGACCGCGTCAGAAACCGGTGCGTGCACGGTCAGTGCCATGACCGCGTCAGCGTGGCACGATAGTGATGCATATCACCCTATCGAGGGGGTGTGACCCATGGCCGTGTCAGAGGCGACACCCGGCCCGAAAACCCACAAACCCGGACTTCGGCGTGAGATCGGCTTCGTCGGCCTCATCTGGGCCTCAGAGGGATCGATCATCGGATCCGGGTGGCTGTTCGGCGCACAAGGCGCCCTGGCGGCCGCCGGACCGGCGGCGATCATCTCCTGGGCCATCGGCGGCATAGCGATCCTGATCCTGGCGCTCGTGCACGCGGAACTCGGCGGCATGTACCCGGTCTCGGGTGGCACCGCGCGCTTCCCGCACTACGCCTTCGGCGGCGCCGCCGGTGCGTCGTTCGGCTGGTTCTCCTGGCTGCAGGCAGCCACGGTGGCACCCATCGAGGTGCTGGCGATGATCACGTACGGCCAGCACTACTCCTGGGCGAGCGGCTGGGAGAAGGTCAAGGGCGGCGAGCACGTCCTGACCCCGCCCGGCATCGCCGTCGCGGTCGGGCTGATGGCGGTCATCACCGCCATCAACTTCCTCAGCATCCGGCTCCTGGCCCGCACCAACAGCGCCGCGACCTGGTGGAAGGTCGGCATCCCCCTGCTGACGATCTTCGTGTTCGCCATCGCCCAGTTCCACACCAGCAACTTCACCGCGGCGGACGGTTTCAATCCGTACGGGGCCAAGGGCATCCTGTCTGCCGTCTCCACCAGCGGCATCATCTTCGCCCTGCTGGGATTCGAGCAGGCCGACCAGCTCGCCGGCGAGAGCGCCAACCCGAAGCGAGACATCCCGCGGGCGGTGATCGGGTCGATCCTGCTCGGCATCGTCATCTACATCCTGCTGCAGGTCACCTTCCTCGCGGCGCTGCCCGCCTCCCAGATCGGCAGCCACTGGGCCAACTCCGCGTTCACCGCGCTGAGCGGGCCGTTCGCGCAGGTCGCCACGCTCATCAGCCTGGGCTGGCTGGCCACGGTGCTCTATCTGGACGCCGTGATCTCCCCCGCCGGCACCGGTCTGATCTACATCACCGGCTCCTCCCGGGTGTCGTACGGCCTCAGCCGCAACGGTTATGTGCCGTCCGCGTTCGAGAACACCGACCGGCGCGGTGTCCCCTGGGTCGGCCTGATCACGGCCTTCGTGGTGGGCTGCATCTGCTTCCTGCCCTTCCCCAGCTGGCGTTCCCTGGTCGGCCTGATCACCAGCGCCAGCGTGCTGATGTATGCCGGTGCCCCGCTGTCCTTCGGGGTGTTCCGCAACCGGCTGCCCGAGGCCCACCGTCCCTACCGGCTGCCCGGCGGCGGCGTGCTGTCGCCGCTCGCCTTCATCGTCGCCAACCTGCTGATCCTGTGGTCGGGTTGGACCACCGACTGGAAGCTCGGCGTCGCCATCCTGATCGGCTACGTCATCCTGGTGGCCAACCGGGTGTTCAAGATGAACCCCATCACTCCCCAGCTCGACCTGCGCGCCGCGCAGTGGCTGCCGGTCTACCTGGTGGGCATGGGGCTCATCGTCTACCTCAGCGACTTCGGGCCGCTCAAGGACCCCTGGTTCCCGCTGTGGTGGGACATCGGCGTCACGGCCGCGTTCAGCCTGGCCATCTACTACTGGGCCTTGGCGGTCGCCCTGCCCAGCGAACAGATCCAGAACCTGATCGACCAGGTCGTGGTGCCGGAGGAAGAGGACGTCCTCTGACACCTGCTGCACCCATGGCGGCCCAGGAGCGACCCGCTGTCAGCCGAGCGGGAACTTCTGGGCCGCCGAACCGTTGCAGTCCCAGATCTGCAACCGCGTCCCATTGGCCGTCGCGCCACTGGGAGAGTCCAGACACCGCCCCGACTGAGGATTCAGCAACGAACCATCACCCTGCTGCACCCACCTCTGCCCACCCACACCATTGCAGTCCCACAACTCCACCTGCGTACCGTTCGCCGACCCGTCCCCATTGATGTCCAGACACCGGCCCAGCGTGCCGAGAGAGCCGTCGGTGCGGTGGTACCAGTGCTGGTCGACCGCCCAGGACTGGCAGTCCCACAGCTGCACGGCCGCCCCGTCGGTGCCCGTGTCGTCGGCCGCCACGTCGACGCACTTGCCGCCCGGTCCCGCGATCGGGGCGCCCCCGTCGACCGAGAACTTCTGGGCCGCCGAACCGTTGCAGTCCCAGATCTGCAACCGCGTCCCATTGGCCGTCGCGCCACTGGGGGAGTCCAGACACCGCCCCGACTGAGGATTCAGCAACGAACCATCACCCCGCTGCACCCACCTCTGCCCACCCACACCATTGCAGTCCCACAACTCCACCTGCGTACCGTTCGCCGACCCGTTCCCATTGATGTCCAGACACCGGCCCAGCGTGCGCAGGCTTCCGTCGGCGAAGTGCGTCCAGTGCTGGTCCTCCGCGTACGACTGGCAGTCCCACAGCTGTACGGCCGCTCCGTCGGTGCCGGTGTCGTCGGCCGCCACGTCGACGCACTTGCCGCCGGGGCCGGTGATGGTGCCCTGGGGGCCGCCCGGGACGTTGGTCTCACCGGAGTAGCCGACGGAGACGATGTTCGCCTGGACGGCGTTCTCGGCGGCGTCGGTCGGGTAGCCGGAGACCATCACGCCCTCGAAGAACGTGCCCATGTTCCAGTTGCTGTTGTCACCGCCCGTGCCGAGGATGATGCCGCCCTCCTGGTGCATGGGCTGGTAGCCGCCGCGGGTGGGCAGGGCGCCATCCCACCAGGTGGCGAGTCCGCCCGACCGTGCGTCGCCGCCCTTGAGCGCGTACCGCGTCTGCCCGTCGTTCTTCAGTACGGCGGTGACGAAGGTGCTGCCGTTGCCCCGGTTGGCCGTGTTGGAGCCGTTGTCGCCCTGGAACATGCCGTTCTCCAGGTCGGCCTCGACCCAGGGCCCGGCGCCGGTGCACGGTGCGAAGTAGCAGGTGGTCGCGAGGCTGACCGCGTCCATGTGGCCGTTGCCGGTGTCCGCCGGTGTGCTCTCGGCGTTGCCGTAGTCGAAGCAGCAGGCGGAGCCCACGTGGGTGCCGCTGGCCACCATGTAGGCGCCCTCCGGCTGTCCGTTGACGGCGACACCTGAGGCGGCGCCCGTGTACCGGTAGCCGACTCCCGGCGAGATCCATACGCCGTACACCTTGTGCCCGCCGGCGGTGACGGCGATCTCGGAGGCGTCCGCGCCCCGGTCCGCGCCCATGCCGGAGGTGCCCGCCGGGCCCGGGGTGAGGTCGTTGTGCCGGGAGGTCTGGTCGTAGATCTTCGTGATGACGCAGGTGGTGTCCGCGCAGAACCTGTCCTGCTGCGCCGCGTCGGCGTATCCGCCCGCGGACAGCAGCCCGATGTCGGCGCCGGCTCCGTCGGAGGCGCGGGTGACGCGGTACAACGGGCCGTCGTAGGAGGAGAGGAGAGCGCGCACGGTGCTGTGCGCGGCGACGCAGGGGGTGCCGGCGGTGCCGTAGATGTCACAGGGCAGCGAACCCGCGGCCTGTGTCGGTCCGGGCATGCCGAGCAACGCGCCCAGGACGAGGCCGATGACGGCCAGGAGCGAGGCGAGCGATCTGGGGCTTCCGCGCATGCTGGGCTCCTCGATGGGGGGATCGGGGTTGGGAGCAGTCGAGTTGGAGCGCTGGGGCGGCCGTTGCGGAACGTACGCACAGTGGTGGTTGCCGTCAAGATTTGTTGCTTTGGCCTTATGACAAGTTTTGAACCTGAGCCAAGTTGATGGCTGGTCACCTGGTGTGACGTCATGTCAGGCGGACGGCTGGTTCTGTACCGCGCATCCTTGACAGCAGGGGCTGGAGCGGCAACCTTCGGGACAACGTTGTCGAAGGGACATGGTCACGATGGTGCCGTTCCGCCTTCTGTCCGTGCTGGCCACTGGCGCCCTGCTCGTCGGCGCCGCCTCCTACGCCCCCGTCCACGCCGATCCCGTCTCGCTCGCGCCGGTCGCCGATCCGGCCTCTGTCGTCGATCCGTTCATCGGGACCTCGCACGCCGCCGACGACTTCCCGGGGGCCGACACCCCCTTCGGGATGGTCCAGTGGAGTCCCGACACCAGCCCGCACCGGCCGGATGGCGGCGGGTACGAGTACGCCGACTCGGCCATCACCGGATTCGGCCTCACCCACATCGCGGGACCGGGCTGCCGGGCCGCCGGTGACATCCCGGTGCTGCCGACCGTCGGCGCGGTCGACACCCGCGCAACGGACAGCTTCTCGCACGCCAGCGAGTCCGCGAGCCCCGGCTCGTACACGGTCACGCTGGACAACGGCGTCAGGACGGAACTGACCGCCACCACTCGCAGCGGCATGGCCCGGTTCACCTTCCCGTCCACCCGTCAGGCGAACCTGCTGTTCAAGCTGACGGACAGCGAGAACGGCGACAGCGCCGCCGAGTTCGACGTGGTGAACGACAAAGAGGTCAGAGGCAAGGTCACCAGCGGCAACTTCTGCGGCGAGGGCAACTCCTACACGGTCTACTACGACATGGTCTTCGACCAGCCGTTCCGCCACAGCGGCACCGCCCTGGCCGCCGCCGGGCCCACCACGACCAGGAGCAAGGCCTCCCCCAGCGCGCCCGAGGCGCCGAACAAGCCGACGCTGCACGGCACGGTGCCCCGTACGCCCCGCTCCTTCGCTCCCCGGGCGAGCGGCTCCGACGGTTACGTCACGTTCGACACCACCACCCACCGGGCCGTTCAGGCCAAGGTCGGTATCTCGTACGTGTCGGCCGCCGGCGCCGTGGGCAACCGCCAGGCGGAGAACGGCGGCTGGGACCTGGGCAAGGTGCGCGGCGCGGCGCACAACGCCTGGAAGTCCCTGCTCGGCCGGGTGCGGATCGCCGGCGGGACGCCCGCCCGGCAGACCGTCTTCTACACCGCGCTCTATCACGCGCTGCTGCATCCGAACGTGATCAGTGACACCGACCGCCGCTATCCCGGCTTCGACGGCAAGGTCCACACCGTCGACCCCGGCCACGGCGCCGCCTACGCCAACTACTCGGGCTGGGACGTCTACCGCTCGCAGGCCCAGCTCGAGGGCCTGCTCGCGCCGCAGACCGCCTCCGACACCGCCCAGTCGATGGTCGACGACTACCGCCAGACAGGCCTGTTCCCCAAGTGGTCGGAGAACAACGGCGAGACCTACGTCATGGTCGGCGATCCGGCGGACGAGATCATCGCCGACTACTACGCCTTCGGGGCCAGGAAGTTCGACACCGCCACCGCGCTCAAGGGGATGATCGCGGAGGCCACCGCCCCCAACGACAACCGTCCCGGTCTCGCCTATCTGGAGCAGCTGGGCCGGCTGCCCAGCAACGGCAAGTACGGCTGCTGCAACTTCTACGGCGCGGCGTCCACCACGCTCGAGTACGACTCGGCCGACTTCGCCGTCTCCGCCCTCGCCGGTGCCCTCGGACAGACCGCGGATCAGCACCGGTTCGCGGACCGGGCACAGGACTGGCAGAACCTGTTCGCCTTCGGCAGCGGTTTCATCCAGCCGCGCGACGCCTCGGGCAGCTGGACGGCCGGATTCTCGCCGACGTCGGGGAAGAACTTCGTCGAGGGCGACTCCTGGCAGTACACGCCGATGGTGCCGTTCAACGTGCACGGACTGGCGGCCGCCATGGGCGGTGACGCGGCCCTGGCCAAGTATCTGGACACGGACCTGTCCTCGCTGACCGGCGCCGGCGGATACACCGACCTGGGCAACGAGCCCAGCCTCAACATCCCCTGGGAGTACGACTACATCGGCCGCCCGTACCAGACGCAGAAGGTCGTCCGGCAGGTCCAGGACCAGATCTGGACCGCCGGCCCGTCCGGGCTCGCCGGCAACGACGACCTGGGCGAGATGAGCTCGTGGTACGTGTGGTCCGCCCTCGGCATGTATCCGGAGACGCCGGGCACCGCCGATCTGGCGCTGGGCAGCCCGCTGTTCACCCAGGCGGTGATCACCCTGCCGTCCGGCCACACCCTCACGGTCAACGGCACGGGGGCCGCGGACGACGCTCCGTACGTCCAGTCGGCCACCTGGAACGGCACGGCCTGGAACGCCGCCCACGCGCCCGACGGCGCCCTCACCGGCGGCGGCACCCTCACCTACGTCCTCGGCACGTCCCCCAACACGTCCTGGGCCTCGGACGCCTCCGCCGCCCCGCGCTCCTACCCGGGCGTGCCGGGGTACACCGACGTCGGGGCGTCCGGCGACACCGCGGCGGCCTCGGGCAACTTCGACGGCGCGGGTTACAGCTACTCCGCGCACGCCCTGGCCACCGCGGGAGTCACGCCCGGCTCGAAGGTCACGGTCAACGGGGTCACCTTCACCTGGCCCGACGTGGCGCCCGGCGCTCCGGACAACTACGAGGCGAACGGGCAGACGGTGCGGACGTCCGGCTCCGGCAGCATCTCGTTCCTGGGTGCCGCCAACAACGGCCCGGTGTCCGGTACCGCGACCGTCACCTACACGGACGGCACGACGCAGTCGGTCCCCCTGGGCCTGTCCGACTGGACGCTGAGCGCGGGCGCCGCTTCACCGCTCGCCGACAACACCGTCGCGCTGACCATGCCCTACCGCAATCATGCGGGCACCGCCCCCGACAGCACGAAGACATATGTGTTCGCCACGGCGCCGGTGGCCCTGAGTGCGGGCAGGACGGTCAGCAGCGTGCGCCTGCCGTCCGATGTCGCCGCCGGGGGCCTGCACGTCTTCGCGGTCGGCTTCGGCAGCGCATCGTCGGCACGGGGACGGGGCTGACCGCCGGAACATGCCGTTGAGTGGAGCAATCACGGGGGTAGGGGGGCGCGGCACACCAGGCTGGACGGGTGAAGCACGGACGGATCGGACATGAACCGGAGGCGGCGGCAGCCACGGAATCGCGGGTGCCGGCGCCTCCGGCATGGTTGCGCTGGCTGCCGGCGCTGTACGTCGTGGCCGTACTGCTGCTGGAGCCGGTCACACCCGTCGAGTGGCCGGTGAGCTTCGCACTGATCGCCGTGCCCGTACTGGCCGCCTTCGCGTACGGGCCCGTGGCCGTCGGTGTCGCCACGGTGTTCGCCGTCGGTCTGGAAGCGGCGCTGGCCGGTACGCCTTGCTGCGCGGGCCGGGAGGCCGGCTATCTGTTGGACCGTCACTACGTGGCCTCCTACATCTGTACGGCCCTCGTGGGCGGTATCGGCGCGATCCTGGCCGAGCACCGGATCCGGCGTGAGCGCACGCTCGCCGATGTGCGGTCCGTGGCCGAGACCGCGCAGCGGGTCCTGCTGCGCCCCGTACCGCACCGCATCGGCAACCTGCTCCTGGAGAGCCTGTACCTCTCCGCCGCCGCGCAGGCCCGCATCGGCGGTGACCTGTACGAGGCCGTCCCCACCCGTTTCGGGGTCCGTCTGCTCATCGGCGACGTACGCGGCAAGGGACTGCTGGCGGTCGAGACCGCCGCCACCCTCCTCGGGGCGTTCCGCGAGGCGGCCTTCGACGCACCCGATCTGCTCGCCCTGACGGACCGGGTGGACGCGAGCATGAGCCGCAGGGCGACGCAGCTCGGCGGTACCGAGACGAGCGAACGGTTCGTCACCGCGGTCTTCGCCGAGGTCCCCGCCGAGGAGCACGTCGTCCGCATCGTCAACTGCGGCCATCCACCGCCCGTCTCGCTGCGGGCCGGCGAGGTGCGCGAACTGGACAGCGGGCGGCCGGCGCCGCCCCTGAACCTCGGCATGCTGGTCGAGGACCCCTATCACCTGGACACCTACCCGTTCCGGCCCGGCGATCAGCTGCTGCTGTACACAGACGGTGTCACGGAGACGAGAGACGCGGCCGGCGCCTTCTACCCGCTGCTCGACCGCCTCCGCTCCTGGGGTCCCCTCTCTCCGAAGGAGCTGCTCGCGCGGCTCCACGACGATCTGCTGGCCTACAGCAACGGCCTGCAGGACGACACGGCCGCGCTCGCGGTCTGCCTGCTGCCCGAGGAACCGTCGCTGCCCGAGGAACCGCAGGCGGAGCCGACGGCCCCGTGAGCGCGGCCCGGGTCAGAAGGCGGTGTGGGCGAACCAGTTGTCGAGGACCGCGGTCTGTCCCGAGATCTCGAAGGCGGGATCCTGGTACGACCGCCGCCCGTAGAGGAGGAGCAGCAGGTCCGCCGCCTGCCCCCGTACCGCCGCCGTGACCGGCTCGGACTCGGCCTCGCGGCCCACCGGGCGGAAGCCGTCCGGGTCCAGTCGCATCCGCCACTCCGCACCGGGGCCGTCGCCGGCGTCCGTGCTGCGGAACGCAAGGGTCTCGCCGTCACCGCGCAGCTTGGTCACGCCGGGGGCGAAGAGTCCCGCGTAGGGCAGGTTGACGAGGAACTCGTCCACGCCGTCCGCCGCGAGCACGGGGTCGATGTCCGAGGGCAGGCCGACGGCACGCTCGGCGTCGACCCGGTGCACCAGCGTCTCGAACAGCATCCGGCGGGCCCAGAACCGAGCGTGCCGGTCCTCGCCCCACACCCACATCGGCGCCTCGGGATCGGTGTCCCGCAGGACGGCCGCCACACCGGGCACGCCCGCCGCCACCCAGTCGGGATAGTCCCGCGCGTTCTCCGGCAGCCCGAGCTCGACGTCGCGGCTGCGGGGAGGCTCCTGCACCAGCCGGGTCAACAGGGTGCCGAACCAGCGCTGCAGCGCTCCGACGTGCCGGGTGAGGTCGGCCAGGGTCCAGTCGGGGCAGGAGGGCACCGCGGTCGCCGGGTCGGCGTCCTGGACCACCTCGCAGAAGCGCAGGGTCTCGCGGGCGACGGCCTCGCGGTAGGTGTCGTAGGGCAGCGGATGCCCGGCCCTGTGTGTCATCGTCATCGGCTGCCGCCGTCCTGTTCTGTCCTCGGCACGGATTCCGTCATGGTCAGTCTGGATGCTGGAGTCCGCTCGAAGGCAAATCCGGGTTCGCAGGGAGCTCCTGGTCGGCCCAGATGATCTTCCCTTCGCCGGTGTACCGGGCGCCCCAGCGCTGGGCGAGCTGGGCCACCAGGAAGAGTCCGCGGCCGCCCTCGTCCGTGCTCCTGGCGTGCCTGAGCCGGGGGGCCGTGCTGCTGGCGTCGTGGACCTCGCAGGTGAGTCGGGCGTCGCGGAGGAGCCGCAGCCGTATGGGTGTTGCGGCGTAGCGGATGGCGTTGGTGACGAGTTCGCTCACGACGAGTTCGGTCGTCATGGCGAGCTCTCCGAGGCCCCAGTCCTCGACCTGGCGGGTGGCGAGGGCGCGGAGGGTGGCGACGGCGGCCGGGTCGGGGGGTACGTCCCAGGAGGCGACCCGGTCGGCTCCCAGGGTGTGGGTGCGGGCCAGGAGCAGGGCGATGTCGTCGGGCTGGGGCACGGGCACGAGCTGCCGTACGACGGACGTGCACAGCGTGTCCAGGTCGTCCCCGGTGCCGGCGAGGACCTCTGCGAGCCGGGCCATGCCCCGCTCCACGTCGTGGTCGCAGCCCTCGGTCAGACCGTTGGTGTAGAGGCCGAAGAGGCTGTCCTCGGCCAGTTCGATCTCGCCGGCCTCGAAGGCCATGCCGCCGAGCCCGAGCGGGGGCCCGGCGGGGATCTCCGGGAAGTAGGCGTGTCCGTCCGGTGCCACGACGACGGGCGGCGGGTGACCGGCGCGGGCCATCGCACACCGCCTGCTGACCGGGTCGTAGACGGCGTACAGGCAGGTCGCGCCGATGAAGGTGCTGCGGGCGGCCGTACCGGCGGCCGCCTCCTCGTCGCTCAGCCGGAGCACGAGGTCGTCGAGATGGGCGAGCAGGTCGTCGGGGGGCATCTCCATGACGGCGAGGGTCTGCACCGCGGTGCGCAGCCGGCCCATGCTGGCCGCCGCGCCGATGCCGTGGCCCACCACATCGCCGATGACGAGGCCCACCCGTGCGCCGGACAGCGGGATCACGTCGAACCAGTCGCCGCCGACGCCGCCGGAGGGGTCCGCGGGCAGATAGGAGGAGGCCACCTCCAGCGCGGTGCCGCCGGTCAGGGCGGGGGGCAGCAGGCTGCGCTGCAAGGTGATCGCCGCCGCGTGCTCCCGGGTGTAGCGGCGGGCGTTGTCGACGCACACCGCCGCGCGTGCCACCAGTTCCCGGGCCAGCAGGACGTCGTCGGAGCCGAAGGAGATCGGGTTGAGCGACCGGGCGAACGTGGCGAGGCCGAGGGCGGTGTTCCGGGCCCGCATCGGCACGGCGATGAGTGAATGCAGGCCGTACTCGCGGATGCGTTGCGTGCGCTCGGCGTCCCGTGCGACCCACAGTTCGTCGGACGGGTCGAGGGTCGGGATGAGCAGGGGCTCGCCGTGGAGGACGAGGTGCCCGTCGTGCGGCGGCGGGAGGAAGTCGACGCGCCCGCCGATCCCGACGACGGCCTCGGGGGCGCCCTCACGCACGGAACGCAGTGCGGCCCGGCGCATCGCGGGCCGGGCGGGCGCGGGGCCCGCGTCGGTCAGCCATGCCCCGTGGCCCTCGGTGCTGAGCACGGGTTCCAGCAGGTCGACGATGACGAAGTCGGCGAAGCGGGGGACGGCGAAGTCGGCGAGCTCCTGGGCTGTGCGCATCACGTCGAGTGTGGTGCCGATGCTGGTGCCGGCTTCGTTGACCATGGTCAGCAGCTGCCGGGCGTTCCACCGCTCGGTGACGTCCTGGACCATGTAGCAGACGCCGGTGATGGTGTCGTCGGCGTCGACCAGGGGAAAGAACGAGGCGGAGTAGGCGTGCCGGCGGTGCGGGTCGGCCCAGCTCCAGCCCGTGTACTCGTAGTCGGTCACCGGCAGGCCCGTCGCGAGCACCTTGCGCATCAGGCTTTCCAGGGCCTGCCCCTCCAGCCCGGGCAGCAGGTCACTCAGCCGCCGTCCGAGCCGCTCGTCCCGGGGGACCCCGCCAAGCCGTTCCAGGGTGTCGTTCAGCCAGACGTAGCGCAGTTCGGTGTCCATGACGGCCATGCCGACCGGGGAGCGGGTCAGGAACCCGTCCAGGACCGACTGGCCCATGCTCCACCGCTGCCGCGGTTCCCGGGCCGACACCAGGAAGCACTCGGTGTCACCGATGCGGAACGCGGCCGAGACCCGCAGCTGGAGGTCGAGGCTGCGGCCGTCGCGGTGCCGTACGGCGATCTGCCCGCTCCAGCCGTTTCCGGCGCGGCACCGTTCCACGACCCCGGCAAGCCGCACGTGGTCCTCGGGCATGGCGAGCAGCCGCGCGGCGGAGGCGCCCACGACGTCCCGTGCCGCGTGGCCGAGGACTGCTTCGGCGCTGCGGGTCCAGCCGACCACCACGCCGTGTTCCGATATCACCGCAGCCGCGTCGGTGGACGCGTCGAAGAGATCACCCGGTCCCCTCGGCGTGGCTGCGGCGAAATCCTCTGGCGCAGATTCCATCAGTTCCACCCATACACCACTATGAGACCGTTTGGCCCTGATGCGCATGTATACAGCGGGCGGCGTGGGGCTCCGCCCGGATGCGGCGCGCTGCGGTTGGGCGGGGCCGAGGCCGGAGGGACCATGGAGGGAAGGACCATGAAGCACCGGTCGTCGGCGTCGGCGTGTGCCCGCTCGGCCGGTGGAGGTGAACCGGCATGGCGATGGACTCCTTGGCGGCCGGCCACGAGGAAGACGGCGACAGGACGCCCCGGCCGACCGGGCTGCTGGACGTGCTGAGCGTGGCCGCGGTGGCCCTGGACATCCGTGGCCGCATCGTCTTCTGGACCCCGCAGGCCGAGGATCTCTTCGGCTACTCGTCGCAGGAGGCCCTCGGCAGGACCGCGGCGCGTCTGCTCGTCGACCCGGAACATCTGCAGGCCGTGCAGGGTCTGTTCGCGGAGGTGCTGGAGACGGGGCGGGGCTGGGCCGGCGCGTTTCCCGTCCGGCACAAGGACGGCAGCAGCCGGCTGACGGAGTTCCGGACCATGCGGCTGCTGGACGACCTCGGGGACGTCTACGCGCTGGGGATCGCGGCCGATCACACCCTGCTCCAGCGCGTCGAGACCGACCTGGCCCTGTGCGAGCGGCTGATCAACCAGTCCCCCATCGGTCTGGCCCTCCTGGACCCGGACCTTCGGTATGTCCTGGTCAACCCGGCGCTGGAGCGGATCGACGGCACGCGCGCCGAGGACCACATCGGCCGCCACCTGAGGGAGACCCTGCCCTTCCCGGACGTGGACACCGTCGAGTCCGCCCTCCGTCAGGTGCTGACCACCGGTACGCCTCTGCTGGACCAGTACCACGTCGGCCGGCCGCCGGCCGATGCCGGCCAGGAGCACGCCTGGTCGCTGTCCTTCTACCGTCTGGAGGATCCGGGCGGCCGGGTGCTGGGCGCGGCCGTCTCGGTCGTGGACGTCACCGAGCGGCACCGCGCGGCGGCCGAGGCGGACCGGGCCCGGCGGCGCCTGGCGCTCATCGCGGACGCCTCCGCGCGGGTCGGCACCGCGCTGGACGTGGAGCAGACCGCCCACGAACTGGCCGAGATCGCGGCGCCGGCGCTGGCCGACGTGGTCGCCGTGGACGTCCTCGACTCCGCCCTGTCCTGCCGGCGTGTGCGCAGACCGGACAACGGCCCCGAGCTCTTCCGCGCCCTCGCCCTGAAGGCGGCCCATCCCACCCCCGCGCTGCGCGCCGCCGACCCTCCCGGCGACATCGCCGCCTACGAGGGTGACCGCCTGGTCACCCTGTGCGTCCACAGCGGGCGGCCGGTTCTGGTGCGGCATGTCGAGCCGCACGATCTGCCGCGCATCGCCCGGGACACCGCGGCCGGGGCCCTGCTCGCGGAGGCCGGCGTCCACTCGTACCTCGCCGTGCCGCTGATCGCCCACGGCGAGGTGCTCGGCGCCCTCGATCTCAAGCGGACCCGCAATCCGGCGCCGTTCGACGACGACGACGTCGTCCTGGCCGCCGAACTCGCCGGCCGGGCCGCCGTCGCCATCGACAACGCCCGCTGGTTCCAGAGCGTCCGCAACACCGCCCTGACCCTGCAGCGCAGTCTGCTGCCCGACCACTCCCCGCACCACACGGGCCTGGAACTCGCCTCCCGCTACCAGCCCGCGCAGGCCACCAGCGAGGTCGGCGGCGACTGGTACGACGTCATCCCGCTGAACGACGACAAGACCGCCCTGGTGGTGGGTGACGTCATGGGCAACGGCATCGACGCGGCGGCCACCATGGGCCGGCTGCGCACCGCCACCTGCGCCTACGCCGATGTCGATCTCGACCCCGGCGCCGTGCTCCAGCACCTGGACAAGATCACCTGCGATCTGGAGCACTACATCGTCACCTGCCTGTACGCGGTGTACGACCCCACCACCGGCCAGTGCAGCATCGCCAACGCCGGACACATGCCGCCCGCCCTCGCGCGACCCGGCGACGCCCCGAGGTTCCTGGAACTGCCGACCGCTGCACCGCTCGGCGTCGGCGGCGTCCGGTTCGAGACCACGTCGGTCGCCCTGCGCCCCGGTGATGTGCTGGTCCTCTACACCGACGGCCTGGTGGAGACCCGTCAGCACCCCATCGACGACCGGCTGGACGTCCTGCTGGACCTCCTGGACGAGCCGCACCGGCCGCTGGAGGAAACCTGTGACGTCCTGCTGTACGGCCTGCGCCACCCCGACGACCACGACGACGTGGCCCTGCTCATCGCCCGGGCCCTGTAGGCCGGGCCGCACGGTGTGGTCCGGCCTGCGCCGGACGGCCTACCGTGCCGTGGGCTCTCCCGAAGCGGCCGTGGACGACCGGTCGGCGGAGCCGCGCACGAGCAGCAGCAGGGCGTCGACCAGGTCGTCCACGGGGCTGCCCGTGGCCAGCCGCCGCAGCTGCAGGCCCATCACCAGGGCGACCGTCGTGGCGGCCAGGCGTTCCGCGTCGGGGACGCCCAGTGCGGTGAGGATCCGGGCGGCGAGCAGGTCGTAGGCGCGGAAGGCCTCGGCCGCCGCCTCGCGCAGGCGCTCGTCACGGCCGGCGTGGAGGTACAGCTCGAAGGGCGCCAGATGGGCGCTGTCCAGGGCCGAGCCGCAGGCGACCTGGCCGGCCAGCGACGCCGCGTCCTCGACGTCCAGGCCCTCCGTCTGGCACTGGTCGGCCAGTTCGGTGAAGTGCCGGGCCTCCTCGCGCACGAAGTGCAGCAGGCTCTCCCGCAACAGCTCGTGCTGGGTCTCGAAGTGGTAGGTGACCGAACCGAGGGACACGCCGGCTTCCTTGGCGATCCGCCGGTTGGTGACCGCCGCGACTCCGTCCTCGCCGATGATCTTCAGGACGGCGGTGATGATGCGCTGGCGCATCGGGGCGGCAGGGGCGGCATGCATGGCCTGCATTCTTCCATCACCGGGTTGCCCCGGCTGTGGACAGGGCCGCCCGGCCTCTCTATTGTTCGTTCGAACGAACAGGAAACTGGAGGGTCCTCGTGCACATTGCCGGGTCAACCGTTCTGCTCACCGGTGTCACCGGAGGCATCGGCGGCGCGCTCGCCGCCGAACTGTCCGCCCGTGGCGCCCGTCTCGTGCTCACCGGCCGCCGTGTCGAGGCGCTCGAGCCCCTCGCCGATCGATACGGCGCCCGCACCGTCGCCGCCGATCTGGCCGACCCCGACGATGTGCGGCGGCTGGCCGAGGAGACCGCCGGCACGGACATCCTGATCGCCAACGCGGCCCTGCCGTCCAGCGGCGACCTCCTCGACTACACACCGGAACAGATCGACCGGGCCCTGGCCGTGAACCTGCGGGCCCCGGCGATGCTCGCCCGGCTGCTCGCCCCCGGCATGGTGGCCGCCGGGCGCGGTCACATCTGCTTCGTCGGGTCGTTGTCCGGCATGGCCGCCACCAAGTCGTCGTCCCTGTACACGGCGACGAAGTTCGGACTGCGCGGCTTCTCACTGGCCTTCCGCCAGGATCTGCACGGCACCGGCGTGGGCGTCTCGATCGTCCAGCCCGGTTTCGTGCGCGAGCTGGGCATGTTCGCCAAGACGGGTTCGGCGACGCCCGGCCGTGTCCGTACCGTCTCGCCGGAGCAGGTCTGCAAGGGCGTCACGCGGGCGATCGAACGCGATCTCCCCGAGGTCAATGTGGCGCCGCCCGAGCTGCGCTTCCTCACCAAGGTCGCGTCGCAGTTCCCGGGGTTCGCGGAGCGGGTGCAGCGGCTGGCCGGGGCGGAGCCGACGGTGAACGCGATCGTGGCAGCGCAGCGCTCGAGCCGCTGAGGCGGCCTCTTGTCAGGCACTTCGCCGCCATGGCAGGATCCACCGAGTTCGACAGCGCATCCGACCACTCGTCACGAAGGACTGAGGTCCATGGTTCCGGCGTCCCCCAGCGGCCGCCGTCGGTACTGAGCCACCTGCCCGACCGCAGTGCTGCGCAGTACCCTTCGCGTCTCCTCACGGCGGCCCGACGACGCGGTGTCCCGTACACCGCTCGCCTCCTCGCAGAGGTCGTCCCCTTGTGCCAGCCCACACCGTGAGGTTTTCGTCGTGCGCACCGATGTCCAGAGTTTTGCCGTCGCCCACCTGCTGCGCCGCCCGGCGGCGCGTGAAGTCGGCGGCTTCGTCGTGGGGTTCGACCCCTCGACGACCAGCCCGTACGTCAACTACGCCACCCCCTTTCCCGGCGTCCGGCCCACCGACCGGGACGTCGCCGACCTGATCGCCGCGTTCCGCGAGCGCGGACTCAGGCCCCGGCTGGAGTTCGCCCCGGACACCGCCCCCGCCGTGGAACCCGCGCTGCGCCGGGCCGGCTTCGGCACGGAGGCGGTGCACGAATACCTGGTCTGCACACCCGCCACGCTGGCCGTGCCGGCTCCCGGCCACGGCGCGGCAGACCCGGTCGAGGTGGAGGTGCCGGCCACGGACGCGGACTACACCGCGATCGACAGCGCGCTGTCGGAAGCCTTCGGCGGGGAGTGGGTCCCGTCACCGGAGGGCGCGGCACGGTTGCGGCGTACCGAGGAGGGCGGCGGCGCCGTCCGGTTCGTCCGCGCCGCCGGCGGGGGCTGCGCCGGCGGCGCGATCTGCTCGGCGCCCGCCGAGGGCACGGCGGAGCTGGCGGGCGTGGGCACGCTTCCCGCGTACCGGGGGCGCGGCATCGCCGCCGCGGTCACCGCGACCCTGGCCGGGACCATGTTCGGCCGGGGAGCGCGGTCCGTGTGGCTGGAGTACTCGGGCGAGGGCTCCCGCCGTGTGTACGAGAGGGTCGGCTTCCGGCCCGGCGGCACGCGACTGTACGTCTCCCTGGACGCGTGACCTCCTGGGCCGGCGGGCAGGTGCCCTCGGCCGCGCGCGGTGTCAGCCTTCTCCGGGGAGCGGGTTGTCCTTGACGAACCGGCGGATCTCCTCCGTGAGCGCCGCCGGGTTGTCCAGCTGGACCAGGGTGCGGGCGCCGGGGATCTCCACATAGCGGGCGGCCGGCAGCAGTTCGGCCAGACGGCGGCCCGTCGCGGGCGGCATCATGCGGTCCTCGGCGCCCCAGGCGACCAATGCCGGGCGGGTGAACTCCGGAAGGTTCCGGGCCGCTTCGAGGTAGCAGTCCTTCCGGGTCGTACGGAGGAACTTGGTGAAGTCCCGGCGGATGTGACGGTTGGTCAGCAGGGGGCCGTACCAGCGGGCGACGAGTTCCTTCGGGAGCCGCTTCTTCGTCATTCCGCCGAGTGAGGTCTGCATGCGGGCGAGGAAGGGGAAGCGGAAGGACTGCAGGAGGAGGAAGACGCCACCGGGGATCCTGCAGGCCGCGTTCAGGATGCGGCCCTGGACACCGGGCGGGTAGTTGTCCAGGGCCTCGCAGGAGGTCAGGACGAGCCGGCCGATGCGTTCGTCCCGTACGCCGACGAGGAGTTGGGCGGTACCGGTGTCGTTCTGGACGAGCGTCACGTCCTGGAGGCCGAGGCCGTCCAGGAACTCGGCGAGCAGGCGGGCGATGCCGTGCGCGGAGAGGTCCGCGTCCGGCCGCATGGGGCGCCGGTGGCTGCCCAGGGGCAGCACCGGCACCAGGACGCGGAAGTCGGGGTGCAGGGCGGAGACGACGTCGGCCCAGACGGACTCGTCGAAGCCGAGGCCGTGGGCGAGGACCACGACGGGCCCGTCACCTCCGGTGTCCTGGTAGTCGATGGTTCCCGCGCTCAGCTCGATCTCCGGCATACCCGTGCCTCCGCTTCCGGTCGGCCGCCTCGACTCTCTTGATAGATCGTTCTAGTGACAGAATAGGCGCCGACCGCCCTTTGGCAACAGCGGCTCCCCGGAGGTGCCACCGTGAGCGACGGCAAGGCCATCAGCACGCACGAGACCCGGCAGCGCATCGTGAACGCGGGCACGGAGCTGTTCCGGCGCTCGGGCTACACCGGCACCGGGATGAAGCAGATCGCCGAGGCCGCCGAGGCACCCTTCGGCTCGATCTACCACTTCTTCCCCGGCGGGAAGGCCCAGCTCGGCGAGGAGGTGATCCGCACCTCGGGGGCCGTCTATCTGGGGCTCATCACCACGCTCATGGCGCCGTACGAGGACCGGGTGGCGGCCACCGCCGACGCCTTCACCGCCGCGGCCGGCACCCTCGCCGAGCTGGACTTCGCCGACCCGTGTCCCATCGCGACGGTCGCGATGGAGGTGGCGAGCACCAACGACACGCTGAGGCGGGCCACTTCGGAGGTCTTCGACAGCTGGATCGGCCACCTCGCCGCCTACTACGCCGAGGGCGGCATCCCCGGGCCCGCCGCCCGGGAGACGGCGAGCTCGGTCATCGCCCTGCTGGAGGGCGCCTTCATGCTGGGCCGGGCCGCGCGCAGCACCGAACCGGTGCGGGCCGCGGGCACGGCGGCCGCGGCGATCGTACGAGTGGCACTGGCCGGTGAGTGAGCCGTACGACCGTCAGGTCCGCGGGACCGCCCGGTGACGGTCGCGGAGCAGGGCGATCTCGGCCAAGTGGTGCCCGCTGGTCTCGCCCGGGCCCCGTCGGCGTCTGTCGCGGAAGCGACCCGGAATTGTCCGTGATCGGTAACAGACGGATCCCGCGCTCAACTCCCGCCGTCCTGACAGGTGCACGGAATGCGGGTGCATAAGATCTCTGGGACACGGCACGAACGGGGCGGGGCATGGCGCGGCACGGTGGGCGGGGTTGGTACGGCCGAATGGTTGCGGCGGCGGTCGGGGTCACCGCGGTGGCGGCCGCCACGTCGCTGTGGAGCGCGCAGGCCGGTCAGCCGGGCGACGGTTCGGGCGGGTCGGGCGGCCCGGCGCGGCACACCGCGCCGAAGACGGTGACCGTGTCCGCGGACATCGCCCATGCCTCGGACGGGGGCGCGCACGCGGTCAACATCACCATCGACGACGGCCCGGACCCGGTCTGGACCCCGCAGGTGCTCCAAGTGCTGCGCGAGAACGGCGTGAAGGCGACGTTCTGCATGATCGGCCCGCTGGCCGAGGCGCACCCGGATCTGGTCCGGCAGGTGGTGGCGGCCGGGCACCGGCTGTGCGACCACACGGTGTCGCACGACACCACGATGGACAAGAAGTCCGAGGCCTACCAGTCACAGGAGATCCTGAAGGCGCAGCGGCAGATCACCCAGGCGTCCGGCGGGGTGCAGCCGATGTACTACCGGGCCCCGGGCGGCGCCTTCACCCCCTACAGCCGGCACCTGGCGGCCTCGCACGGGATGCGTCCGCTCGGCTGGAACGTGGACTCCAAGGACTTCGAGCGGCCGGGCACGGGCGCCATCGTCGCCACGGTCCAGCGGGAGGTGGCCAACGGGCCCACGATCCTCTTCCACGACGCGGGCGGCGACCGCTCGCAGACGGTGGCCGCGCTGCGCACCCTGCTGCCGTGGCTGAAGCAGCAGGGCTACTCCTTCGGTTTCCCGGTGCGCTGAACCGGCCGCCGCGGAAGGCGGCTTCAGCCGGCCCGGTGGCAGGGGCTCTCCAGGGTGCCCCACGATCGGACCGCGCCGGGCAGCGCGTGGAGCGTCGCGTCGGTTAACCCCAGGGGAAATCTTGGTCATCGAAGTCCTGGGACGACTGTTCGGATCCGGAGCGGTGCCTACCATGAGGCCGCTGCTTATCACGTCGTACCGGAAAGGCTCGCCATGCCGTTGCCTCGCCTCGGCACGCGGTCCGCTCGTCTCCGGACGGCGCCCGCCGTGTTCGTCGTCCTCGCCGTGGCCCTCGCGGGCACGCTGCTGGCGTTCTCGCTCGGCGGCCCGCGCCACGGCAGGGCCGCCGGCGCCCCGTCGGGGCATGTCGTCATTGACGTGTCGGAGAGCCACTGCGGCCGCGGCTGGACCCGGCCCGAGCCCGGGGTGCGGACCTTCGACCTGCACAACTCCTCCGACGGCGCCGCCGAGGTCTACCTGGAGGACCCGGGCAGCCAGGCGGTGTACGGCGAGGTGGAGGGCATCGGCCCCGGTACGACACGGCAGTTGACGGTCCGGCTGGGCCAGGGGACGTACGCCTTCAAGTGCGTGCCCGACGACGGCGACGCCGTCACCGGCCCCACCGTGCACATCACCGGCGGACAGCGCGGCCCGGGCGCCGCGCCGGTCTCGGAGCACGACCTGATCCCGCCCGCCCTCGCCTACCAGAAGTGGGTCGGCACCGGGCTCGACCAGGTCGTGCGGCTGACGACGAAGCTCAAGGACGGGATCGACCAGGGCGACCTCGCCGCCGCGCGGTCGGCCTGGCTGCCCGCGCATCTGGAGTACGAGCGGCTGGGCGCGGCGTACGACGCCTTCGGGGACGCGGACGCGGCGGTCAACGGCACCGACGCCGGACTGCCCGGCGGGGTGCACGACAAGGGCTTCGCCGGGTTCCACCGTATCGAGTACGGGCTGTGGCACGGTGAGCGGGCCGGCGGGCTGCGCGCCCCGGCGGCGGCGCTGGTGAAGGCGGTGACCGGGCTGCGGGACACCTGGTCGCAGACCCGTATGGACCCCGCCCAGCTGGGCCTGCGCGCGCACGAGATCCTGGAGAACACCGTGCAGTTCGAGCTGACCGGCCGCACCGACTACGGCAGCGGCAGCAACCTCGCCACGGCCCGCGCCAACCTCGACGGCACCCGCGAGGTGCTGTCCCGGCTCGGGCCCCTGCTGACGACCCGGTACGCCGGACTTGCCGAGCTCCAGCACGAGTTGGACCGCGCGGGGCACACCCTCGACGGGTTCGGCCACGGAGCGTCCTGGACCCCGCTGGCCAGTCTCACCCGCACACAGCGGGAGGACGTGAACGCGCTGCTCGGCGACCTGGTCGAGCGCCTGGCGTCGGTGGCCACCCTGTGCGACCCACGGAGGACCGTGTGAGCGAGCCCGCAGTCACCGCCGGACGACCCGACGGCCTGGGCCGGCGCGGCTTCCTGCGCGGCGCCGCCCTGGCGGGAGCGGGGCTTGCCACCAGCGGCGCCGCCCCGGCACAGACACCGGCCGCCGCGACGGCGTCCGTCGCCCCCTTCCACGGCGTCCACCAGGCCTCGGCCATCGCCGCCCCGCGCCGCACGTGCGTGTTCGCCTCCCTCGACGTGACCGCCGAGAACCGCGCCGAACTCACCGGCCTGCTGCGCACGCTCACCGACCGGGCCCGCTTCCTCACCTCGGGCGGGACGCCGTCCCCGGTGGGGATCACCGGCCCGCCGGCCGACTCGGGCGTCCTCGGCGACCGGCTGCCCGCGGGGCAACTGGCCGTGACCCTCGGCGTCGGTGCCTCGCTCTTCGACGGCCGGTTCGGGCTGGGCGCGCTCCGGCCCCGGCGGCTGACCGCCATGCCCGCCTTCCCCGACGACGACCTCCAGGCCGACTGGTGCCACGGCGACCTCAGCCTCCAACTGCACGCCGACGAACCGGACACCGCGCTGCACGCGCTGCGGGACATCGCCCGGCACACCCGGGGCGCCGCCCAGGTCCGCTGGCGCCTGGACGGCTTCGCCAGCCCGCCCCGGCCCTCCGGCACCCCGCGCAATCTGATGGGCTTCAAGGACGGCACCGCGAACCCGGACGCCACCAGCGCCCGCGAGATGGACCGGCTGGTGTGGGTGGGCAAGGGCATGGGCGAGCCGGACTGGGCGGTCGGCGGCAGCTACCAGGTCGTACGGCTGATCCGGATGCTGGTGGAGTTCTGGGACCGGGTCTCGCTCGGCGAGCAGGAGCGGATGTTCGGCCGCGCCCGCTCCTCCGGCGCGCCGCTGGACGGGGACCACGAGCACGACACGCCGAAGTACGCCGACGATCCCAAGGGCGACGTCATCCCGCTGGACGCGCACATACGGCTCGCCAACCCGCGCACCCCGGCCACCGCCGACCAGCGTCTGCTGCGCCGGGCGTACAACTACGACCGGGGCATGGACGCCAACGGCAACCTCGACATGGGGCTGCTGTTCTCCTGCTACCAACAGGACCTGAAGCGGCAGTTCGAGACGGTGCAGCACCGGCTGGCGGGCGAGCCGCTGACGGACTACATCAGTCCCTTCGGCGGCGGCTACTTCTTCGCGCTGCCCGGAGTACGGGACGCCCAGGACTGGTACGGGCGCGCCCTGTTCGGCTGAACCTGTCCGGACAACTCGGCCTCCGAATGGGTCAACACACAGTCAAGTTTTGCCCTGGTATCCCTGACTCGGTGTTCACCCGCAGGCCATCATGGCTCCGCCGACGCGCCCCGCAACGGGCGCAGCATCCGTGCTCGTACGACGCACAGACGTTCTGTCCGGAGGGGTTAACCACCATGGCAAGCAGAGGAAGACGAGCCGCTATGCGGAGCCTGGGGGCGCTCGCGGGAGCCGCGGCGCTCACCGTGCTCGGCAGCAACGCGCCCGGCTGGGCGGCGGCGCCCGCCGCGGCGCAGGGCGGGCACTCCTCGACCGCGACGCCGATCAAGCACGTCGTCGTGCTCTTCGACGAGAACATCTCCTTCGACCACTACTTCGCCACGTACCCGAAGGCCGCCAACACCGACGGCACGAAGTTCACCGCGTCGAAGAACACCCCGAAGGACATCGACACCCTCGCGCACGCCGGGCTGCTGACGAAGAACCCGAACCAGTACGCGCCGAAGCGGCTGTCCCCGTCCCAGGCGATGACCTGCGACCAGAACCACAACTACGGTGCCGAGCAGCTCGCCTACAACGGCGGCAAGGCCGACCAGTTCGTGCAGAACACCGAGGTCGACAAGTGCAGCGGCGGCCTGTTCGGCGAGCCGGGCCTGGTCATGGACTACTACGACGGCAACACCGTCACCGGGCTGTGGAACTACGCCCAGCACTACGCCCTGTCCGACCGCAGCTTCAGCTCGGTCTACGGCCCCTCCACGCCCGGCGCGCTGAACCTGATCTCCGGTCAGACGCACGGTGTCATCTCCATGGACCCGTCCACCGGCACGGAGAACCCCAAGCAGACGCCGACGCCCGACGCCTACGCGGTGAAGTCCCCCGACGCCAAGGGCGTGGGCACGGTCATCAACGACCCCGACCCGGCCTACGACGACTGCTCCGGCAAGGACCACACCAGCAGCAACGCGCTGGCCTCGCTGCAGGGCAAGAACATCGGTGACCTGCTCAACGCCAGGAAGGTGAGCTGGGGCTGGTTCCAGGGCGGCTTCCGTCCGTCGACCGCGTGGAACGGCACGTCCGGCTCGTACGCCAAGTGCGACACCACCCACACCAACGTGGGCGGCGCCGCCGTCGCGGACTACAGCCCGCACCACAACCCGTTCTCGTACTACAAGTCGACGGCGAACCCGCACCACCTGGCGCCGAAGTCCGTCTCCGAGATCGGCCACAACGGTCAGGCCAACCACAACTACGACCTGACCGACTTCTCCGCCGCGCTGAAGGCGGGCAAGCTGCCGGCCGTCAGCTTCCTCAAGGCCGGTGAGTACCAGGACGGCCACGCCGGCTACTCCGACCCCACCGACGAGCAGCACTTCCTGATCGACCAGATCAACGCGATCCAGAGCTCGCCGCAGTGGAAGTCCACCGCGATCGTGGTCGCCTACGACGACTCCGACGGCTGGTACGACCACGCCTACGTCGCCCCGCGCAACGGCTCCACGGACACCTCGCTCGGCTCCAACGGCAAGGCCACCGACAGCCCGGCCTGCCAGAACGGCCCGAAGGCGTCCGGCGGTTACGCCGACCGCTGCGGCCCCGGCACCCGCCAGCCGCTGCTCGTCATCTCGCCGTACAGCAAGGTCAACAAGGTCGACCACACCCTGACGAACCAGGCGTCCATCACCCGGTTCATCGAGGACAACTGGTGCACCGGCCGCATCGGCGACCACTCCTTCGACGCCACGGCCGGCTCCCTCGCGGGCATGTTCGACTTCCGGCACCCGAACAACAAGCAGGTGCTGCTGAACTCCGACGGCTCGGTCAAGCACGTCGGCCCGATCCAGCACGTCGCCCCGGTGTCCACCAGCATCACGCCGGGCCCGGCGATGCAGAACACGGCCGCCACGACGGACGCCTCCGGCTTCCCGACCCTTCCGGTCGGCCTCGGCGTGGGTGCCCTGCTGGCCGCGGGTGCGACCGGCACGTACCTGACGCTGCGCCGCAGGCAGCAGGCCTGATCGCGCAGTACCGCACACGGCGACGCGCCCCCGGTCGGTGACCGGGGGCGCGTTCGCGTCCGGGGGAGCCCTGCGGCGCGCCGCGGAACGAAATGGGTGGCCGGCCCCCCTGCCGTGATGCTGAGATGGCCCGGTGCAGGGTGAGTTCTCGATCGTCGTGGACCGCAGCAGATACCAGTACGCGCCGACTCCGTGGGAGCACGAGTCATGGCGGGTCTCGGCCCTCGACTGGGTGGCGGAGCAGCTCGCCTCCCACGGCCTGCGGGCGGGCGGAGAGCTGCGTGTCCGGTTGCGGCCGTGGTCCGTGCTGGTGCGGGTGCCCGTCGAGGGGCGGGAGGCGGTCTGGTTCAAGGCGAATCCGCCGGCCAGCGCCTTCGAGGGCCCGTTGACCGCCGCACTGGCCCGCTGGGTGCCCGGGCATGTGCTCCGGCCGCTGGCCGTCGACGCCGAACGCGCATGGGTGCTGCTGCCCGACGGAGGGGAGCTGTTCCGCGACGTGCTCGCCCGGGAGCCGGTCGAGCCGCGGACCTGGGAGGAGCTGCTGCGCCAGTACGCGACCCTGCAGCGGGCCCTCACCCCGCACGCGCGCGAGATCGAGCGGCTCGGGGTGCCCGCCACCCGGACCCCCGATCTGCCCGGGGTGTTCGACGAGCTGCTCACGAGGAGCACCGCGCTGCTCCCGGAGGCACGCGAACGGCTGGAGCGGCTGCGGCCCCGGCTCAGTGACTGGTGCGCCGAACTCGCCTCCTTCGACGTCGAGGACTCCCTCGACCACGCGGACCTGCACGACGGCCAGCTGTTCCGGCCGGCGCCGGGCCGGTTCACCTTCTTCGACTGGGGCGACGCGGTCGTCTCGCACCCGTTCTGCAGCCTGCGGATCCCCGCCGAGAAGGCGCGCGCACGGTACGGGCCGCAGGTCCTGGCCCGGCTGCTCGACGCCTACCTGGAGCCCTGGACGGGCGCCGGGCGCACGCCCGCGGACCTGCGCCGCGCCGCACACCTCGGCTGGCGCCTGAGCGTCCTGGGCCGCGCCGCGTCCTGGGGCCGCACGTTTCCCGGCTCGTCGGGCACCGGCCCGGGCGCCGAGCAGAGCTCCGCGTCCCTGCTGGAGATCTTCAACGACCCGCCGTTCTAGGGGAGTCGGACCGCCGGTCCCGCGATCGGGTGCCGGGGTGCCGTGTGCTGGACGGCCGGTGTTCGGTGCGCCGAGGCGTCGTAACCGCAGCGCACGCCCCATCCGGTCAGAACCCGTGTCCGCTCGCGCTGGCCGCCCCCGTGCCGTGCGGCGGACACTGGGCCGTATGACCCGCACTCGTACGCCCGCCGCTCCTCCGCCCGGCCGCCGTACCGTGCTGGCGGCCCTCGCCGGTGTCGCGCTCGGCGCGGCGGGCTGTTCCGGCCGTACGGCCCGGACCGCGCACCCGTCCCAGAGGCCCACGGCCGCGCACCCGTCCCGGGAGGCCACGTCCGGCACCGGGTCGCCGTCGCCCTCTCCCGTGCTGCCGCGCACCACCCCCTGGCGGCCCACGTCCGCCGAGGTCCAACCGGCCGCGAAGCTGCGCGCCGTGCGGCTGGTGGAGGCGATCGGCGCCTGGGCCGACGGACACGGCGACGCGGCGGCCGCACGGGCGAGGGCCGCGGCGCTCGGGCTGCCGGCGTCCCTCGTCGGCCAGGCCGGGCCGCTGCTGCCGACGGCCGACCAGGCGGTGCTGCAGGTCGTGGACGCGCAGTACGGCGGGATCCTGTCCCGGTCGGCCAGCGTGCTGGTGGTGTGCCGGCAGTGGACCCGGCGCGCCGGCACGGTGAGCGCCGGCGGGACGACGGTCGACGTGCGCCTCTCCCGGTCGGGTTCCGGCTGGACGGTCGACGCCCTGCATCCGGCACACCCGGGACCGGCCGCCCCGTCCTTGGCGTCGGACGTCCGGAACGTGCTGTCCGACGACCGGATCGTGCTGCCGCCCGCTGCCATGGCGGATCTGCGCAGTGGTCAGGTGCACACCAGCGTGGCGAAGGCGATGCTCGCGCTGGCGCGGACGTACCGGCTGGAGGTGAGCGTCGTCCGCTCCGGGCATCCGCTGGACGTGTTCGGCACCAGCCGGCCCAGCGACCATCCGCGGGGCCGGGCCTTCGACGTGTGGCGGATCGACGGCCACGCGGTCGTCGACCCGGCGACCTCACGCGGTCTGATCGAGCGGTTCATGCGGGACGCGGCGGCGGCCGGCTCGTACAACGTGGGCGGCCCCGTGCTGCTGTCCGGCGGCGGTGCCGGTCAGTTCTTCAGCGACGCCACCCATCACGACCACGTGCACATCGGCTTCCGCACCTGACCGCATCCCACGGTGTCACCCGTTCGGCCGTACCGCCGCCGGCCCGGCCCGACGCGGTCGCGCGGCCCGCCGGCCGGTGTTCCCGCGCCTGCCGCGGGTTGCGCCGACCGCGCGGGCGTCGGAACGCTGGAGCCGACACACATCCGGGAGGTGCAGTGGCTCCGGCACACGACACCACACCGTCGGACGGCCTCGGCCGCCGGCGTTTCCTGACCCTGTCCGCAGGCCTCGGTCTCGGCACGGCCGCCGCGTGCACGGCGACACCGCCGCGCCCGCACTCCACCGCGGCCCCCCACGGGCGGCTGCGGCCCGAGGCGGAACGGGACGCCCCGGGCACCGCCGACTGGCGCCTGGCCTCCACCGGCCCGCCGGACGCGGTGGCCGGTTACCCGGACCGGGTGAGCGTCACCCCGGGCGAGCAGTTCGGGCTGCACGTGTCCACCACGGCCGCCGCGTTCCGGGTGTCCGCGTTCCGGGTCGGCTGGTACGGCGGCCGGCAGGCCCGCCGGATCTGGACGTCCGGGCGCATACCCGGGCGCGCCCGGCCGGCGCCGCGCGTGCTGCCGGCCACCCGCACGGTGCGCGCCGACTGGCCGGTGACGCTGCCGGTGGACACCTCGGGCTGGCCGGAGGGCGCCTATCTGCTGCGGCTGGAGGCGGACACCGGGCACCAGCGGTACGTTCCGCTGATCGTCCGGTCCACCGACGGCACGGGCCGTACGGTCCTGCTGCACGCCCCGGCCACCTGGCAGGCGTACAACCGCTGGGGCGGCAGCAGCCTCTACAACGGCGCGTCGGGGGCGTACGCCACCCGCTCCCTCGCGGTGAGCTTCGACCGCCCCTACGACGGCGACGGCGCCGAGAAGTTCCGGGTGTACGAGTGGGCGCTGGTGGTGCTGGCCGAACGCCTCGGCATACCGCTCGCCTACACCACCGGCGTCGACGTCCACCGGGACCCGGGGGTCCTGCGCGGCGCGCACGCCGTCGTCTGCCTGGGGCACGACGAGTACTGGACGCCGGAGCAGCGGGCCCATGTGACCGCCGCCCGGGACGCCGGTACGAACATCGCCTTCCTCGGCGCGAACACCTGCTTCCGCCGGGTCCGGCTGGAGGCCGGGGAGGGCGCGGACGACCGTACGGTGGTCTGCTACAAGACCGCCTACCGCGCCGACCCGTGCTACGACTCCCACCCCGCGCTGGTCACCACCGACTACCGTCTCCCGCCCGCCGCGGATCCCGAGTCCTCCCTGACCGGCGTGCTCTACGAGGGCTATCCGGTCGACGCCCCCTATGTCGTCCGGGCCGCCGACCACTGGCTGTACGACGGCACCGGCGCACGCGCGGGCGACGCCTTCGCCCATCTCGTCGGCGTGGAGTACGACCGGATCACCCCCGGCGCTCCCACCCCCGGCGAGCTGGAGATCATCGCGCACTCCCCGCTGGTCTGCGGCGGGCGGGCCAGCCACAGCGACTCGGCGTACTACACGGTTCCGAGCGGCGCCGGCGTGTTCGCGACCGGCACCATGCGCTGGGTGGAGGGCCTGGTGGCCGGGACCGGCATGTTCGGGCGCGACCACGGCATGGACGCCCGCACCCGCGCCTTCGTCACCCGCACCACGGAGAACCTCCTGCGCACGTTCGCGAAGGGCCCCGCGACCCGGCACGCCCCGCCGCCGCGCGCCAACGTCCGTACGGTGTACGGCGCTTGACGTCGGAGTAGCGGGGTACCGCCGGTCGCGTCGCGGATCCCGGACGCGCCTGGCCCCGGGAGGGCGCGTCAGTCCGTCGCGGCGTGCCGTCCGCCCGACCGCAGGTGGTCCCTGCGGGCGTTGTTGTAGATCCGCAGGAGATGCTTGGCGACGGCACAGGCCGCGCCGTCGGCATGGCACTGGCGGCAGGTCCGCACGTGCTGCTCATAGGTGAGGCGCGCGTTTTCCAACGCGTCGTTGAGAGAAGACATGGACATCTCCGGGCAGGGCGCGCTCTGTGACCGCACCAAGTTGACTGACTGGTAACCCGGAACCAAGGTGATCATATTACTGGCGGTACTGGGAAACGCGTCCGGACGGTCATCGCTGCGCGGTGGTGTTCGCGCCGTCGAGCGCCTCCCGGATGATGTCCGCGTGCCCGGCATGCTGGGCCGTCTCGCGGATCAGGTGCAGCAGGATGCGCCGGGCGGACCAGTGGACGGTCTCGGGCGGCGACCAGGGAGTTCTGGGCAGTGGCACGGTCCGGTCCAGGCCGGGAAGAGCCGCGACGGCCTCCTCGAGCGCGCGGGTGCCTGCCGCGTACTCCGCCAGCAGCCCGGCGAGTGTCTCGCCGTTCGCCATCCCGTACTGGCCGAGGTCGAGCATGCCCTCCGGCAGCTCCCCGTCACCCTTCGCCATGATCTGCGCCCACACCCGCTCACCACGCGCCAGGTGCTTGACGATCCCGCCCAGCGTCAGCTCGCTCACCGTGGTCCGGCGGGCGGCCTCGGCATCGGTCAGCCGGCGCACGGTGATCAGCAGCAACTCCCGCTGTTCGGCCAGGGCTTGCAAGAGCTCGGCGCGCTCGCCGGACGACGGGGACTCGCGGTTCTCCGAAGAAGTGACCATGGCCCGACCGTAGACGGCAATGAGGTCAGATCCTGTCCGCTGTGCTCGCGAGGGAGCTGTTTTTACCGTCCACCTGATCGATCACCCGGCCGAGCGGAAGCGCTTCTGGTGCCGGTCAGCGGCCGGAGTGCTTCAGCAGTGCGCGTGCGTGGTTCATGAAGGCGGCCAGGCCCACCTCGAAGGCGCGGTCGGCCCGTCCCTCGCCCACGGCGGCGAGGGCCTCCGCGAGACGCGGGGTGGGCGTATGGTCCGTCAGCTCCCACATCGTCTCCGGCGCGGCGAGGTCGAGGGCGGAGCCCAGCACCAGGTTCTCCAGGGCGATGATCAGCGGCATGATCTCGGCCCGGTCGAAACCGGCGTCGAGCAGCAGACCCACCGCACGCTCGTACTGCTCCAGCACCCGCGGTGCGCGCACCGGCGAGGTCGTGAGCAGCGGGATCGTCCGGGGGTGGGCGGCGAACGCGGCCCGGTAGGAGCGGGCCCAGGCCTCGACGGCCGTGTCCCACGGGGTCAGCTCGAGGGTGGCGGTGTCGATCGCCGAGGCGACACGCTCCCGCAGCAGTTCCACTATGCCGTCGCGGCCGTCCACATGGTGGTACACCGAACCGGTCTGGGCACCGAGCCGCCGGGCGATCTGCGGGACGCTGAAGTCGCCGGTCTCGTCGATCAGACGCAGCGCGGTGGTGGTGATGCGCTCGCGGTCGAGGAGCGGTGTGCGCGGCCGTCCCATGGTCAGCGTTCTCCCTGAGGTCTTCCCGGATGCCCAACGGCAGGTTACATTGCGAAAACCGAAAGCCTTTAGGTTTACGGCTCCGGGCGCTCGCCATCCCTCACGGGTGCCCGGAGACGCCGGCCCGGTCGGCCCACCCGCCCCGGCCCGCCGACGCCCGCGAACCCGGCTGCCCCCACCACCGTGACCCCTCCACCTCCGCCGCCAGAAGGGCGCCCCGTATGTCCGTGTCCTCCGCGTCCTCCTCCGAGCCACCCGAGCAGCGAGCGCCGTCGGGCGCCGTCACCCTCCGGTCCGGTTCCCTCGGCACCGCCGACATCGCCTTCTTCGTCGTCTCCGCCGCCGCTCCGCTGACCGTCATGGCCGGGGTCGCACCGCTCGCGATCCTGCTGGGCGGCATCGGCGCGCCCGTCGGCTACCTCCTCGCCGGACTGACCCTCGCCGTCTTCGCCGTCGGCTTCACCACCATGAGCCGCCATGTGACCAGCGGCGGCGCCTTCTACGCCTACATCACCCGCGGCCTCGGCCGCCCGGTCGGCATCGGCGCCGCCCTGCTCGCGCTGATCGGCTACAACGGCATGGAGATCGGCGTCTACGGTCTGCTCGCCACCACCACCCGCGACACCCTGCACACCCTGTTCGGCGCCGACGTGCCATGGCTGCCCGTCTCCCTGGCCGGCCTGCTGCTGATCGGCTACGGCGGCTACCACTCGATCGACTTCGGCGCCAGGGTCCTCGGCGTCCTGCTCGTCTGCGAGACCGGGATACTGGTGCTGCTCGCGGGCGGGGTGCTGGTGAAGGGCGGCGCGCACGGGCTGTCCCTGACCTCCCTGGCACCGGCCCATGTGCTCGTGCCCGGCATGGCGGCCGTCCTCGCCTTCGCCTTCGCCGCGTTCACCGGCTTCGAGTCGACCGTGATCTACCGCCGGGAGGCCCGCGACCCCGGGCGCACGGTCCCGCGCGCCACCTATCTGGCCGTGGGGTTCCTCGGCCTGTTCTACGCGTTCGTCGTCTGGATCGCCGTCCAGGCCTTCGGCGACGACCAGGTGGTGCGTGCGGCAGGCAAGGACCCGGCGGGCCTGTTCTTCACGGCGATCAGCACCTACGTGGGCGGCTGGGCCGCCGACCTGATGCACGTCTTCATCGTCACCAGCGTCATCGCCTCCCTGCTCGCCTTCCACAACGCCATCAACCGCTATGCCCTCGCTCTCGCCGAGGAGGGTGTGCTGCCCCGCCCGCTCGGCCGGATCCACCCGCGCCACCGCTCCCCGTACGTCGCCGGCCTCGCCCAGACCGTCCTCGGCGCCGTGGTCGTGCCGGCCTTCTGGGCCGCGCACGCCGACCCGTACCAGCAGCTGCTGCTGTGGGTGAACACCCCGGGAATGATCGGTCTGTTGCTGCTGCAACTGCTCGCCGCGATCGCCGTGCCGTGCTACTTCCGGCGGGTGCGCCACACCGAGGGAGCCGTGCGCACACTGGTGGCGCCGGTGCTGGCCACCGTTCTGCTGGCGACGGCGATCGCGCTGGTCGTGACCCACATCGACCTGTTCACCGGCGCGTCCGCGCCCGTGAACGTCCTGCTCGTCGCCGTGGCACCGGCCGTCTTCCTGCTCGGCCTGCCCCTGGCCTGGTGGCTGCGCCGCTCCCGCCCGGAGGTCTACGCCCGGTTCGCCACGGAACCCGGTGGGAGCACCGGAACCGACGAGCGCACCGGTCCCGCCGCGGACACCGGTCCCGGCGAGGACACTGTCCCGGCCGCGGTCACCGCACCCGCCGAGTGACCCGAACACCCCCTCACCGCACAGGAGTTACCCCCATGCGTGCTGCCGACCTCATCCTCGCCGGCGCCCAGGTCCGCACCCTCGACCCCGCCCACCCCGCCGCCTCCGCCGTCGCCGTGCACGACGGGGTGATCACGGCGGTCGGCGAGGCGGACGACGTACCAGGCTGGCGCGGCCCCGGCACCGAGGTCGTCGACCTGCACGGCGCGCACCTCGTGCCCGGCCTGGTCGACGCGCACAGCCATCCGGTGTGGGGGCTGGACATGGCGACGGGCACGGACCTGTCGGGCGTCACCGACCTGGCCGGACTGCGCGCGGCGCTCGCCGGTGCCGAGCGGACCGACGGCTGGGTCGTCGGCCACGGTCTGGACCACAACGCGTTCGAGGGCCGCCCCATCCACCACGAGCTGGTGGCGGAGGTGCTCGGCGACACCCCGGCCTTCCTGCGTCTGTACGACGGCCACTCCGCCCTCGTCAGCGCCGCCGCGCTGGCCGCCGCCGGGGTGACCGGCCCGCGCGCCTTCGCCCAGCACGCGGAGGTGGTGTGCGACGCCTCGGGCCGGCCCACCGGTCACCTCGTCGAGCACGCCGCGATGGACCTGGTCGCGGACCTCGTACCCAGGCCGTCGTACACCGAACGGCGGGCCCGGCTCCTGGAGTTGCTGTCCGCCATGGCCGCGACGGGGCTCACCGGGGCGCATGTGATGGACGGCGGCGACCTCGGCCTGGTGGCGGCGGTGGCCGAGGAGACGGTGCTGCCGGTACGGCTGCGGTTCGCGCCCTGGTGCATGCCGGGCGCCGACGGGGACGCGTTGCGGGAGCTGATCGAGCTGCAGGGCCGGGGCGGGCGGCACTGGCTGGTCGGCGGGGTCAAGTTCTTCATGGACGGCACCGTCGAGGGCGGCACGGCCTGGCTGGAGCATCCCGACTGCCACGGTCAGGGCACCGCCGCGTTCTGGCCGGATCCGCACGCCTACGCCGGGGCCGTCCGCGCCCTGCACGCGGCCGGCGTCCGCACCGCCACCCATGCCATCGGGGACGCGGCCGTACGGCATGTCCTGGACACCGTCGCCTCCCTCGGGCCGAGCGGGCACGGCGCCCACCGGATCGAGCACGTCGAGACCGCCCCGGACGAACTCCTGCCCCGCTTCGCCGAGTTGGGGGTTGCGGCCTCCCTGCAGCCGCCGCACACCGGGTACACGCGCCACGACGGCACCGACGAGTGGTCCCGCCGGCTGGGCGGCGACCGGGCCGCCCGTGCCTGGCGGCTGCGCGACCTGCGGGATGCGGGAGCCACGCTCGCCCTCGGCTCGGACTGGCCCATCGCGCACTACGACGTCCGGGCCGTCCTGGCGACGGCCCGCCGGCCGAAGGGCGCCGCGGCCGGCCGGCCGGGCCTGACGCCGTTGCAGGCGCTGGAGGGCTGCACCAGCCACGCGGCGACGGCCGCCGGCGAGTCCGAGGCCGCCGGCCGTGTCGCGCCCGGCTACCGGGCCGACCTCACCGCGCTGGCCGTGGACCCCGTGCACGCGCCCGGCGACGAACTCGCCGAGGCTCCCGTGGCGTTGACGGTCACCGGCGGCCACGTGACGCACCGGGGCGCGTGACGTCGTCGACGCGCCGGGGCGTCCCCGGTAAGATCGTCGGCGGCATCGCGTGCCGGTCACCGGCTGGGTGAGGCATGGAGGCGCCAGGACATGCCCTGGAGGCATTCCTTGTCGGTCCAGTTCAACCACACCATCGTCCATTCCCGGGACAACCGGGAGTCCGCCGAGTTCTTCGCCGGACTGCTCGGTCTCGAGATCACCGCGGAATGGGGCCCGTTCGTCGCGGTCGCCCTCGCCAACGGAGTCACCCTGGACTTCGCCACGATCCCCGCGGAACACATCACACCCCAGCACTACGCCTTCCTGGTCTCCGAGGAGGAGTTCGACGCCGCGTACGCGCGGATCGTCGAGCGCGGCATCGAGCACTACGCGGACCCGCACCGGCGCCGGCCCGGCACCATCAACCACAACGACGGCGGCCGCGGCGTGTACTTCATGGACCCGGCGGGCCACGCCATGGAACTGATCACCGTCCCCTACGGCGGCTGGCCCTCGTAACCGGCGCGCCTCACCTGCCGAACCCCTCCTTCTTGACGAGGTCGAGGAAGCGCGGGGTGCCCTCGGTGGTGCGCACGTCGAGCACGGAGCGCACATGCCCCTCGGTGACGGCCTCGCGCACGAGCGCGTGCGCGAGGTCGGCCCGGGAGGTGAACCGCCCGGGCAGCCGGGCGGGGGCCAGCCGGTAGTCGCTGACCGGTCGTATCGAACAGGCCGGCGGGCCGCAGCACCGTCCAGTCGTGGCCGCTCGCGCGCACGATGTCCTCCATGCGGCGCATGTCGTCGTAGACCGTGCGCCCGACGACCCGCACGAAGAACGGCTCGAGCACGTTCCGGAAGAAGACGCCCTCCCCGGGTGCGGGCACGTCGAACAGGACGGTGGAGGTGACGCAGACCAGGCGCCGGACACCGTGCCGGGTCATGGCCCGGGTGATGTGGGTGAGGCCGGCCGAGTACACCGTGACCGGAGCACGGCCGTACGGGACGCCGAGCGCGGAGATCACCGCGTCGTGGCCGGGGACGACACGGTCGACCGCCGCCCCCTCCAGGACGTCGGCCTCCGCGACCTTCAGGCGGGGGTGGTCGGGCGGGAAGGCGTCGGGGTGACGGGTCACGGCGGTGACGGTGTGTCCGGCGGCGGTCGCCTGCTCGGTGACCTGCCGTCCGGTCGGCCCGTTCGCGCCGAAGACGACGAGTCGCATGGGCTGCTCCTTCGCTGCGTGGTGCTGCTGCCGTGGACCGAGAGGGCCGGGAGGGCCGCAGGTGTGACAGCGCGGGCGGAGGATGAGATCCACGACACACGCCCGTCCCCCGATGTCACACTCCGGGGTGCCCGGCCCCTCTGGGTGGGCAGACGTCGTGAGGAGATGCCATGCCCGACAACCGGACGCCCACGGGAGCGGACACCGCCACACAGGCGTTCCTCGACCACCGCGAGCTGCTGTTCGCGGTGGCGTACAACATGCTGGGCAGCGTCACCGACGCCGAGGACGTGCTGCAGGAGACCTGGCTGTCCTGGGCGGGGCGTGCGGGTACCGGGGACGCGGGGCAGGCGGCGGAGATCGAGCATCCGCGGGCCTATCTGGTGCGGATCACCGTGCGGCAGGCGCTCGCACGGCGGGCGCGGATCGCCCGGCGGCGCGAGACCTACGTCGGGCCGTGGCTGCCGGAGCCCCTGCCCACGGACGGGGCTCCCGGTCCGGCGGCCGGCGAGGACGCGTCCGAGGGCGCGGTGCGGGCCGAGTCGGTGTCGCTGGCCATGCTGGTCGTGCTGGAGACCCTGACCCCGCTGGAGCGGGCGGTGTTCGTCCTGCACGAGGTGTTCGGCTACGCACACACCGAGATCGCGGACATCCTCGGCCGCAGCCCCGCGGCCGTACGGCAGCTCGCGCACCGCGCCCGGTCCCATGTGCGCGCCCGGCGCCCCCGGTACCAGGCCCATCCCCGGGTCCGGCGGCAGGCGACGGAACGGTTCGTCGCCACCGCGCTCGGCGGGGACCTCGGTGCGCTGCTGGAGATCCTGGCGCCTGAGGCCACGCTGTGGACGGACGGTGGCGGCAAGGCACAGGCGGCACCGCGGCCGATCCGCGGCCGGGACAAGGTGGCACGGGCGCTGACCGGCTATGCCGCGCGTACGGCGGCGGGGCTGGAGTTCCAGCACCGGGACGTCAACGGCGACGCGGCCGTGGTGGTGTTCGAGGACGGCTCCCCGCACGCGGTGATGGTCATGGACCTCGACCCGGACGGCGAGCGGGTCCGCGAGGTGTACCTGGTCACGAACCCGGACAAGCTCTCGGCGCTGGAGCCGGGCGAGGCGCGTCCGAAGGTCTAGCGGCGCGCGCGAGCGGGACGCCGCCGGAAGCGGCGTCCCGCCGGGAGACCGTCGTGCGCCGGGTCGCGGCCATGGCGTCACGACGGTGCCGCCGAAGGTCACCACGAGGTGCCCGTCCGAGGCGAAGGACCAGCGGAGGGCCCCGGAGTACGAGGAGCAGCGGGAGCCGTTCGTACCGGTCCAGAGCTGGTCGGAGCTGTCGGAGTTGCCGACGGTCCTGTCGTTCGGGCCGCTGACGGCGAAGCGGCACGAGGTGTCGGTGCGGAACACCGAAGCCGTTCTTGTCGGCGATGGCGTGCCGCACGATGTGGTTGACCGCGATGTCGTCGCCGCCGAGCTTGTAGCCGTTGCGGTCGGAACTCTCGCTCTGGCCCGAGAAGTTCAGGACGCGCTTGGATGGTGACCGTGGAGGAGTAGGTGTACGTCCCGCCGCGCAGGTAGATCGTCCCGCCCGGTGTGATACGGCTGATGGCCGAGGTGAGTGTGGTCGGCGCCGACTGTGTGCCGGCCGCGTCGGCGGTGCCGCTCGGCGACACGTACTGCGCTCCCCGACCGCATGGATGCGCCATGCTCACATCAATGGCCGCGTACATGATTCCTATTCAGATGAATGAATACCGTCGGCCTACTCCCCCGGCGCGAGGAAGCGGGCCACGGTCCGAGCCGCCTCCGCGACCAGAGCGTCGTCCGCCGGCGCGTCCTGGGTGTTCCCGGCCGACAGGACGGTCAGCAGGACCGGCGTCTTCCGGGTCGTCCAGGCCACGCCGATGTCGTTCGCGGTCCCGTAGGCGCCGGTGCCGGTCTTGTCCGCCAGAACCCAGTCGTCCGGCAGTCCGGCGCGGAACCGCGCGGCACTGGTGGTGTTGCCCTTCAGCCAGGTCACGAGCCGTTCCCGGTCGGCGCCGGCCAGGGTCCGGCCCAGGGTCAGCCGCCCGAAGCTGCGGCCCAGGGCCTCGGGGGTCGTGGTGTCGCGCAGGTCGCCGGGGATGGCGGTGTTCAGGTCCGTCTCCCACCGGTCGAGCCGGCTCACCCGGTCGCCCAGCGACCGGAAGAAGCGGGTGAGCCCGGCGGGACCGCCGATCTCACGCAGCAGCAGATTGCCCGCCGCGTTGTCGCTGTACTGGATCGCCGCCGCGCACAGGTCCGCCACCGTCATGCCGGTGTCCAGGTGCTCCGCGGTGCGCGGCGAGTTCGACAGGATGTCGTGCGGCGGGTAGTGGATCACCTTGTCCAGCGGGGCGCAGCCGCCGTGGTCGCGCAGGACCGCCGCCGCGGCGAACGCCTTGAACGTCGAACACATCGCGAACCGCTCCCCCGCCCGGTGGGACACGGTCCGTCCGGTGCGCGCGTTGCGCGCGTACACGCCGAGCCGGGCGCCGTGCCGTCGCTCCAGCTCGGCCAGCTCGGCTTGCGCACCGGGCACTTCATCGTTCGGTGCCGCCGACGCGGTGGGCGCGGCGACGGCCGTCGCGGCCACGGCCGCCGTGGTGAGGGCGAGGCCCGCCCTGAACAGGCCGCGCCGGCCGAGCGAGTTGGAGTGGTCGGGGCTGGTCATGAGCACAGTCCTCCTGGTCGTCCGTCCGTGATCGGCTTCCCCGATCTTCGACGGGGACAGCGAAACAGCCGGACACCACTCATGTCCAAGAGTGAACTTTGAACGCCTCATGCCTTATTGATATGAGTGCAGGATGGATCTCCTCGCGCATCTCGAGGCCTATGTCGCGACGGCCGACGAAACGAGCTTCTCCCGGGCAGCGGACCGGCTCGGCATCGCCCAGCCGCTGCTCAGCCGCCGTGTCAAGACGCTGGAGGAACACTTCGGCGGCCTGCTGTTCGACCGTTCGCGGCGGCAGATCACGATCACCGAGCTGGGCGCGCTGCTCCTGCCGTACGCGCGTGACGTGCTGGACCGGGCCCAGCGGCTGCGGCAGGTGGCCGGTACGGCCGGGCGGGCACGGATGCGGGCCGTCGGTGTGCCCACGCACTGTGCCCCGGCGGCGCTGGCCCGCGCGATCCGCGCCGGCGCCGAGCGGGGGATCAGCCTCGGCATGCGCGAACTGCCGCCCCTGGAACGGGTTTCCGGGCTGGCCGACGGCTCGCTCTCCTACGCGCTCGTGCGGGTTCCGCCGGAGCGGGGCGCGTTCCGGGTGCCGCTGGGCCTGACGTCGGCGCCGGAGCCGGAGGCGCCGGATGGAGGGCGGGGCCCGGAGTACGGCGGCGTGCCGCGGGCTGTCCATCTGGAGGACCTGCGGCCGCGCCGCGGTCGTGGCGCCGAACGAGCCGCTCCCCTGCCGGTGCTGACCCTGCCGGAGGATCAGGTGCCCTCCTGTGAGGACCGGCTGGAGCGCGCCGCGGCCCGGGCCGGGCTGCCACCGGGCCGGTTCCGGCCAGCCGGGTCCGCGGCCACCGCACTCGCCGAGACGCTGGCCGGGCGGGCGCTGCTGCTGTGCGCCGAGCCCCTGGCCCGGCGGCACGGGGCACGCTGGGCGCCGCTGGGCGACCGGTCACTGCACCGGGGATACGACGTGGGCGGCGCCCAGGGCCGCAACGGCTCGGCGGATGTGCCGGACTGGCTGGTCCCCCTGCTGGCGTCGGCCGCAGGGGCTGCCACCCGTGGATCCGGCGCGGCTCCCTCCGGGACCGGCGCCGAGGACGCATCGGCGCGGCTGGCGGCCCGCGGATGAGCGCGGCACCGGTGCGCCCCCCGGTGTACGTCGCGGACGGCGGCGCCCTCCTGAGCGTGGCCGAGGCGATCGCCGCGGACTGGGCCGCCCTCGGCGTGCGCGGTTCCTTCCTCGCCCGGCACCTCGGCACCGGCGAACAACTGGGCTTCGACATCGATGAGTTGATGCCGCTGGCGTCGGTGGTGAAGGTCCCGGTGGCCCTCGTCGTACTGGACCGGATCGCGGCCGGGAAGCTCGATCCGGCGCACCCGGTGACGGTCGATCCGGCCCGGAGCAGCGTCGGTCCCACCGGGCTCGCGGCGTTCCGGCACCCGGCGAGCGTGGCCGTCGGTGACCTGCTGCTGCTCATGCTGTCGGTGAGCGACAACGCCGCGGCGGACACCCTGCTCGACCTGGTGCCGGCGGCGGACGTGGACGAGCGGCTGCGCGCTTGGGGGTGCGGGGAGATCCGGATGCGGCACTGTTTGAACCACCTGTACGAGTGCGCCGCCGGTGCCGCCGGCCACGACTTCTCCCTCGCGCTGGAACTGGCCCTCCGGGACGAGCGGGCCGGCCGGCACACCATCGAGACCCTGGACCCGGCCTACGCCAACGCCGGGTCGGCCGCGGCGCTCGTCGAACTGCTGCGGCGGGTGTGGTGCGACGAGATCTCCACGCCGACGGCGACGGCGGAGCTGCGGCGGCTGATGGGCCTGCAGGTCTTCACGCACCGGCTGGGGAGCGAACTGCGGGCGGACTCGCTGCGGTGGAGCGGCAAGACGGGCACGTTTCTGCACCTGCGGCACGAGATCGGGGTGGTCGAGGCGGAGTCGGGGGACCGGGTGGCCATGGCGGCGCTCACCCGTGCCGGGCGCCGGGCGGGTCTCGCTCCGGATATCGACCTCGCGATCGGGGTTGCAGGCAGGAACGCCTTCGAGGCACTGCGCCGGTGAGGGAACGGCCGTTTCGTCTCAGCGCCGTTGGGCTTGTGGCCGGTGGGTGTCTGCAGGTGCGATGTGGCGGGTCGCGCGGTTCCCGGCGCCCCTTCGGGGGCACTCATGGCGCAGCAGGCGTTGTTCTCACCACCGGCGGAGAGAGTGCCGGGCGGCCCGGGGCGGCGGCGTGGATCGCCGTGCGTCGCCGCCGCCCGGCCGGGGAGGTACGAGCCCCGCGGCAGGCGGACGGCGGCACCGAGATGTCACCGGAGCCGGCCGCCCGCCGCTCACGTGCCGGTCAGGCCGGCTTCACCGCCGAGACCGCGGTCGCGGTGACGGTGTTGTCGCACTCGGCGAACTCGCCGTCCGACAGGGCGACTTGGTGCGCACCCGAACCGGACAGGCCGACCACGAGCGTCGGGTAGACGGCGGGCTTGGCGCCGGAGACGCAGTAGCCGTCGCCCTCGCCCTCGACCTGGACGAAGGTCAGCTTCACCCAGGCCGTGCCGCCCGGCGCGAGGCGCACCGGGGAGGCGATGCCCGTGGGGATCACCTTCAGGGGTCTGTTGTGTGCGGGGGAACCGTTGCCCGCACCGGCCACCGACGGGTGACCCCGCAGCACGCAGGCGTGTCCGGAGACGTTGGTGAACTTGATGAGCGCCGTGCCGGTGCCGGTGCCGACCCGGTGGTCGGGCCCCTGCTGGGCCGTCGCCTGCACGGCCGACACCGGACATGCCGACGCCGTGCCGGCCGAGGTGACGGACGCCGGAGAGACCGCGGCGCTCGGGGCGGTCGAGGTGCCGCCGGAGGATCCCGAGCTGGACGGCGGCGTGGCCGTGGGGTTCGCGGTGGTGGAGGCAGTGGCGGCGGCCGCGGTCGGGGAGGACGTCTTGGCGGCCCCGTCGCCGTCTCCCGACTGGCACGCCGTCAGCGACAGCGCGGCGGCGATCACGGCAGTCGCCGATGCGGCGAGGCGAGTGGTGTTGCGGTGGTGCATGAGGTCCCCCGATTCCGGTGGTCTGACCGGCTCCCTGCCGGTGCTCGCGGAGGGAGACAGAGCCGGGCGACCGAGGGTTTCCGCTGTAGATCATCTGTGACGGTTGTGGATCCCCTGTGACCTTTCGGTGACAGAGGTCCGGCCCCGCTCGGACGACGAGGGCGTCCGGCCCGACCCGTGCGGGCCGGGCCGGACGCCCCCCAGCCTTGGCTCAGACCAGGTCGAACCGGTCCAGGTTCATGACCTTGTCCCACGCGGCGACGAAGTCCTTCACGAACTTCTCCTTCGCGTCGTCGCCGGCGTACACCTCGGCGAGGGCGCGCAGCTCGGAGTTGGAACCGAAGACCAGGTCGGCACGGCTGCCGGCCCACTTCAGCTCGCCCGTGACGGCGTCACGGCCCTCGAACGTGGTCTGGTCCTCGGAGGTCGACTTCCAGGTCGTGCCCATGTCGAGCAGGTTGACGAAGAAGTCGTTGGTGAGGACGCCGGGCGTCTTGGTCAGGACGCCGAGCTGCGACTGCTGGTGGTTTGCACCGAGGACCCGCAGACCGCCGACGAGCACCGTCATCTCGGGGGCGCTCAGGGTCAGCAGGTTCGCCTTGTCGACCAGCAGGTACTCGGCCGGGAGGCGGTTGCCCTTGCCGAGGTAGTTGCGGAAGCCGTCCGCGGTCGGCTCCAGCGCCTCGAAGGACTCGGCGTCGGTGTGCTCCTCGGTCGCGTCCACGCGGCCCGGGGTGAAGGGCACCTGCACCTCGAAGCCGCCCTCCTTGGCGGCCTTCTCGACCGCTGCGACACCGCCGAGGACGATGAGGTCGGCCAGGGAGACCTTCTTGGCGCCGGAGGAGGCGTTGAACTCCTGCTGGACGCCCTCGAGGATGCGCAGCGCCTGGGCCAGCTCGTCGGGCTCGTTGACCTCCCAGCCGCGCTGCGGCTGCAGACGGATCCGGGCGCCGTTGGCACCGCCGCGCTTGTCGCTGCCGCGGAAGGTGGAGGCGGATGCCCAGGCGGTGGTGACCAGCTGGGACACGGAGAGGCCCGAGTCGAGCAGCTTGGTCTTCAGGGCCGCGATGTCGGCGTCGTCGATCAGCTCGCCCTCGCGCTCCGGCAGCGGGTCCTGCCAGATCAGGGTCTCCTCCGGGACCTCCGGGCCGAGGTACCGCGCCTTCGGGCCCATGTCACGGTGGGTGAGCTTGTACCAGGCGCGGGCGAAGGCGTCCGCGAACTCCTCCGGGTGCTCGTAGAACCGGCGCGAGATCGGCCCGTAGATCGGGTCGAAGCGCAGCGACAGGTCAGTGGTGAGCATGCCCGGCGCGATCTGCTTCGAGGCGTCGTGGGCGTGCGGGACGGTGCCCTCGCCCGCGCCGTCCTTCGGCCGCCACTGCTTGGCCCCGGCCGGGGACTCGGTCAGCTCCCACTCGTATTCGAACAGGATCCGGAAGAAATTGTTGCTCCACTGGGTGGGCGTGTTGGTCCAGGTGACCTCGAGGCCGGAGCCGATGGCGTCCGCGCCCTTGCCGGTGCCGAAGGTGCTCTTCCAGCCGAGGCCCTGCTCCTCCAGGCCGGCGGCCTCGGGGTCGAGGCCGACCGCGTCGGCGGGGCCGGCGCCGTGGGTCTTGCCGAAGGTGTGGCCACCCGCGATGAGGGCGACGGTCTCCTCGTCGTTCATGGCCATGCGGCGGAACGTCTCACGGATGTCGCGGGCCGCGGCCAGCGGGTCCGGGTTGCCGTTGGGGCCCTCGGGGTTGACGTAGATGAGGCCCATCTGGACGGCGCCGAGCGGGTTCTCCAGCTCGCGGTCGCCGGTGTAGCGCCTGTCGTCCAGCCAGGTGGTCTCGGGACCCCAGTAGACGTCCTCCTCCGCCTCCCAGACGTCCGCGCGGCCGCCGCCGAAGCCGAAGGTGTCGAAGCCCATGGACTCCAGCGCCACGTTGCCGGCGAGGATCATCAGGTCGGCCCAGGAGATCTTCTGACCGTACTTCTTCTTCACCGGCCACAGCAGCCGGCGGGCCTTGTCCAGGTTGACGTTGTCGGGCCAGCTGTTGAGCGGGGCGAAACGCTGCTGGCCGGAGCCGGCGCCGCCGCGGCCGTCGCTGATGCGGTAGGTGCCGGCGCTGTGCCAGGCCATACGGATGATCAGCGGGCCGTAGTGGCCGAAGTCGGCGGGCCACCAGTCCTGCGAGGTGGTCAGCACCTCGGCGATGTCCTGCTTCAGGGCCGGAAGGTCGAGGCTCTTGAAGGCCTCGGCGTAGTCGAAGTCCGCACCGAGCGGGTTCGTCGCGGGCGGGTTCTGGGCCAGGATCTTCAGGTTGAGCCGCTCCGGCCACCACTGGCGGTTGCCACCACCCTGGGTCGGGTGCAGGGCCCGGTCATGGGCGACGGGGCAGCCGCCGCCGGCTCCCTCCGCCTTCGCGTCTGTGACGATCGCGTCGTGGTTCTCAGTCATGGCAATCCTTCCGAACTGTGCGGAACTCGGTGCTCAGGAACTGCGGCCGGTGGAACAGTCGGGGCAGATACCCCAGTAGACGACCTCGGCCTCGTCGATGGCGAAGCCGCGGTCGTCGGATGCGGTCAGGCAGGGCGCGTCGCCGACCGCGCAGTCGACGTCGGCGACGGCACCGCACGACCGGCACACGATGTGGTGGTGGTTGTCCCCCACGCGTCCCTCGTACCGGGCCGGGTGACCGGCCGGCTCGATACGGCGGACGAGACCCGCCGCGGTGAGGGCGTGAAGGGCCTCGTAGACGGCTTGCAGGGAGATGTGGCCCACGCGGTTGCGCACCCCGGAGGCGAGCGCCTCGACGCCGAGGTGGTCGCCCGCCCGGACGGTCTCCAGCAGCGCGACGCGGGCTGCCGTCACGCGCAGACCGGCACCGCGGAGTTCCTCGGCGGTGGTCGGGGTCGGGGAGGCGGTCATGAGGTCGAACCTACCCTCATAAACACGAGTGATTCAAGAAAACGATCGATGCAATTTTGGTTGCGCCCGGCCGGCCGGCGTCCGCCCGCGCGTCCGCCTCGACACCCGCCGGGCGTTTGCGCTCATGTTTGCCCTCGCATGGCTCCGCCCCAGGCTTCCGCGCGCCCGGTGGGCGAACCGCGACGGGCTCCGGCGGTACGGCGATCGGTCGCGGGGCGGGTCGGGGGGTGCGGGCGGGGGACGGATCGGGGGCATGCCCGCATCATGTGGCCCCGGACCGGCGGCGACGGCGCGGCAAGCCGGACGGTCCTCCGAACGGGTGAGCCGGGGCACCAGCGCCCACTGGGCCGACCGGCGGCCGGGCCGGGCGTGCCCTTGGCGGCGGCCGGAGCATCCCACCCCATCGGGGCAAGTCGTTACACAAGGCACATGAACGCCACAGAGTGAGAAACTCGGACCCCGTCACCGAGGTGGCCGTCGAGAGGGGCGCTGGTGGACCTGGACGCCGTCGCCGACGAGCTGTACGGGCTGCGGCCGGAGGAGTTCGTCGCCGCCCGTGACCGCCGCGCCCGGGAGGCCCGCAAGGCCGGTGATCAGGCCCTCGCCAAGGAAATCGGCGGGTTGCGGCGACCCAGTCTGTCCGCATGGGTGGGCAATCTGCTCGTGCGGCGGCAGCCCGAGGAGGTCCGGCCGCTGCTGGAACTCGGCGAGGAGCTGCGCCGGGCACACCGCGACCTGGACGGGCCGCAGCTGCGCAAGCTCGCCCGTCGGCAGAGCGAGGTGATCGGCGCGCTCGGCCAGCAGGCGCGGCGGCTGGCGGCGGAGGCCGGTCGGCCGGTGGGTGAGGGGGTCCAGCGAGAGGTCGAGGAGACCCTGCACGCCGTGCTCGCCGATCCGCAGGCCGCCCGGGAGTGGGCGGCGGGGCGGCTCGTGAAGCCGCTCAGCTCCACGTTCGGCTTTCTCGGTGCGGACGAGGGCGTCGTCGACCGCCGTCCTGCCGCCCCTGCGGCGGCCGGGACGAAAAAACGCGCCGAGGGCGAGGAGCCCGGCGGACGCGGAGCGGAGAGGAAGAGACAGAGGAAGCGGGGCGGGGCGGAGGAGCGCGAGGACGAACTGGCCCACCGGCGCCGTCTCAAGGAGGCCCGCGGAGCCTCCCGGGACGCGGAGCGGGACCTGCGTGCCCGCGAAGCGGAGGCCGAGGCCGCCGGGCGGGAGGTGGAGGAGGCCCGCGACCGGGTGGCCGAGGCCGAGGAGCGCGTGCGTGAGCTGCGCGCGCGGCTGCGCGACGCGGAGGAGGAGCAGCGGCGGTGGCGTGGCGACGAACAGGAGGCACGGGAGCGGGCCCGGCAGGCCGACCGCGCCGTACGGGAGGCCCGGCGCCACGCCGAGGCGACTACGGCCGAGGCCGAGCGGCTGGCCGGCACCCGGGCCGAGCGCGCGTCCCCGGTAGGAACGCGCCGGCGACGACCGGATGGCACCACGGCGGACCACTGACCCCATGACGGAGGCGAGGAGCCATGGCGAGACCCATCTGGACCGGTGTCCTGACCTTCGGGCTGGTCACCCTGCCCGTGGCGTTGTACACCGCCACCGAGGACCACACCGTGCACTTCCACCAGCTTCAGCGCGGCACCTCGGACCGGATCCGCAACAAGCGGGTCAACGAGCGCACCGGCAAGGAGGTCGACATCGACAAGATCGTCAAGGGCTACGAGATCGACGAGGGCGAGTACGTCGTCGTGGAGCCGGAGGAGCTGGAGGAGATCGCGCCCGGGCGGTCGAAGGTGATCGACCTGGCCGGGTTCGTCGATCTGCACCAGGTCGAGCCCGTGTACTTCGCCCGCACGTACTACGTGGGCCCGCGCGGCAAGGAGTACGTCAAGGTGTACGAACTGATGCGCTCGGCGCTGGACCGCTCGTACAAGGCGGGGATCGCCACGCTCACCATGCGCGGCAAGGAGTACCTGACCGCGTTGCGCGCGCAGCCGGGCGTCCTCGTCCTGCACACCCTGCACTGGGCCGACGAGGTGCGCGACCCCGCCGACACGGTGCCCGAACTGCCGCAGCGGCGCACGAAGAGCGGCAGCAAGGAGCTGCGGACGGCCGAGCAGCTGATCGACGCCCTCACGATCGACTGGGACCCCACCGACTATCACGACACCTACGAGGAACGCGTCAAGAAGCTCGTCGCCGCGAAGCGGAAGGGCGAGGAGGTCGTCGGCGCACCGGAGCCGCCGGAGGCGACCAATGTGATCGACCTGATGGATGTGCTCAGCCGGAGCGTCGAGCAGGGCCGGTCCAGGGGCCGCAAGGGCGGCGGAAAACCGCCGGCGGGCAAGAAGCGGGCCGCCGGAGAGAAGGAGGACCTGGGTTCCCTGTCGAGGGCGGAGCTGTACGAGCGGGCGAGCACCGCGGGCGTACCGGGCCGGTCGAAGATGACGCGGGATCAGCTCCTCAAGGCCCTTTCCGCGCAGGCTGCTTGACCGTCGGCGTCGACGGATTCAGGCAGGCGGCGGGCCACTTGTGCCCCGCACGACCAGCTTCGGGTCCAACTCGGCCTCTCTGGGCTCCAGTTCCGGGTTCTCGGGCCGCTGGACGGCGAAGCGGACGGCGTGTTCGGCCATCAGCCGGGCGTGCTGGCGTACGGTCGTGAGGCCGATGGGCATCGGATGGGAGAGGGAGAGACGGCTGTCGTCGTAGCCGACGACGGAGAGGTCCCGGGGCACCTCCACGCCACCCCGGGTCGGCGCCATCAGCAGCCCATGGCACTGCGGTCGTTTCCCGCGAGAACGGCCGTCGGCAGAGGCGTACCGGCGTCCCGTTCGGCGAGCAGGAGGCGGCCGGCCTCGATCCCGGACCGCTCGGTGTGATCGCCGGGGATCACGCGCAGCTCGGCCTCGAGCCCGTACCGGGGCATCGCGGCCCGGCGGCGCTCGGCGGAACCGGGGCCGCGTCCGCCGTCGATGTGCACGATCCGGCGGTGCCCGAGTTCCACCACTCCGGGCGCGCTTCTCCTGAACCTCGACCTGGACGCCGTCCTCGTGACGTCGTGGGGCCCGACCCACGCCGAGCACGTGCTGAACGCGATAGCCGCCGGAAAGCCGGTGTTCTGCGAGAAGCCGCTCGCCACCACCGCCGAGGACTGTCTGAAGATCGTCGAGGCGGAGCAGGCACACGGCCGCCGCCTGGCGCAGGTCGGCTTCATGCGCCGCTACGACGCCGGCTACCGGCAGCTGAAGCAGGTCATCGACTCCGGCCGCGTCGGCGAGCCGCTGATCGTGCACTGCGCCCACCGCAACCCGACCGTGCCGGAGTCGTACACCTCCGCGATGGCCGCCCTGGACACTGCGGTGCACGAGGTGGACGTACTGCGCCGGCTGCTGGACGACGAGATCGTCTCCGCCCAGGTGGTCACCCCGCCCGCCACGAGCAAGCGGTTCGCGCACCTGAAGGACCCGCAGATCTTGCTCTTCGAGACCGCCAAGGGCGTCCGCGTCGACCTGGAGGTCTTCGTCAACCGCCGGTAAGGCTACGACATCCGGTGCGAGGCGGTCGGCGAGGAGGGCCTGGTGCGGCTGCCGGATCCGGCCTCGGTCGCCGTGCGCACCGGGAGCCTGCACAGCACCGAGGTGCCAACGGACTGGGTGGGCCGTTTCGCGGACGCCTTCGACACCGAGTTCCGCGAGTGGATCGCGAACCTGGCCGCCGACCAGGGGCCCACCGGGCCGGGTCGTCGCCACGGACCTCGAGCCCCGCCCCGCGGTCTACGGAGGTGCCGCGTGAAGATCGCCCTCGGACCGTGCATGTTCCGCGCCCTGCCGATCGACGACATGGTGCGTACGGTGGCCGAACTCGGCTACGAGTACGTCGAGTTGTCCCCGCGTGCCGACTTCATGCCGTTCTTCCTGCACCCGCGGGCGGACGACGCGCGCATCGCGGAGCTGAAGAAGTCCCTGCGCACGCACGGAGTGCAGCTCTCCTCGGTGCTGCCGCTGTACAAGTGGTCCTCGCAGGACGAGACCGAGCGCCAGGCGGCCGTCCGCTACCGGAAGCGGGTGATCGAGATCACAGCGGACCTCGAATGCCCGCTGATGAACTCGGAGTTCAACGGCCGTCCCGAACGGGCGGCGGAGAGCGAGGCCGCGTTCTGGCGCTCGCTGGAGGAACTGCTGCCGGTGTTCGAGCGGGAGGTCATCGCGCTGAACCTGGAGGCGCACCCGGACGACTTCTGCGAGGAGAACACGCCCGCGGTCGACCTGGTCCGCGCGATCAACAAGCCCTGGGTGAACTACCTGTACTGCGCCCCGCATTCCTTCCACGTGTCGGGCTCGGATCCGACGGCGGACATCGCGGACTCCTTCAACCATAAGGGCTCCTCCGGCAACCCGCCCGTTACCACGGCCCGCGTTCACCAGCACCTGGACATCGGGCAGGGCGAGATCGACTGGGACGCGTTCTTCGGTACGCTGCGGGAGTTGAAGTTCGACGGCGTGGCCACGGCTTGTGTGTTCGCCCGGGAGGAGCGAGCCCGCGAGTCCTCGGTGTTCATGCTGGAGCGGATCACGAAGGAACTGGCCGCGCGCTGATCAAAGCGGTGCGTGGGGCGTCACTCGTACGGGTGCACCCGGTCCGGCTTTCCGTGGCATACGGATGCGTCCGTCGTTCGGCAGCGAGTGTGATGTTTGCCATGTGACGTGATGGACCAGGGGTGATCGGGCAAGGTACCCCTTCATGCCCCACGCCAACCCTCTGCGGCAGGTGATTCGATGACAACGGCGACGACCCGGACGTTCCGGACGACGCCGCCCACCCGTTCCGGCGACACGACCGCCAGGGACTCCCCAACCGCCGCCATGCCCTCACTGCCGTCCCTCACGGGACTGCGGTGGATGGCGGCAGTGCTGGTCTTCGGACTGCACGTGAACAACTTCGGCTATTTCGGTGGCACCGGCGGCCGCCTCGTGTCCTGGGGGTTCGGCGCCGGTGCCACCGGCGTGTCGTTCTTCTTCGTGCTGTCCGGCTTCGTGCTGACCTGGTCGGCGCGGCCCCATGACCGCGCGCTCGCCTTCTGGAGACGCCGCATCGCGCGCATCTACCCGGTGCACCTCGTCACCGCGGTCCTCGCCCTGGTCATGGCGTACACGCTGGAGAACCAGCCGATGCCGACGCCGAAGCAGGCGCTGTCCAATGCGCTGCTGCTCCACTCGTGGTGGCGCCCCTGGTGGCAGACGCTGAACCCGGTCAGCTGGTCCCTCGCCTGCGAGGCGTTCTTCTACGCCTCCTTCCCCCTGCTGTTCCTGCTGCTGCGCCGGCTGGGTGCGCGCTGTTCGGCCGCGCTCGGCGCTCTGTCGGTGGTGGCGGTCGTCGTCCTGGCCTGGGCGGACGCCCATCACTGGTGGACGTACGCGCTGTACTCGTTCCCGGCGGCGCGGCTGCCCGAGTTCGTCCTCGGCGCGGTCAGCGCGCGGCTGGTGCTGCTCGGCCGGTGGCGGGGTCCCGGTATGGAGGCCTCGCTCGCCCTGGCGATCATCGGCTACTTCCTCGTGCCGCAGGTCGCGCCCGGCTACTCCGCCACCATGTGCACCATCGCCGGGTTCACGCTGCTCATCCCGGCCGCGGCCGTGGCGGACATCCAGGGGCTGCCCTCGCTGTGGCGGCGCCGGCGGCTGGTTCGGCTCGGCGAGCTGTCGTTCGCCTTCTACATGATCCATCTGCTGGTGCTGCGGTCCGCCACGCAGTTGCTCGGGACGAAGCCGCACTTCGGTCTGCTGGCAGGGATCGCCGTCACCACGACCGCGTTCGCGGTGTCGCTCGGCCTGTCCTGGCTCCTGTACGAAGCGGTGGAGCGCCCGGCCAGACGCCTGCTGCTGCGCCGACGGCGCCCGGCCGCACAGCCGGATGCGGCAGAGAGCCCCCGCGAGCAACCGGCTGCGGCACGGGACTGAGCCGCTTCCCGGCCGGGGGAGACACACGCTCGGGCAAGCGGCCGAAAAACTGCCCTCGGCTCGATCGCGGAGGGCAGCGTGCAGGTGCGCCGTGGGGCACGGGAGGCCTGTCGGCCGTCCGCCGGGGGAGGATGCCCCCGCCTCCCCTCCCCCGTCGGCTCAGACGGCCGCCGGTGCCTTCCGGCCGTGCCCTGCCATCTGGTGTTCCGCCGCCCCCCTCCCTAGGTTCTGCTCATCGGAAGCATCGGGGAGCATCGAGAAAGGGGGGCGGATGGACCGGGACATCCGCACGGTGGAAGACGTGCTGCGACTCCTGGACGGGCTGTTCGCGCCGGAGGCCGACCGGTGGACGGAGGGCGGGGCCGCGTGGTGGGACGGTTTCTATACGGAACGGGACAGACCGGTGCCGTTCTTCGCGGCGAAGCCGGACGAGAACCTGGCGTCCTACCTGGAGCGCGGTCTGATCATGCCGGGACGGGCCCTCGACCTGGGCTGCGGCCCGGGCCGTAACGCGTTGTACCTCGCCGCGCGGGGCTTCGACGTGGACGCCGTCGATCTCTCGCCCGCCGCGATCGCCTGGGCCGAGGAACGCGCGCGGGAGGCCGGGGACACGAGGGGCGCCGTCCGGTTCCACTGCGGTGACGCCTTCGCTCTGACCACGGGCACCGAGCCGGCCCTGCACGGCCCGTACGACCTCGTCCACGACTCCGGCTGCTTCCACCACCTGCCACCGCACCGCCGCGTCAGCCACCTCGCGCTGCTGGATCGCGTCCTGGCGCCGGGCGGGCACTTCGCACTCACCTGCTTCGCCGCCGGCCGGATGGGCTCAGAACTCCCCGACGCGGCGTTCTACCGCGAGCCCGGCCTGCACGGCGGCCTCGCCTACACCCCCGAGTCACTGCGCCGGATCTTCTCCGGCCTGGAGGAGATCGAACTGCGCGCCATGCGGCAGCAGCCGGCCGACTCCGCGCTGTTCGGCGAGGAGTTCCTGTGGACGGCCCTGTTCCGCCGCACACGGTGACCCGGGGCGAGCGGGCCGCCGCGAAGCGGCGTTCTCCGACGCCTGCCTGGGCGCGGGCCGTCGAGCACCTTCGGGCGTACGGCCCGTACGCCGTCCAGGTCGACAAAACGCACAAATCCGGTGAAACCGGTGAAAGAGGTCGGCGCGGCTCCCGTACCGGGGTCCCCGGGCCGGGGCGTCCGAAACCGGGAATCGCGGCGGATTTCCGGTCGGGGTGAAGTCGGGCCGTCTCCCATCGCGTTGCCGGGATGGCAGGCCCGCCGGACGTGTCGTCCGGACCCGGGGACCGTCGAGCAGGGCCAAGTGCCCCCTGCCGAGGATGTCTTCGTCAGGAGGGCCGCCTTCTTGACCCGGCAGGCAGGCACCCGGCCGCCCGCACACGCCACCTTAGGCGCTGCCCCGGGCCCCCGCAGTCCGAAAGGGCGTGATCACGGGCGCACGGAGGCCGGTCAGGAGACCGTGGGGGCCGCTCAGGGGGCCGTGACACGCAGGCTCTCCAGCGACGGATCGGCCGCGTCGGCGATGAGGAAGCCGTGCGCCACTCCGCTGCGCAGGAAGTCCAGCACCTCCTCGGTGATCACCTCGCCGGGCGCCACGACGGGCACCCCGGGCGGATAGGGGCTGATCATCTCGGCGGAGATCCGGCCGGCGGCCCGCTCGGCCGGTACCTGTTCGGTGGGCCCGAAGAACGCCTCACGCGGCAGGACCGCCTGTTCCAGTTCCAGTGCCCTGGGCTCGGGCAGCCGGAAGGCGGGCCGCCGTTCGATCGAATTGGCGTTCTCGACCAGGGAGCGCATGGCGTCCAGCAGGACCTTCTCCGTCTCGTCGTCGTCGGCGTGGGTGATGGAGGCGCTGATCCGGCAGGTGTCCGAGCCGCCCAGGTCGACATGCCGGTGCGCCCGCAGCCATTCGGCCGCCTGCATGCCGCTGATGCCGAGGGCCCGGACGTCCATGACGATCTTCATCGGGTCGATCTCGGCCGCCAGGCCCTCCTCGATCACCTCGCCCCCCATGATCCGCAGTCCCGGCAGTGCCCGCAGCTCGGCCCGGATGCGCTCGGCCCGGTGGACGGCCGCCTCCAGCAGCTCGCGCCCCTGCTCGACCATCTGTCGCCGCCAGCCGTCCAGGGCGCCGTACACCAGCGAGGAGGCGCTGGTCGTGCCGAGCAGGTCCTCGCGCTGCTTGAGCACCTCGTGCGCCACCCTCTCGTGCTGCAGGTGGAAGACCGAGCTCTGCTCGATGGCGCCGCCCATCTTGTGCACGCTGGTCACGACCAGGTCGGCGTCGGCGTCCATGCCCCAGGCCGGGAGGTCCGGATGGAAGGGCAGATGGGCGCCCCAGGCCTCGTCCACGATGAGCGGTACGTCGTGGGCGTGGCAGGCGTCGGCGACGCCCCGGATGTCGGCGCAGGTGCCCCAGTCGGTGGGTGTGATCAGCAGCATGCCCTTGGCGTCGGGGTGCTCGCGCAGGCGGTCACGGACGTCCTCGGGCTCCGGCGGATGGGCGATGTGCCGCTCGGCGTCGAACTTCGGGTGGACCCAGACCGGCTCCACACCGTTGATGATCACCGCCGCGACGACCGACTTGTGCGCGTTGCGCGACAGCAGGAACTTCTCCCCGGGTCCCGCGACCGCGCACATCGCGGTCTTCACGGACAGGGAGCTGCCGCAGGTCGAGAAGAAGGCGTGCTCGGCGCCGACCGCGTCGGCCATCAGCTCCTGTGCCTGTGCCAGCACGCCCTGGGACTCCCGGCGGTCGTCCAGACCGTTGAGGTTCAGCACGTCCGAGCGGAAGACGTCGATGCCGAGGACGTCGGCGACCCGGGGGTCGGTGCCGCGGCCCTGCTTGTGCCCGGGCGGGCCGAACACCACGTCTCCGCGGCGCCGGAACTCCGTCAGGGCCTCGAGTACGGGTGCGCGCGAGTGATCCATGGTCCTCTCCTCAGCGGACAGGCGGCGTACGGCTCCGTCCGTACGGGCCGCACCGTCCGTGTTGCACTCGACGCACACCCGAAACCCTGACGGCTTGACTCGAGCCGTGGTTCGAGCCGGGCGAGCTTGGAGGCCGAACCCCTCAGAACCGCAGGCCGTGTCCGCGTGCCAGGACGAGATGCGGGTCGAAGCGCCGTTTGGCGGCGGCGAGGGCCGGCCGGCGACTGCCGTGGTGGGCCCGCCAGTCGGCGTCCGACATGGGCAGGGCGTTCACGGGATAGGCGACGGCACCACGAGAGCGGGCCATTTCGTACGCCGCGCGGTTGGCGGCCACCATCGCCGCGACCGTCTCGGGGCTGCCGGGCGGCGCCGTGCGCAACAGGGCGAGCAGATACAGGACTTCGCCGGAGGGGCGGCTGAAGAGGGGAGCCCGCAGCCGGCTGGAGAGCAGCGGGTACAGCAGAACCAGGCCGGTCTCGCGCAGGTCCCGGAAGGCGGGGTCGGCGAGCACGGCGCGGACGACGGACTCGACGCTGTCCTGTGGAAGCAGCAGATTGAGCCACGGGTGCGGATGCAGCCACTCCCCCGTCTCCCGCAGGACTTCTTCGTCGGTGTCCACGCGATGGGCGAACTCGCCGTATCCCAGGTCCTCGGTCTCCAGTGCGGCGGGATCGTGCCCGAGTCCGTCGAGGAGCGTGGCGTCGTCGGGCGGGCAGGGGCCGTCGTGCGGGGCCACGGCCTCGATCATGTACTGCCAGCCGTGCTCGCCGGCCGGCCGGGCCTGGCCCTCCAGATAGGTGAAGCGCTGCTCCTGGGCGAGCCGTCGCTGGTCGGCGAGGTAGCGGGTGAGGCCGGCGTAGTACAGGCAGTGGCGGCGGACCCGGGCGGGGGCCGGGACCAGGCGCAGCGTGGCGGTCACGATGACGGCGCACTGGCCGAGTCCGGCGAGCACGGCGTGGAACAGCTCGGGGTCCCGGTCCGGTGAGCAGACCCGGTGCTCTCCGGCCCCGGTCACCACCTCCAGCTCCAGGACCTGGTCCGCGACCAGGCCGTGCCGGTGGCCGGCCCCGCCGAGTCCGCCCGCCGACAGGACACCGCCGACGCCCGCGCCGAGGTAGTCGGTGAGGACGGGCGGGGTGCGGCCGTGCGGCAGCGTGGCGGCCAGCACCTCCCGCCACGACGCCCCCGCCTGGACGGTCACCCGGTCGTCCGCGACGGGGCCGACCCGGTTCATCGCCCGCAGGTCCAGCACGATCCCGCCGCCCGCCTGCCCCTGGCCGTACATCGAGTGACCGCCGCCGCGCACGCTCACCGGTAGGCCCCGGGGTCCGGCGAACTCCAGCAGGTCCTGGATCTCGGCGGCGGACCGTGGGCGCAGGACGCCGAGCGGAGTCTGCTGCACGATGTGCCCGAAGTCCTGCGCCGCCTCGCGCAGGGTCTCCGGGCGGGTGTCCAGGGCCTGTTCGAAGCGGGTGGCGAGGTCGGCGGCCAAGGTCATAGGGGCATCACACCAGACGGGCGGCACCTCCGTCGAGCAGGCGGGGCCCGCCACCCGGCGACGGAACACCGCCCGGTGCTCCGGCTAACTTCCCTTGGCCGCCTGGTCCTTGACGAGTTCCAGCAGTGCGGCATGGGTCTCCGCGTCGGCCGCCGCGACGAGACCGCCCGCGCCGCTGAGCGCGGGCTCGCCGTTCAGGCCGGTCACCGTGCAGCCGGCCGCCCGGCACAGCGCGATCCCCGCCGCGAAGTGCACGCTGTCACGCAGGTCGCCGTCGGTGACATAGGCGGCCCGGCGCCCGGCGGCCACCCACGCCACCGCGAGGGTGCTGGAGACGACCCGGGGCCGGAACCGTGCGGTGAAGCCCGGGGCGGCGAGCAGGCGCACCGCCTGGAAACCGGGGGCGTTGGGGAACGGGGGATCGAGGTTGACGTCCACCAGCGCGGACCCGGCCCAGGGCGTCAGCCGTTCGTCCGCGCCGTCCCTGCGGACCCAGGCCGCCGCGCCGTCGGTCCAGAACACCTCGCCGCTGAACGGGTCGGCGGTCGCGGCGGCCGTGACGTCGGGCCCCTGGCGCAGGGCGACGTTCACGCCGACGAGCATGTTCCGCACCGCGTAGTTGAGGGTGCCGCACAGCGGGTCGACGAGCCAGCGGCGGTGGGCGTCGGCGGCGCCGGAGCGTCCGCTCTCCTCGCCGGTCACGGCGTCGTCGGGGCGAGCGGCGCGCAGCACGTCCAGGATGGCCCGCTCGGCGGCGAGATCCGCCTCGGTCGCGAAGTCTCCGGCGGACTTGTCGTGGCGTTCGAGCCGGCTGCCGTAGAGGTCACGGACCACGGCGGCGCCCGCCTGGGCCGCGTCCACGGCCAGGCGGGCGTCGGAATCCCCGTTGATGATCGACATGGACGCAGGATAGCCGGGGGTTTCCCGACGCCCGAAGGGAGTTGAGGGCCCCCGACGGCCTGTCGCGGCACTCCCGCGGAGCGCTCAGGTCGCGGTGAGGGACAGGGTCTGTTCGGCGGCGGAGCGGCCCGCGCCTACGGAACTCCCGCGGCGGGCCGTCCAGGTGCGCGCCGGTGTGGTCTCGGCGAGCCGGCCGGAGGTGCCGGAGAGGCCGAGCACGAGTCCGCTGTAGCGGTTGACCAGACGGTAGGTGCCGCCGGAGGCGTTCGGGATCACGAACCACTGCTGGCCGACGGAGGGCCCGCTGCTCCGTGCGGCGGTGACGGTCGGCCTGGCGCCCCAGGCCCGGCCGGCGGCCGAGGACGAGTCGACGCCGAGCAGCCTGCCGCTCGCGGCGTTGGTGAGGGTGAAGGCGCCGTCGCCGGTCGGGGTGAAGACCCAGGTGTCGCGGCCGGACCTGGTGGGCCGCGTCAGCGAGGTGGTGGCGCTGCCGCCGGCCGCCTGGGCGAGGATCCGGCCCGCGCCGCTCGCGATGCGGTAGCCACGGCTCGTGTCCATCGGCACGGCCGCGGGGGTGGTGGAGTCGATGGTGATGTCGACGTACTCGCCGGACGCGTCGTGCGAGCAGCCGAAGGCGCAGTAGGAGCGGAAGGTCCTGCCGACGATCGTGGAGCTGGTGCGGTTGGCGCTGTCGAGGAACCAGCGGTACCAGGAGGCGTTGGTGTAGCTGCCGGTGTCCCCGATCAGGCGCCACTTCTGGGTCGTCAGGTCGTCGGTGGCGTACAGGTACTGCGGTGAGTCGCCGCTCTGGTCGACGGCCTGCGGTTCGCCGATGTACAGCCCGAGATGGGCGTCGTAGGCGATGTTCATGACGAACAGCGGCGAGGTCGGCGGCATCTTCCCGGCCGCGATCTGCTGGGCGGCGGTGCCCGCGTTGGCCGGGTCGTACTCGGCGGAGGCGGGGGTGTAGCCGGTGGGGTGGTCGGCGTCGACGGGGACGATGTCGCTCTCCCTGCCGCCGGTGCCGGGCTGCGACCAGGCGCCGTCGTACCACTTGCGCCAGGAGCCGGGCGCCATCTTGGCGGAGATCGGGGCGCGGGCCACGTGCTCGTAGAACGCTTTCCAGCCGCCGCTCTTGTCGATGATCCGGGAGCCGTAATAGACGTAGAAGTAGCCGGAGGCGGTGTCGGCGAAGAGGCGCTGGTCGCCGTCGCCGTAGGAGTACGTCTGGTTCGGGAAGGCCGTCGTGTCCCCGCGCTCGGTGCTGTACGGAGACGTGATCACGTGGTCCTTGACGGTCCAGGTGCGGCCCCGGTCGGTGGAGACGGCGTAGTCGATGGCGTCGTAGTGCAGTCCGTCGCCGAAGGGCTGCGGGGTGAACTCGTTGTGCACCAGTCCGTACCAGGCGCCGGTGTCGGGGTCGACCCACACTCCGGACAGGTCGCAGTAGTTCTTCTGGGCGTAGCCGGAGCCGCTCGGCGCGTACGTCGCCTCCCGGCCGGTCGGGCTGTTGTTGCAGCGCCAGGTGGTGTCGTCGTTGCGGTCGGCGGGGTTGGCCGGGTTCACCGCCTTGCTCAGGGCCTTGTCGAAACTCGCGGTGTCGAAGTTCTTGCCGGTGTAGAAGTCCCAGGTGCGTGGGTCCTTGGCGCCGTACAGCGCGGCGGACTGCTGGTAGTGGAAGGTGCCGTCCCGGTCGAGGTAGGGGCTGGCGGGGGTGTCCGTGGGGTGGGCGAAGGGCACCGGGGTCCCCACGGTCACGGTGTAGCCGGCGTCGGCGGGTGTGGCGGCCGGTGCCGGGGACGCGATGCCACCGCCCAGGACCAGGGCGGCGGTCACGGCCGCCGCGCCGCCTGCTCTGCTCAAGAGTCGCACCTGTGCTCCTTGTTGCCGAAGGACCGGTTGCACGGAACGATCCGGCTCCGGCGTGTCCCCGGCAATGGACTCCAGTGCTCCGCCTCTTGCACTTTCGCGAGGCGGCCTGCGCCACCGCGCCCCGGTCAGGGCTGCTCGGACGGGGCGGCGGACAGCGGGCTGTCCCAGGCCAGTTGACGGATGAGCGTCGCGTCCGGGTCGGCGGGGCGGGCCACGACGGGCCCCGGCCGGGCCGGGTCGCGGCTGCCGCGGGAGATGGTGCCGCTGACGGTGATGTTGCGCTCGGCGCGCGGGCGGCGGTGCGCCTCGTAGGCGGCGAACGCGGCGGGCAGGCCGGGCCTGTCGCGCAGCGCCTTGGCGAGGACGACGGCGTCCTCGAGCGCCATCGAGGCGCCCTGTCCGGTGGCCGGGGAGGCGGCGTGGGCCGCGTCGCCGATGAGCAGCACGCGCCCGGTGTGCCATACGGCGCCGAGCGGAAGCTCGGTGGCGTTGGTGGCCAGGACGGAGCCGACGGAGGCGCCGACGACGGCCCCCATCGGCGCGGAGTCCTCGCGCAGCAGCGGCAGCAGTTCCGCGTGCCAGGCGACCTCGTGCACGGATCTGTCGGCGGGCAGGGGCTCCGTGTTGACGCGGGCGAACCAGTACGTCTCCCTCGTCGGAGAGACCGCGTACCCGAAGGTGGCCTTGCTGCCCCGGACGAAGCTGATGCGGCCGGTCTCGGCCACGCGCGGCGCGGAGCCGGTGTAGCCGTAGTAGACCCGCTGACCCGAGTAGCCGGGCCGCACCCCGGGGGTGAGGATCTCGCGGACCGTCGAGTTGAGTCCGTCGGCGCCGATGAGGAGGTCCGCGTCGGCGGTGGTGCCGTCGGCGAAGTGCGCGGTGACACCGTCCGGAGCCTCGGTCACGTCGGTCAGGCGGGCCCCGTGACGCAGCGGGATGCCGCGCCGGGCCGCCTCGCCCTGCAGGGCCGCGTTCAGCTCGCCGCGGCGCAGACAGCGGTACTGCAGCGCGGGGTCGCCGATCTCGCCGAGGGGTGCCTGCGTCAGCTCGGTGCCGTCGCCGTCGAGCAGCCGCAGCGAAGTCAGCGGAAAACCGACGGCGGTGACGGCGTCCGTGGCGTCGAGCTGGGCCAGGGCGCGCATGCCGTTGCTCGCCAGGGTCAGGAACGCCCCGATGTCCTCGGCCGTGTCGGGGTGTGCCTCGTACACGGTGACGTCGTGGCCGGCCTTGTGCAGCCCGAGCCCGGCGGCGGTCCCCGCGATGCCGCCGCCGATCACCAGTACCCTCGTCGCGTCCGTCCCGCTCAAGTGCCGCTCCTCGCACCGACAGTGGTGGTGGCCATCTAAGGGCAGGGACGGGCCGGCGCGGGGGCCGGGGGCCGAGATCCGGACAGGATCGGGGCGGGGTGCCGGCGTGGCTGCCGCGCGCACCGTGCTGCCGGGGGGATTCGCTGGACGCCGGTCCGTGCGCGGCTCGCGCCCGGTATGCCGCCGGGCGCCTCGTGGGCCGTTCCTGAGGGACCTGCCGGCCGGTGCCGTGCACTCGGGCGCCCCCTGAATGACGGGTTCCTGACGGGAAAGTGGGTACTTCCCGGCCATGCGGGTGAGCGTGCTGGACGCGGGGTCGAACACGGTTCGGTTGGTGATCGCGGATGTGGAGGACGGCTTTCCGCTGCCGGTGCACACCGTCAAGTGGAAGCTGCGCCTGTCCGAACACGTCGGTCCGGACGGCACCATCGCCGACGAGGCGGTGGACCGGCTGGTGAAGGCGGTGGCCGCGGCGGGGGCCACCGCCCGGCGATGGCATGCGCCGGGGCCGCTGACCTTCGCGACCGCGGTGGTGCGCGCCGCCCCGAACCAGCAGGAGGTGCTGCGCCGGGTGGCGGCCGGGACCGGGATCCGCATGTGCACCCTGCCGGGTGAGACCGAGGCCGAGCTGACCTTCCTGGCGGCCCGGCGCTGGCTGGGCTGGCACGCCGGTCCGCTCGCGGTGCTCGACATCGGCGGCGGCTCCCTGGAGGTGGCCTTCGGGCGGGGCCGGCTGCCCGACTTCGCCGCGTCCCTGCCGCTCGGCGCGCGGCGGCTCACCCAGGAGTACCTCGCGGTCCAGGACCCGCCCGGGCCGGAGGAACTGAAGGAGCTGCGCCGCCGGATCCGCCATGAGCTGCGGGACGTGGCCTCGCGGATCCGCTGGGAACGGCCGCGCACCGCCGCGGTCGGCTCCCGTACGTTCCAGCAGCTGGGCCGCCTGTGCGGGGCGGCACCCGGACGCCACGGCCCGTTCGTGCAGCGGGAGATGCGCTGCCGGGACCTCCGCGAGGCGGTCCGCACCCTCGCCGCCCTGCCCGCCGCCGAGCGGGCCCAGCTGCCCGGGATCTCCGCGCCGCGCGCCGGGCAGAGCCTGGCCGGAGCGGTGGTCGGGCACACGGCGCTCAAGCTCATGGGGCTGCGCGGGGCCGTCGTCTGCCCCTGGGCGATCCGCGAGGGCGTGCTGCTGCGCTACATCGAGGACGGCGCCGACTGGTGGACGGACGTCACCGGCGCCACCGACACCCCCGCAGCCCCCTGCGCGACACCCCTGCGCGTCGCCGGCCCGCCGGCCTGATCCGGGCAGGGTGCGAAGGAGTCCGGCCCGGAGACGGAGAACCGGCCTCACCTGCGCGCGGTGCCGCACCTGAGATGGCAGGATCAGGGGGTGTCCGTCATCAGCAAGCTGCAGATCAAGCCCGGTCAGAGTGTCGCGGTCCTGGGCAGGCCCGTCGACGTCCAGCTGGAGGCCGAGACCGCGGGTGACGCGACCTCGGCCGATGCGGTGATCGCCTTCGTCACCGCCTCCGGCGACCTTCTCGGGGCGAATGCGCAGGCGGCGCTCGCCGCCGCGCGGCGCGATGCCCTCGCCTGGGTGGCCTACCCGAAGGGCGGGAAGCTCGGGACGGACCTGAACCGCGACACCCTGGCCGCCGCGCTGTCCGAGCACGGTGTGCGGCCCGTTCGGCAGATCGCCATCGACGACACCTGGTCGGCGCTCCGGTTCCGGCCCGCCGACTGATCTCCGGCAACACGTCCCGGCCGTCAGCACGTCCCAACAGGGCCCGCCACTTCACCGAGCCGCCCTGCTCCGTTCGTATTTTTCCAAAGGCCCCGAAACCCACCCCCGATCTGTAGCGATCATGACAATCGCGGGGTAGGCATGCCGGTATGCCTTTACGTCGATCACGACAGGGAATGACGGGAACGAAACGCCTCGCCGCGCTCGTCGCCGCGGCGGCGCTGGTCCTGGTGGGCTGTGACAGCGGCGGCACGTCGCACTCCGGTGACGGACGGCAGCAGCTGACCGTGGCGGCGCTGCCGCTCACCGACTCCGCCGCCCTCTATCTGGCCCGGGACCGCGGGCTGTTCGCCAAGGAGGGCCTGGACGTGCGCATCCAGCCCGTGCAGCAGAGCATCCAGGCGCTGCCCGCGCTGCTCAAGGGCCAGGTGGACGTGATCGCGAGCGCGAACTACGTCACCTACCTCCAGGCTTACGAGAAGGGCACCCTGGACCTGCGCATCCTCGCCGAGGGGGTCCGGATCGCCCCGCACATGATGGACGTCCTCGTCCCCAAGGACTCGGCACTGAGGAAACCCGCCGACCTCGCGGGCAAGAAGGTCGCCGTCGCCGTCCTCAACAACATCCAGTCCCTGACCCTGAACGCGATCCTGGACGCCCAGGGCGCCGGACGGCCCGTCTACCGGCAGATCCTGTTCCCGCAGATGGGCCCCGCCCTGCAGCGGGGCCAGGTGGACGCCGCCCACGCCGTCGAGCCCTTCGACACCGCCATCCAGGGCGAGTTGGGCGCGCGGGTGCTGCTGGACGCCGGCTCGGGGCCGGCACGGGGCCTGCCCGCCAGCGGGTACGTCACCACCGCCGACTTCGTGAAGAAGAACCCGAAGGCCGCGGCGGGTTTCCGGCGTGCCGTCGAGGCGGCCTCGAAGCTCGCCGCCGGGGATCCGGGAGCGGTGCGCACCGAGCTGCCCAAGTACGCCAAGGTGACCGCGGACCAGGCCAGGTCGATCCACCTGCCCGCCTATCCGGCGACCGCCGACCCGGCCCCCCTGCGCCGGCTCATCAGGCTCATGCGTGCCCAGGGGCTGCTGACGAAGGACGTCGATCCGGCACCCCTGCTGGTGAAATGACGCGGCGTCAGGAACTGCTGCTCGGTCTGCTCGGCGCGGCGGGTGCCTTCGGGATCTGCGAGGCGGTCGCCCGCGCCGGGATCGTACGGCGCAGCTACTTGCCGCCCGCCTCCGAAGTCCTGGCCCGCGCAGCCCGGTTGGCAGGTGATCCCACCTTTCTCGACGGGATCGGGGTGACGCTGCGGGCGTGGGCACTGGGTCTCGGGCTCGCCTGTGCGATCGCCGTACCGCTGGGGCTGCTGCTGGGCGCGGTCCCGGTGGCGGAGGCCGCCGTACGGGCGGTGATCGAGTTTCTGCGGCCGCTGCCGTCCGTCGCGCTGATCCCGCTGGTGTCGCTGCTGCTCGGGTCGGGCACTCGGACGGAGGTGACGCTGATCGCGTACGCCTCGCTCTGGCCGGTGCTGTTCAACACCGTCTACGGCCTCGGCGAGACCGACCCGCTGGCCAAGGACACCCTGCGTGCCTTCGGGTTCGGGCGGCTCGCGGTACTGCTGCGGGTGGAGTTGCCGGCCACCGCCCCGTTCATCGCCGCCGGTGTGCGGATCTCGGCCGCGGTCGCCCTGATCCTGGCCGTCGCGACGGAGATCCTCTCCGGCTTCGGCCAGGGCCTCGGCATCTTCATCGCCCAGGCCCAGACCGAGACGGACGGCACGCGGGACGTGCTGGCCGGAGTGGTGTGGGCCGGCGGTCTCGGGCTGGTGGTCAACGGCGTGCTGGTCGGAGCGGAGCGGCGGTTGTTCGCCTGGGCGCAGGAACCCCGCCCGGAGGCGGGGAAGGTGCGGCGGAGCGGGCCATGACACAGACACAGGGCAGCGCACGGCCCGGATTCGCGCCCGGCCCGCCCCGGGCCACCGCCGTACCCTTCGTGCTGCGCTGGTCGGTGCTGCTCGTCGCCGTCGCCTGCTGGGAGCTGGCCGCCCGTGCCCAGGGCAGCGTGTACTTCCCACCGCCGCTGCGGATCGCCCGGCACGCCCGCGACCTGTGGTTCTCCGGCCCGGCCGGCCATCTGTTCCTCACCCCTGCCGCCGTCGACACCATCCTGCCGAGCCTGGGCCGGATGGCGGCCGGGTTCGCGCTCGCCGCCGTCGCCGGGACCACCCTGGGCATCGCGGTGGGCCGCTCGCGGCGGGCGTACGCGCTGTGCAACCCGGTGCTGCAGTTCGCCCGGGCCGTGCCGCCACCCGCGCTGGTGCCGGTGTTCGTCGTCGTCTTCGACTTCGGTACGCCCATGCAGGTGGCGTCGATCGTGTTCAGCGCCGTATGGCCGGTGCTGATCAACTCGGCCGAGGGCGCCCGTGCCACCGACCCGCTGCGGGTCCAGGTGGCGGCCGTGCTGCGGCTGACGGCACCCGAACGGCTGTGGTTCCTGATCGTGCCCTCGGCGTTGCCCCGGATCTTCGCGGGGCTGAGGCTCAGCCTGTCGCTCTGCCTGATCCTGATGGTGTTCTCGGAGTTGCTGCCGGGCAGTGACAACGGTATCGGCTTCACGCTCACCGACGCCCAGACGCGCTCCGACCTGCTCACGGTGTGGTCGGCGCTGCTGCTGCTCGGCGCGCTCGGGTATCTCCTCAACACCGGTCTGCTGGCGGTCGAGAAGCGGCTCGTCGGCCCCGGTTCGTCCGCAGGGAGGACGGCATGACGACGGCCACGGTGCGCGAGGCGGTCGTACGGTTTCTGCGCGACACCGGCATGACCACGGTCTTCGGCAATCCGGGCTCCACCGAACTGCGGATGTTCCGCGACTGGCCGGACGACTTCACCTACGTCCTGGGCCTGCAGGAGTCCGTCGCCGTCGGCATGGCGGCCGGGCACGCGCTCGGCACCCGGCGGGCCGCGTTCGTCAGCCTGCACTCGGCCGGCGGGGTGGGGCACGCGCTCGGAGCCGTGTTCAACGCCTTCCGCGACCGGGTGCCGCTGGTGATCGTGGCGGGCCAGCAGGCGCGCTCGCTGATCCAGCTGCGGCCCTTCCTCGGCGCCGACGAACCGGCCCTGTTCCCGCGCCCTTACGTGAAGTCGGCCCGCCAGCCGGAACGCGCGGAGGACGTGCCGGCGGTGCTCGCCGAGGCGTACCGGATCGCGATGACGCATCCGCGCGGACCGGTGTTCGTGTCCGTGCCGGAGGACGACTGGGACCGGCCCGCCGAACCCGTCACGCCCCGCACGGTGCACTCGGCGTTCACGGCCGCCCCGGACGCCCTCGACGCGCTCGCCGCCCGGCTGGAGGCGTGCGCGCGCCCGGCGCTCGTGGTGGGGCCCGGCGTGGACGACGAGGACGCGCTGGACGAGGTCCGGACGCTGGCCGAGCGGATCCGGGCCGGGGTGTGGATCAGCCCGCTCTCCGGCCGCTCCGGCTTCCCCGAGTCGCATCCGCTGTTCCAGGGGTTCCTGCCGCCCCTCGCCCGTCAACTGGCCGCGCGCCTCGCGCCGTACGACCTGGTGGTCGCGCTCGGCGCGCCGGTGTTCACCTATCACGTGGCGGACGGCGGCCCGCCGCTCGCGCCCGGCACCGAGTTGTTCCACCTGGACTGCGACCCCGGCCAGGCCGCCTGGCTGCCCACCGGCACCAGCATCGTCACCACCCTGCGGCCCGCCCTGGAACGGCTGGCCGGGCTGCTGAAGGAGCCCGACCGCGAGCCGCCACCACCCCGGCCGTCCCCCGCCCCGGCCCGCGCCGAGGCGCGCATCACCCCGGAGCTGTTCTTCGATCTGCTGCGCGCCCGGCTGCCGCGCGACCGGGTTCTCGTCGAGGAGGCGCCGAGCCACCGCGACACCCTGCACGCGCGCGTGCCCGTCGAGTCGGGCGGAGGCTTCCTCACCACCGGCAGTGGGGCGCTCGGCTGGGGCCTGCCCCTCGCGGTGGGCCGGGCGCTCGCCGACCGGCGCCGGGTGGTGTGCGTGGTCGGCGACGGCTCGGCGCTGTACTCGGTGCAGGCCCTGTGGAGCGCGGCCCGGCATGCGGCTCCGGTCACCTACGCCCTTCTGGACAACGGCGGTTACGCGGCCGTCCGCGCGCTGGGCCGCCGGATCGGGATCGCACCCGTCCCCGGCACGGACATCACCGGCATCGACTTCGCGGCCCTCGCCGAGTCCCTCGGCTGCCCCGCGGCCCGCGCCGAACACCCCGACGAGCTGCCGGCCGCGCTGGACGACGCCCTCGGCCTGGGCGACGGTTCGGGTCCCTTCCTGCTGCACCTGCGGGTCGCCGGCAGCGCGGGCACCCTGTACGAGCCCTGGGCCGGGTGAGGGATGCTGCGCCTCGACTCCGTCAGCCGGCACTTCGGCGACACCCGCGTTCTGGACGGCATCAGCCTCACCGTGCCGGACGGTCAGCTCCTCAGCGTGGTCGGGCCCTCGGGCTGCGGCAAGTCCACGCTGCTGCGCACCATCGCCGGGCTGCTGCCCGCGCAGGAGGGCACCGTCACGGTCGACGGGACAGCGGTGAGCGGCGTACCGGAGCGGCTCGCGGTCGTCTTCCAGGAGTACGGCCGCTCGCTGCTGCCCTGGCTCACCGTCCGCGACAACGTGGCTTTGCCGCTGCGCCGCCGGGGCCTTCCCCGCGCCGTCCGCCGGGCCGAGGCCGAGACGATCCTCGAACGGGTCGGTCTGCACGGGGTCGCCCGGCGCCATCCCCGCGAGCTGTCCGGCGGCATGCAGCAGCGCGTCGCCATCGCCCGCGCCCTGGTCTGCCGGCCCTCCCTGCTGCTCATGGACGAGCCGTTCGGCTCGCTGGACGCGGGCACCCGCGAGGACCTGGAGGACCTGCTGCTGGAAGTGCACCGGACGAACGACACGACTATCGTGTTCGTCACCCACGACATCGACGAGAGCGTGTACGTCGGCGACCGCGTCGTGGTCCTCTCCCCTGGGCCCGGCTCCCGCGTCGTCCGCGACCTGCCGGTGGACCTGCCCCGCGAACGGGACCAGCTCAGCACCCGGAGCCTGCCCGGGTTCGTGGCACTGCGCACCGAGGTCGGCAAGGCGGTACGCGGCGCTCCGCCGGGAGGGGCGGGATGAGAAGGTGCCGCGATATGGCGTCTGCCGTCTGCGGCCCCGTCGTGAGCGTCGTGCCGTACGCACAGGAGGGGTGACCCCCGGGTCCGGGAGTCACCCCTCCTGCTTCAGCCGGGGCGGTCAGCGCAGGTCGCACACCTTGACGGTGTAGATCCCGCGGCCGTGCGTGGCGGCGTACAGCGTGCCGCCGTCGGGGCTCGTCCTGAGCTGGAGCACGGCGACTGCCGGCAGGCTGCCGATCCGCTGCCAGGTGGTGCGGCCCGGCGCGCGGTGGACGACACCGAGGTCGGTGGCGACGGCGAGCCCGCCGTCCGCCGTCACCAGCGCGGAGTTGGTGGGCACGTCGGGCAGGTTGGCCGAGATGTCCTTCCAGGTGGTGCCGCCGTCGGTGGACTCGAAGACGTGGCCGACGCCCGCGCCGGGGCCCTCGGTCCAGTGCCGGGAGAAGCCGTTGACGGTGAGGAAGACGTGGTCGCCGTTCTTCGGGTCGACGGCGAAGCCGCTGAGGTAGCGGTTGGGCACGGTCCCGTCGACGGGCAGGCTGATGTCGTGCCAGCCGGTGCCGTCCGCGTTGCCGACGGCGATGCCGCGGGCGAAGCCCTGGTTGTTGCAGGGGCCGCACCAGGCGGCGTAGATCTTCCCGCCGGAGGCGGCGACGGCGGTCGCGACCCGGCCGGCGCCGAAGTCGTGGACGCTGGTCCACTCCGTGCCGCTGCGGATGGCGTAGCCGTGGGTCTGCACCCAGATGTGCCGGCCGCCGGCGACCCAGGTGTTGCCGTCCTTCAGGTCCGCCGCCAGCGGGGCGATGAAGCGGGCCTCGCTGGTGGCGTTGTCGGGCGGGGCGACGGAGTACGAGGTGGCCTTGCTCGGGTCGGTGGCCCAGCTGCCGTCGTTCACGGCGCAGTTCTGGGTGACCTGGACGGCGAGGTAGACGTACTCCTGGGCGATGTTGCAGCCGTTGGCGGGATCGGTGAGGGTGTCGCCGCCGTCGCCGCCGAAGTTGGAGCCCATGACCTTGTCGTCGCCCCGCAGGATGGACTGGCCGTTGTCCTGCAGGCCGCCGGTGACGGACAGGCCGCCGTGGTCGAGGTCCTTGCCGATGCCGACGGAGTAGTACTGCAGGGTGTCGATGGTGCCGTCGTTGAGGGACGTCCAGTCGGTGGCGTGGCCGGAGGCGTCCTGGGAGCCGTTCACCGGGCGCTTGTAGACGCCGCCGTCGTTGCCGACGTAGACGAAGCTCTTGCCGTGGTAGCGGCCGATCGCCACACCGTGCTGGTCGGAGTGGGTGGTCGGGTTGCAGTCACCGGTCTGCTTGGCCGGGTCGATGCTCCAGCAGGAGAAGGTGAAGTTCCAGTACGGGCCGACCGTCGACCAGTCGGCGCCGCCGTCCTTGGTCTCGTAGACCTCCTCCAGGCCCGCGTACACGTGCTGCGGGTCGGCCGGGTCCACGGCGAGGAACTGGTTGTACCAGGCCTGGACGCCGGGCATGTAACCGGCCGTGGTGAGCGCCGAGTTGTCGGCGGCCAGGCCCTTGTAGTCGGCGATCTTCGTCCAGGGGCCGGTCGGCGAGCCGGACTTGGAGACGTAGATGCCCTCCAGGCCGCTGTCCGGGTTGGTGCTCAGCTGCTCCGGGGACTGGTCGATGGCGTAGTAGCGGGAGCCGTCGGCGGAGCGGGCGAAGGTGACGTTGCCGACGTTGCCGGCGTCGGCCGGGAGGTCACCGAGGCCGCTGGTGATCCGGGTCCAGGCGCCGCCCGCCTTGGTGTAGAAGCCGTTGTAGTCGTCGCCGCTGCGCCAGCCGACGGCCAGGACCACCTTGGAGGGGTCCGTGGGGTCGATGGCGATGTCGTTGGCGATGTTCTTGTACGGGGCGTTCGGGTCGTCGGCCTTCGCGCCACCCGGCAGGAAGTCGGGGTTGGGCGCGAACTCCAGCTTCCAGGGGCCGCTCAGCTGCTTCGTGGAGTGGCTCCACACGCCCTTGCTGGTGGCCGCCCACACCGTGTCGCCGCCGAAGCGCAGCTCGTGGATGGTGGTGCTCTCCAGCTCGTCGCCGCCGACCCGGCTGCGCGTGGAGAAGGTGCCGTGGTGCGGGTGCGTGAGGACGTAGACGCCGCTGCCGAGGTAGGCGTCGGCGTTGGTGGTGGCCTCACCCGTGCCCAGCCACAGCCGGCCGGCGCCGTCGAGGGCGAGGGCGCCGGTGGACTGGGCGGGCAGCCGGTCACTGATGGGCTGCCAGTGTCCGCCCCCGCTGCGCGAACGCCACACCCCGCCGCCGGCGCTGCCCGCGTAGACGTAACCGTCGTCGGCGGCGGCCACCGCCGCCATGCGGCCGGTGACGTTCCCGCCGCCACCGCTGGAGTTGGAGTCGATGTCGCGGTAGCGCGGATCGTCGGAGTTGTACGGCAGATCGGTGATATTGCGCCAACTGCCGCCCGTGGACTTCAGGTTGCCGAGACCGCGCCAGGCGGCGCCGTACGCGCCCGGCGCGACGACACCGGGCGAGGTGCGGGCCTCGGCGTACTGGTCCGCGCCCTCGGCGATCTCGTCGGCCTCGTTGCCGCCGTCGCCGTCCGCCGCCACGTGCGGGGACATCGCACCCACCGACTGCTCGCGTTCCTTGGCCAGTTGGGCCAGGGCCCGGACACCGAAGGGGCTCACCGACCGGCCCGAGGCGGCGGACGGGGGTATCGCGACGAGTGCGGCGGACGCGGTGAGCGCGCAGACGGTGAACCACCGTCTTCTGTGGGTTGGTACGGACACCAAGGACCTCCCAGGGTGCAGCGACACTGCTGACGCAGGAGACCCGATCACGTTGGCGTGAAAACGTCCGCCGCTTGGTGAAGTTTTGACGAGCACCTGCCAGTAGCTACCGCTCCGGAAGGCGATTCCTCCGGGCGGCCGGGGAAGCCGCGATGCCCTGACTGCGCACCCTGCCCATCGTCTTCAGCAGCCGGTCGGCCGGCTCGCGCAGCTGCGGATGGGCGTTGACCGTGTTCCGCAGCCCGCGCACCGGTCTGCGCCACAGCCGCTGGGCCAGCGCGACCGGGTGCGGACGGGCCGCGAAGCCCTCGGCGACCCGCAGTTCGCGGGTCTTGAGCCAGTCCTTGTACTCCTTGTCGCCGCGCCCGAGGTCCACGAGGGTCACCCCGTGCCGGGCCGCCGCCTCGGCGGTCCGCAGGTGCATCATCAACCCCGGTGAGTAGTACTGCAGTTCGGGATCGTAGGCGGTGAACCAGGCCGCCAGCACGGTGCTCGAGCGGGGGCCGAAGTGGGCGGCGACCGGCCGGTCGCCCGCGTACAGCACGGACAGCACCCCGGTGAAGTGCTCCTCGCGGACGCGGAAGAGATGGTCGACCAGGCCGACGATCCACGGCCGGGAGAACCGGTCCATGCGGCCGGTCCTGCGGTACTGCGCGGACTTCCACCGCATGAGCGTGCGCAGGACCTCCGGGTCGCGCTCGTCGAACTCGAACCGCACCTCGCCGACGTTCCGGCCGAGCCGGCGTTCCTTCTTCAGCGTGGTCTTGGCGAGGCCCGGGTAGGTGGCGCGCAGCCACTCCGGGTAACCGCCGTCGCCGGGCTTCACATCGATCACCGGCGAGGCGAAGGTGCCCGTGATGTGCGGCGCGAACGGCCGCTGTTCCTGGACGAGATGGTCGAACTCGAAGATGCTGAGCCCGCAGGCCCGCAGCAGTTCCCCGGCGTTCCAGGTGACCCCCGGCCGGTGCACGAGGGCCTGGCAGTCGGACAGTCCGAGCCCGATGGCCCGTCCGGCACCGAACGGGCCTCGCTCGTACGGGAAGAACCCGGCGGGCTCCCCGCCCTCGCGCAGGACCGCCACCCGGGCCCCGCGCCGGTACCGGCCGACGCCGATCGCGAACTCCGGTGCGAGGAAGGGATTGGAGTACTCGGGCGACTCGTCCATCGCGCGGTGCCAGGCCCGGCGCAGTTCGGGCGTCAGCTCGCCGGGTCTGTGGATGGTGATCTCCACCTCAGTTCGACCGCCCTTCCACAGGCTCCGCGAACGGTGTGCCCGAGGCGGCACAGGCCGGTGAGGCGTGTGAGGCGTGTGGATCATGGCTCATGGATCGCATGGGCGACCGCTCCCCCCATGACGCGCCGAGCGCGTCCTCCCACTGGTTCCGATGTGCGCCGCATCCCCTCCGCACGCGACTGCTCAAACGTCGCGAAACAGTACGCACACTGTCAAGGGTGCCTCAGGCGACGGATGATCCGCCACGGGTCCGGCGACATCGTGACAAGTCTGGTGCTTCCCGCGCCGACTTCGCCCGCCGTACGCGCACGCTCCAACCACGAAAGGCGGTACGGCATGTCGTCCACTGCCCGGCACGGTGTGCCCGGAGGCGCGGACGGCGGGCGGCGCCCGCACGGCGGCGCTCCGGCCCGCGGTCTTGACATGAACCTGCGTCAGCCTCGAGTCTTCCTGCTTGAAGTTGCTCGATTGACGCTCGTTTCGAGCGCTTGTGAGCATCAAGAGCAAGAACAGTCAGTCCGCAGTGCTGCGAGGGGAGCTGTTCCGCCGTGCAAAGACCGCGAAGACTGCGCCACCGTGTGCCGTGGTCCGCCTGGGTACCACTGGGGCTGGCCACCGCCCTGGCGGGAACCCTGCTCGCCGCCCCGGTGCCCGCCCGGGCCGCCACCACCACCGGCGCCGTGCTCGACCCCGCCCACGGCAGCGTCAGCTGGCAGAGCCCGGTCTACGCCAAGGGCACCGGCGGGGGCACCGAGAGCTGCCCGGACGCCGCGACCGACCCGGACAACAAGGTCTGCGACCGCTTCGACCTCACCGTCTCGGTGCCGGACGGATACTGGGACGACAACCCCGAGGGCGGCGTCCCGCTGGCGGTCAAGTGGGAGAAGCCCTCCGACGACTTCGACCTGTACGTCTACGACGACCACGGCACGCAGGTGGCGTCCAGCGCGGGCACCGCCGATCCGGAGGCCACGGTGATCCCGCGGGCGTCGGGGACGTACCACGTGGTGGTCGTGCCGTACGACGTGCACGACAACTCCTTCACGGGCACCGCGTACCTGCCCGCCACCACGGACGCCGGCGATCTCACGTCCTTCTCGGGCGGCGACGGCAGGTACACCATCAGGGCCGGGCAGCTCACCGCGCAGGCCGGCTTCCTGACGGGAGGCCGGCTGCGGCTGCAGGCCGACCCGTCCGGCTCGCTCAGCGATCCGGCGGGCACCGCCATCGTGCGCAAGGAGCCCGCCCCCGAGCGGCACACCTCCTCCTTCGACGCGGGCGACTACTACGGCATCCGCTCCCCGCAGGCGGTCCTGCGCGTGTACAAGCAGCCGCTGCGCTTCGGGCTGTACAGGCCCGACGACCGGACGCGGATCTGGCAGGAGGACAAGCCGCTGCGCTGGTCGACCGGTGGCATGCGGCAGAGCCTGGTGCGGGGCGCGGACGAGCAGTACTTCGGCGGCGGCGAGCAGAACGGCAGCTTCTCGCACCGCGGGCAGACGATGTACGTGGCCAACAGCTTCGACTGGAACGAGGGCGGCTACAACAACTCCCAGCCGTTCTACCTCTCCAGCGCGGGCTACGGCGTCTTCCGCAACACCTTCGCACCGGGCGTGTACACCTTCGGCTCGCCGGTGACCACCGGTCAGCAGGAACGGCGCCTGGACGCCTACTACTTCCTCGGTGACGCCAAGCAGGTCATCGGCAAGTACACGGCGTTGGTGGGCAGGCCCTTCATGCCCCCGGTGTACGGCCTCGAACCCGGCGACTCCGACTGCTATCTGCACAACGCCAACCGCGGCGAGCGGCACACCCTGGACGCGCTGAAGATCGCCGACGGATACACCGAGCACCAGATGCCGCTCGGCTGGATGCTGGTCAACGACGGCTACGGCTGCGGGTACGAGAACCTGGAACAGACCGCACAGGGCCTGCGCGACCACCACGCCCAGCTCGGCCTGTGGACGCAGGACGGCATCGACAAGCTCGCCGACCAGGTCAAGGCGGGCCAGCGGGTGGCCAAGCTGGACGTGGCCTGGGTCGGCAACGGCTACAAGTTCGCGCTGGACGCGTGCGACGCCGCCAAGAAGGGGATCGAGGACAACAGCGACGCGCGCGGTTTCGTGTGGCTGCCGGTGTCCTGGGCGGGCGCACAGCGCTGTGGTGTGCTGTGGAGCGGCGACCAGAAGCTGTCCTGGGACTACATCCGCTGGCAGATCCCGGCCTACGCCGGGGCCACCATGTCCGGCATCGCCTACGACACCGGTGACGTGGGCAGCATCTACCGCCACGACGCCAAGATGTACGCCCGCGATCTGCAGTGGAAGGCGTTCCTGCCGGCCATCATGACCATGGACGGCTGGGCGACCGACCTGACCACCAAGAAGCCCGCCGACCAGCAGCCCTGGCTCGACGGCGAGCCGTACACCTCCGTCAACAGGAAGTACCTGCAGCTGAAGGAGCGGCTGCTGCCGTACATGTACACACTCTCCGCCGAGGCCGCGAAGACCGGTGTCGGCGCGGTGCGTCCGCTGTGGCTGGAGTACCCGCAAGACCCGAACACGCTGTCCGACCAGGCGAAGTACGAGTTCCTTTCCGGCCCCGACCTCCTCGTCGCGCCGGTGTACCAGGACTCCGACACCCGCGACGGCATCTACCTGCCGAAGGGCACGTGGACGGACTACTGGACCGGCCGTACCTTCCAGGGGCCGACCACGCTCAACGGCTACCGCGCCCCGCTCGACACGCTCCCGCTGTTCGTGCGCGAGGGAGCGATCGTGCCGATGTGGCCCAAGGGGACGACGAGTTGGCAGACCCGCGACCGGCACGAGCTGGACTGGGACCTGTATCCGGCGGCCCGCGGCACGAGCCACTACACGCTCTACGAGGACGACGGGGTGACCCGCGACTTCGCCCAAGGCGCCGCCGCCACCCAGCGGGTGTCCCTGCACTCCGACGACGGCGGGACGACCGTCTCGGTGGGCGCGAGCAGGGGCGGCTACGCCGGCAAGGTGGACGCCCGTGCATACCGGTTCACCGTGCACGGCGACTCGGCACCCGCCCAGGTCCTCCTGAACGGCCGCCGGCTGCCCGCCTCCGACTGGTCGTACGACGCCGGCACGCACGTCACGACCGTCACCACGGCGAGCCTGTCACTGGACCGGACCTTCACGGTGCGACTGGTCGACGGGAGGTAAAGGAATCGTATGGTCTAGTCCAAAGAGCGCGTTGGTCTAGTCCAACTTATTGACGTGACCGCAACAGCTCCCGGAGGGTGGGGCTCCCCGCCCGGGGGACCTCCCCACCCCCACCCTCTGGAGGCACGCAGTGAGACGTCTTCGGGCATGTCTGGGCGCGGCGGCGGCCGTCACGCTCGCCGCGGCGGGCACGACCGCGCTCGTCGCGAACAGCGCCTCGGGCGCGACGAGCGCGTTGAGCAACCGCTGGTACGCCGCCGCCCCCTATCTGATGCCGCTGGACAACGACCCGCCGGACCCGGCCGCCATCATGGACGCCACCGGCCTGAAGGCCTTCCAGCTGGCCTTCGTCCTCGCCCCCAACGGCGGCGGCTGCTCGCCCACTTGGGGCGGGACCGCGCCCGTCTCCTCGGACACGGCCGTACAGTCGATGATCGGCACGATCCGCGCCAAGGGCGGTGACGTCTCGGTCTCCATCGGCGGCTACGGCGGCACGAAGCTCGGCCAGGCCTGCGCGGACGCCGCGTCCACGGCGGCGGCCTACCAGCAGGTCATCACCAAGTACGGGCTGCACGCCATCGACTTCGATCTGGAGGAGCCGGAGTACGAGAACACCGCGGCCATCAGGAACGAGATCGGCGCGGCCAAGATCCTCCAGCAGAACAACCCGGGGCTGTACGTCTCGGTGACGACGGCCGGCACCGCGGACGGCACCGGCTGGTTCGGCAAGCAGCTGCTGCTGGAGGCCAAGTCCCAGGGATTCACCCCGAACAACTTCTCCATCATGCCGTTCGACGGCGGCTTCAACGGGGCGGCGAGCCAGACCAGCGCGCTGACCAACTTCAACTCGATCCTGCAGTCGACCTTCGGCTGGGACCAGGCGACGGCGTACGCCCACGAGGGCTTCTCGGGCATGAACGGCCGCAGCGACTCGGGCGAGTACTTCACCCAGGCCGACTTCCAGACGGTGCTCGACTACGCGACGAGCCACAACATGGACCGCTTCACGTTCTGGTCCCTGAACCGCGACCGGCAGTGCAGCCCGCCGGACAACGGCGGCCGTACGTCCGGGACGTGCTCCAGCGTCACCCAGAACTCCTGGGACTTCGCGAAGTACTCGGTGCAGTTCGCCGGTGTCACCCCGCCCACCCCCACACCGACACCGACCCCCACACCGACGCCCACCTCCTGCAAGTCCGCGTGGAGTTCCACGGCGGTGTACACGCAGGGGAACGAGGTCTCGTACAACAAGCACAACTGGAAGGCCAAGTGGTGGACCCAGAACGAGGTGCCGGGCGCCTCGGAATGGGGGCCGTGGCAGGACGAGGGCGCCTGCTGAACACCTGCCGGACCACTTGACGTGTTTGGTTCAGACCTTTAGCTTCTCGGGTCACCAGTGACCAAGGATGCATTCAGCGTTCATCATGCTGAACGCATCCGCCGGTCCGGCCTTCGGTTCGCAGAAGGGACCCCCACATGACCCGATCCCGGCTCCTCGCGGTGCCGACCACCGCGGGCCTCGCCCTGGCCCTCGCCCTCCTCGGCAGCCCCAGCGCCATCGCCGCCGACCCGCGGGTCGCCCCCGGCGGCAACTTCGACCTGTCGGTCTGGGAGCTGCAGGAGCCCGTCGGCTCCCCCGGCAGCCCCACCACCATCCCGTCGTCCCGGCTCCAGGGCCCGAACGGCTACCAGGACGCGTACTTCTACACCGACACCCGTGACGGGGCGATGACCTTCTGGGCGCCCGAGAAGGGCGTCACCACGCCGAACTCGAACTACGCCCGCTCCGAGCTGCGCGAGATGAACCGCGACGGCAGCGCCGCCGACTGGGCGCTGTCCGGCTCGCAGCGGATGAGCGCGACCCTGCGGGTGGTGTCCGTGACGAAGAACGTGTGCGTCGGGCAGATCCACCTCGGCAGCGGCGGCTCCTCCACCAAGCCGCTGCTCGAGCTGTACTACCACGCGAACGGCGACATCGTCCTCGGCACGGAGAACTCGCCGTCCGGCGGGCAGACCGCGCACGCCGTGGGGCACGTGTCGGTCGGCAAGACGTGGAGCTACACCATCGCCGTCTCCGGCGGGAACACCGTCGACCTGACCGTCAACGGCACCACCACCCACTACGGCATCCCGTCGTCGTTCCAGCAGTACAAGCAGTACTTCAAGGCCGGCTCCTACAACCAGTCCTCCTCGGACAGCACGACCAACGGCGCCCGGGTCGCGTTCTACGGCCTGACCGTCGCCCACGGGTGACACGCCGCCCGACCTGCGCGACTGGTGCAATCGGCCGTACGGTCGTAGCGTCGGTTGCACGCGGTCGGACACAGCACTACGGGTGGGAGCGACCATGCGCGGATCAGTGTGGGCAACGGCGGTCACCCTCGCAGCGGGCGCCGTTCTGCCGGCGGCCATGACCCCGGCATCGGCGAGTCCGCCGACAGCGGCCGTCAAGGCCGACACCCCGCGCCCCGTCCTCGTCGACTGCATGTGGCAGCAGAACGTCCGCCCCACCGACTTCATCCTGGCCTGCGGCGACGGCAACAGCCGGCTCATCGGGCTCCACTGGTCGCAGTGGAGCCCGGACGAGGCGACGGCCAGGGGTGTGAACATGGTCAACGACTGCAAGCCGTACTGCGCGGCCGGCCGCTTCCACGGCTACCGGGTGACCGTCCGGCTCGACGAACCCAAGGCCTGGAAGAAGGATCCGCACGTGCAGCACTACACGCGGATGACCCTCACCTACGCCGATGACCGGCCCGATGGGTTCAAGCAGGTCATGACCTACCCGCTCTGGGACTGAGCGCCGGCGAGCGGGTAGGTGCCGGGCGCCGTGTCAGGCCAGCTCCACCAGTAGGTCGCCACCCTCCACCTGCTGGATGCGGTTGATGGCCAGCCGGGACACCCGGCCCTCCTTCGGCGCGGTGATGGTGGCCTCCATCTTCATCGCCTCGATGGTGGCGACGGTGGCACCGGCGGCCACCTCGTCGCCCTCGGCCACCGCCAGGGTCACCACACCGGCGAACGGCGCCGCCACGTGGCCGGGGTTGGCACGGTCGGCCTTCTCCGTCACCGGCACGTCCGACGCCGCGGCGCGGTCGCGGACCTGGATGGGCCGCAGCTGGCCGTTGAGCGTGGACATCACCGTGCGCATGCCCCGCTCGTCGGCCTCGCCGATCGCCTGCAGCTCGATCAGCAGCCGGACGCCGGGCTCCAGGTCGACGGCGTACTCCTTGGCCGGGCGCAGGCCGTAGAAGAACGCCTTGCTGTCCAGCACGCTGGTGTCGCCGAAGGCCTGCCGGTGCGTGTCGAACTCCCGTGTCGGGCCCGCGAACAGCAGCCGGTTGAGGGTGGCCCGCGGATCCTTGGCGAGACCCTCGCGGTCCTCGGCGGACAGCTCGGGCGCCGGCTTGGGCGCGGTCCGGCCCTGCAGCGCCTTGGTGCGGAACGGCTCGGGCCAGCCGCCGGGCGGGGTGCCCAGCTCGCCGCGCAGGAAGCCGATCACCGAGTCCGGGATGTCGAACCGGTCGGGCGTCTCCTCGAAGTCCTCGGGCGAGACACCGGCGCCGACCAGGTGCAGGGCGAGATCACCGACCACCTTGGAGGACGGGGTGACCTTGACCAGACGGCCGAGGATCCGGTCGGCGGCGGCGTACATGGCCTCGATGTCCTCGAAGCGGTCACCGAGGCCGAGGGCGACGGCCTGGGTGCGCAGGTTGGACAGCTGGCCGCCGGGGATCTCGTGGTGGTAGACGCGCCCGGTCGGGGAGGCGAGGCCCGCCTCGAAGGGCGCGTAGATCTTCCGCACGCCCTCCCAGTACGGCTCCAGGTCGCCGACGGCCTGCAGGTCGAGCCCGGTCGGACGGTCGGAGTGGTCGGTGGCGGCCACCAGCGCCGACAGCGACGGCTGGGACGTCGTACCGGCCATGGAGGCCACCGCGCCGTCCACGGCGTCGGCGCCCGCCTGGATCGCGGCGAGGTAGGTGGCGAGCTGGCCGCCGGCCGTGTCGTGCGTGTGCAGATGCACGGGCAGATCGAACTCGCGGCGCAGCGCCGAGACGAGCTTGGCGGCGGCGGGGGCGCGCAGCAGCCCGGCCATGTCCTTGACCGCGAGGACGTGCGCGCCGGCCTCGACGATCTGCTCGGCCAGCCGCAGGTAGTAGTCGAGCGTGTACAGCCGCTCGGCGGGGTCGTTGAGGTCGGCGGTGTAGCAGAGGGCGACCTCGGCGATCGCCGTGCCGGTCTCCCGTACGGCGTCGATGGCGGGGCGCATCTGGCCGACGTCGTTGAGGGCGTCGAAGATCCGGAAGATGTCGATGCCGGTGGCTGCGGCCTCCTCCACGAAGGCGTCGGTCACCTCGGTCGGGTACGGCGTGTAGCCGACGGTGTTGCGGCCGCGCAGCAGCATCTGCAGGCAGATGTTGGGCACCGCCTCGCGCAGGGCGGCCAGCCGCTCCCAGGGGTCCTCGGCGAGGAAGCGCAGGGCGACGTCGTAGGTGGCGCCGCCCCAGCACTCCAGGGAGAGCAGCTGCGGCAGGGTGCGGGCGACGACCGGGGCGACGGCGAGGAGGTCCTTGGTGCGCACGCGGGTGGCGAGCAGGGACTGGTGGGCGTCGCGGAAGGTGGTGTCGGTGACACCGATCGTCGGCGACTCACGCAGCCGGCGGGCGAAGCCCTCGGGGCCGAGGTCGACCAGCAGCTGGCGGGAGCCGGCGGGCGGCTCGCCGGCCGGCAGCGGCGGCAGCTTGGTGACCGGGTCGAGCAGGTCCGGGCGTTCGCCGTGCGGCTTGTTGACGGTCACGTCCGCGAGGTAGGTGAGCAGCTTGGTGCCGCGGTCCGCGGAGGAGCGGGCGGTGAGCAGGTGGGGGCGCTGCTCGATGAAGGAGGTGGTGACCCGGCCCGCCTGGAAGTCCGGGTCGTCCAGGACGGCCTGCAGGAAGGGGATGTTGGTGGCCACACCGCGGATGCGGAACTCGGCCACGGCACGCCGGGCGCGTCCGACGGCCGCCTTGAAGTCCCGGCCGCGGCAGGTGAGTTTGACCAGCATCGAGTCGAAGTGCGCGCTGATCTCCGTACCGGCGTGGGTGGTTCCGCCGTCCAGGCGGATGCCGGAGCCGCCCGGGGAGCGGTAGGCGCTGATCCGGCCGGTGTCCGGGCGGAAGCCGTTGGCGGGGTCCTCGGTGGTGATACGGCACTGCAGGGCGGCGCCGCGGAGGGTGATGGTGTCCTGGGCGAGGCCGAGGTCGGCGAGGGTCTCGCCGGAGGCGATCCGCAGCTGGGCCTGGACCAGGTCCACGTCCGTGACTTCCTCGGTCACGGTGTGCTCGACCTGGATGCGCGGGTTCATCTCGATGAAGACGTGGTTGCCGGCGGGGTCGAGGAGGAACTCGACGGTCCCCGCGTTGCGGTAGCCGATCTCGCGGGCGAAGCGCACCGCGTCGGCGCAGATCCGCTCCCGCACCTCGGGGTCGAGGTTGGGGGCGGGAGCCAGCTCGACGACCTTCTGGTGGCGGCGCTGGAGCGAGCAGTCGCGCTCGTAGAGGTGGATGACGTTGCCCTCGCCGTCGGCGAGGATCTGCACCTCGATGTGGCGCGGGTCGACGACGGCCTTCTCCAGGAAGACGGTCGGATCGCCGAACGCGGCATCGGCCTCCCGGGACGCGGCCTCGATGGACTCGCGCAGCTGGGCCGGGTCCTCCACCCGGCGCATGCCGCGCCCGCCGCCGCCCGCGACGGCCTTGACGAAGACGGGGAAGCCGATCTCCTCGGCGGCGCGCACCAGTTCGTCCACGTCGGTGGAGGGCTGGGAGGAGCCGAGCACGGGTACGCCGGCGGCCCGGGCGGCGGCGACGGCGCGGGCCTTGTTGCCGGTCAGCTCCAGGGTGGCCGCGCTCGGGCCGACGAAGGTGACGCCCGCCTCCTCGCAGGCGCGCGCGAGTTCGGGGTTCTCGGACAGGAAGCCGTAGCCCGGGTAGACGGCGTCGGCGCCGGCCCGGCGGGCGGCGCCCACGATCTCCTCGACGGACAGATATGCCCGCACAGGATGCCCGGGTTCTCCGATCTCGTACGCCTCGTCGGCCTTCAGCCGGTGCAGCGAGTTGCGGTCCTCGTGCGGGAACACGGCGACGGTGCGCGCGCCGAGTTCGTAGCCCGCCCGGAACGCGCGGATCGCGATCTCTCCACGGTTGGCGACCAGCACCTTGCGGAACATCCTGGATTCCCTTCAGCTGCCTGTCGGCGACGAACACCATGGTGTCAGCCACGCCCTGCCGTACCTCGCGGCAACCTTAGGGGGTGGCCGCTCGTGTCGACGTGCGAAAACCATCACATTGACGGGGTGGGCGGCGCCACAGGCACGAGCAGGGTTCGATCAGCACTCCAGGGAGGTCATCGCCGTGTCCTGCGACCGTTCCTGCGCCCCGGTCCGCGGCCGTTCGACGCTCGCCGGCACGGGCACGGTCCGGGGCGGTGCGGGGGCGGGGACGGGGACCGTGGGTGGTTCCGTGGGCGCGGGTCCGCGGTCACGGACGGGCAGCAGGGACCGCGGAACGGCCCGCAGAAGGTTCCGCAGTCGTGCACGGCGGCCGTGCAGCAGGCCGAGGACGATCGCCGAGGCCACCGCGATCAGGTGCTCGCGGCCGGCCAGGTTGGGTACGGCGATGGACTCCCACACCATCGAGCCGCCGGTCAGGGTGAACACCACGGGCGCCCGTTTCACCACCGAGAGATAGGTGAACAGACCGACGACGGCCGCGGACGGTCCGGTGTCGAGCACCTCGGCGTACTGGTGCGGCAGCCCGAAGCCGCCCCAGCCGGGACCCAGCGCGATCATCACGCGCGCGGTGAGCGTGCCGGCCAGGGTGGTGGCGTAGGAGATCGCCAGCGTCCGGGCCCGGCCCAGGGCCAGTTCGGCCCAGGCGAAGGCGAGGAACAGCTGGGTGATGCCCGCCCACACCGGCAGATCGAGCGCCGGGACGTACAGCGACACGGGTGTGCGCAGCAGCGACAGCCACAGCGGCAGGTCGGCCCTGACGCCGCCCAGCCGGGTCACCCACACCGCGCCGAGCGGGTGCTGGGCGATCGCGTGGAAGAAGATGACGCCGAACGCGGCGACGAACCCCAGCAGCAGCCCGGACAGTCCGCGCCGCGTGAGGCGCCGTACCGGTTCGACGACGATGGCGTGCCACTCGCCCCGCAGCGTGCGCCCGGTGAACCGGACCAGCCGTGCGAGCAGTGCGCGGCACCACTCTGTGCGCGCTTCAGTCGTCATGAGGCACGGCAGCCCATCGCCTTCGGCTCCCCCGTCATGTGCATCGCCCCCTTCACCCCGATCCCGGTATTCCGGCCGCGGGGTGTTTTTCGGTCATCCACCCGTATCGGCCGCCATCGTATAGATGTACGGATCTCTCCCGGCCGGCCCACCCCCGCGTGCGGGTCGCGGCGCCCGCGCGTTCAGCCGCCGGTGCGTGCCTCGGTTCTGGTGAGTGCGATCACGACATGCGTCATCGTCACCTGCTGCTTGCGCCGCTGTCGTTCCGACATGCGCCCGGTCCCTCCCCCGGTGTGGGTCTCTGTGGTGGTGAGACCCGATCGGTGACAGTTCAGCGAGCCGGGAGGCGGTCGTCAAGATCCTTTGCGGATGCGTGGGGGTGTGGGAAGACCCACAGGTCCGAATCGGCGGAATCCGGGCCTCAGAGGCAACCTCCGCCCCCTCGGATCCGTCCTCCAAAGCAGGCCCCTTCAACGGCTCGGCGGGGCGCCCGTGCCCGCGGTGCCGGAGCCGCCCTCACGAACTCCCCTGTGATGACGGCCAGTTCATCACGGCTCGGCAGGGCCGGGACGGCGGCAACAACGCGCGCTTCTCCTTCGGCCACGGCGACCGGCATCGAGGACGTCCCGGACCGGCTGTCGGACATCCACCTCGCCGTGCCCGCCCTCTGATCTCGCGTCACCTCGGCCGGAGGAGATCGCCTCCACCATGCAGCGGACGGTCGCGCCCGTCGTGAACCTCTGCACCCGTCCGGAGCAGCGCGCCCTCGTGCCCTCCGGCCAGAACGACCAGTTCGAGCTGCCGGTGCGGCTGCATTCCTGGCCGGGCCCGGAGCGTTGCTTGACTTGGAGAGCGCTCCAACTCGTAGCGTCGCAGACGTACGGCACGCGAGGGCACCGACCCGTGCGCCGTACGAAACGACCGTCGAATGTGCAGGAAAGGCTGGGACATCACATGCAGAAGCGCAGTCTGCGGGACCTCCAGGTATCGGCCATCGGCCTCGGATGCATGGGCATGTCCGCCTTCTACGGCTCCGCCGACCGGGAGGAGGGCATCGCGACCATCCGCCGGGCCCTCGAACTGGGCGTCAACTTCCTCGACACCGCGCAGGTGTACGGCCCGCTGACCAACGAGTCACTGGTCGGCGAGGCGATCCGCGGGCACCGCGACGAGTATGTGCTCGCGACCAAGTTCAACTACCGGATGGACGACGCCGTGCCGGGCGACATGAGCACCGTCGGCCGGCAGGACGGATCCGCCGAGCACGTGCGCAGCTCGGTCCACGGATCGCTGACGCGGCTGGGCACCGACCACATCGACCTGTACTACCAGCACCGGGTCGACCCGAACGTGCCCATCGAGGAGACCGTCGGCGCGCTCGGCGAGCTGGTCGCCGAGGGCAAGGTGCGGCACATCGGGCTGAGCGAGGCGAGCGCGGAGACCATCCGGCGGGCACACGCCGTGCACCCGATCACCGCCGTGCAGAGCGAGTACTCGCTGTGGACGCGGGACGTGGAGGCCGAGGTGCTGCCGGCCTGCCGGGAGCTGGGCATCGGCTTCGTGCCGTACTCCCCGCTCGGCCGTGGTTTCCTCGCGGGCCGCTTCACCTCGCCGGACGAGCTGGACGAGAACGACTTCCGCCGCAACAACCCGCGCTTCACGGACGCCAACCTGGAGGCGAACCTGCGGCTGGCGGCCAAGGTGAAGGAGATCGCCGCCGAGAAGGACGTGACGCCGGCCCAGCTGGCCATCGCGTGGGTACTGGCCCAGGGCGAGGACCTGGTGCCGATCCCCGGCACCAAGCGCCGCAGCTACCTGGAGCAGAACGCCGGTGCGGTCGGTATCGAGCTGACCAAGGACGATCTGGCCCGCATCGACGCGGAGCTGCCTGCGGCGGCGGGTGAGCGGTATGACGAGGCCGGGATGAGGGCCGTCAATCGGTGAGCGCCGCCCCTTACGGGATGCTGCACGTGCGGCGTCTCGCGCACTCACCGATGCCGGGGCGCGTGGCGGTGCGGGCTGCCGTCGCGAGGTCCAGGTCGGTGGTCTCGGGGGCGAGGAACTGGAAGCGGCCCCTGCGCGAGCTGGGCGCCGACCGCGCCCTCCTCCCGGCGATTGCGGCGGGAGGAGGGCTCTGTGGGGTCCGGTTCAGGGGTGGGGGCGGGGCTCTGCGGGGTCCGTGTGCCGTTCTCGCCGCCTCCGTCCCGTGACCACCGCGAGATCCAGCGCCGCCGCCAGTGCGAGGACACCGCACACCACCGCGAGGACGGTCAGCGGGCCGCCGCCAGGGCTGTCGCCCGGACCGGAGCGCGCCGCCCAGATGGCGAAGCCGGCCGTCGCCGCGGCGAACAGCGGCAGGAAGACGGCGGACAGCAACTGGCGCAGCCGCAGGGCGCTGCGTGCGGTGGCCGGTTCGGTGCCGGTGCGCGGGAAACGGTGACCGAACGCTCCGGAGCGCGACCGGGAGTCCGGCACGACCGTGCGGCCGCGGCGCTCGTCGTGCATAACGGCCTCCTTCGGCGGGGCTTCACGGTCTGCTGCCGACCGCGTAGCCAGGACCGGCGCCCGGCAAACCGGTGGCGGTGAGGAAGGGCACGCGCGGCTCAAGTGACGTACGGGAAACGGCCTTTGGCCCCTTCACCGCCTGCTCGGCCGGAGGTTCGTGCCCTGCGGCGCCGCCGGTCCGACGGATGCTGCCCCGGTGTGGGTGTCATCGTGCACAGCGCGGCACCGCGCCGTCCGGCCGCCTCAGCCGCCCGTGGGCTCACCCCTGTGTGTGCTCCCCGTGGCCCGGCAGGTTGTACACGTGGAAGGCCTGTCCGATGACCGGCTGGGCGACGTTCCGTACGCGGACGCCGCCGCTGGTCATGCCGTGCTCGGTGCCGGCGTGGGCGTGGCCGTGCACGGCGAGGTCGGCGCCCGCGGTGTCGATGGCCTCCGCGAGCAGATAGCTGCCGAGGAACGGGTAGATCTCGGCCGGCTCCCCGGCCAGGGTGTCCGGCACGGGTGAGAAGTGCGTCAGGGCGATCCGCACGTCGCAGTTCCGGTCGGCCAGGTCCTTCAGGGCACTTTGCAGGCCATCGGCGCACTGGCGGCTGTAGCGGACGAACTCCTTCATGAGGGGTTCGCCGAACTCCCCGGCGCAGCGTCCGACGAATCCCCCGCCGAAGCCCTTCGTCCCGGCGACCCCGATCCGGGCCTCGCCGGCGGTGACGACGGCGGCCTGGCCCTCCAGGACGTAGGCGCCCGCCTCGCGCAGGGTCGCGGCGACTTCTTCGGGCCGTTCGTCATGGTGGTCGTGGTTGCCCAGGACGGCGACGACCGGCACCCCGAGGTCCTTGATCTCCCGTGCGACGACGGCGGCCTCCTCGGTCGTGCCGTGCCGGGTGAGGTCCCCGGCGAGCAGCAGGACGTCGGCGCACCGGGGCAGCGTCTCGAAGGAGGGACGCAGCGTGCCCTGGCTCTCGGGCGCCATGTGGATGTCCCCTACGGCCGCGACGCGGATCATGTCAGGTCCTCTCCGTGGTCGGGCGAGGAGGTCCCGGCGATGAGGATGTCGCAGTGGACGGGGTGCCCCGCCAGCTCCTCGCGGGCCATGTGGCAGATGTCGTCCCGGCACTGGCTGGACGGCACGGTGCCGGTCAGCAGGATGGCGTCGCCGCGCAGTTCCAGCCGTACGCCGAGTTCTCCGAGGTCCCCGGTGGCCAGACGTTCGGCGAGGTGCGCGACGCGGTAGTCCAGGTTGCCGGCCGCCGACGGGGGCGGCGGGCTCGTGTCGGTCATGGCTGCCCCTCCTGGGGGTCGATCACGTTCAGCCGTTCGAGGAGGAAGAGGAAGGCAGCCGGCATGGGCTGGTCGCCGCAGGCCGCCCGGAGCTCGTCCCAGTCGACCTTCTCGCGCACGGCGCGGGCCACCGGCAGGACGGCCCCGAAATCGCAGTAGTGCTCCGAGAAGGCGCTGATCAGGCTGTGGATCAGGTCGGTCGGGGAGAGGACGGGCATCAGCACCGAGTCGACCGGCAGGACATGGGCGCGTTCCAGCATGTCCTTGGTGACGGGCTGGTGCGCGAGGGAGAAGATGATGTCGACGTTCTGCCCGCGGCAGGTGGTCTTCAGCAGCCAGTCCTCGGGCGGGGTCCGGATGGGGAGGCCGGCCTCGCGCAGGGTGGCCACCACCGCCTCGGCGTCGTCGGAGAGCACGCAGAAGTCGGCATCGTGCTGGAGGTAACGGCTGCCGCCGTGGGCGTAGACGGCCACGCTGCCGGCGAGCGCGAAGGGGTGGCCGGCGCGTTTGAGCAGGGCGCCGATCTCCTTGGTGGCCTCCAGGATCGCCTGGCTGCGGTCCTGCGGCAGCTCCGGCTGCCCCGGGTGTCCCGGTGACGGCGCGACGGGCTGGTCCGGTCCGCCCCCGGCGAGGCGGAGCTCGGTGACCTCCGGTCGCCGGAGTGGGGCGGTGCCCTCCCCGTTGTGCGTCATGGCATCTCCGTTCGCGGCCCCGGCACGCCCGGGTCGGCCGGTTCGGACCCGGGGGTCGTACGGGTACCCGGCGCGATCGCACCGACACGGCGTACGGCCCGCCGGTTCTCGGCGGCCCGCCCGTCCCGACCTGCGGCGGAGTGCCCGGGCAGCACGCGCGGGCCTCGCCCCCGTACCGCTCCGCCGGCTGCCGTGTCACCGGCCCCGCGGCGGTACTCACGTGCATCGCGTCCCGCACAGGCGCACCCTGTAGGAATGAGGCCCCGGCTCAGTGCGGGTCCGCGGCAGCCGTGGCAGTCGGCACACGCTCTGCTGCTGCTCCCGATCCTGCTCATCGTGGTGATCACGATGGTGGACATGCGTGCCCCCACCAGCGTCCACCTCGGCCCGGCCCTGGTGATCGCGCCCGCGATCACCCCTTCCTTCGCAGGGCCCCGGACCACGGCGGCCGTCGGGGGGCTGGCGCTGGCCGCACAGGTCCTCATCGGCTTCACCCACGGCGGGATCGGCACCATGAACCACATCGTGCAGATCATCACCCTCGCGGTGCTGACGGTGATGCTGGTGATCTACAGCGCCCTGCGGGAGCGCCGTCAGGCCCAGCTGGCCCAGGTCCGCACGGTCGCCGAGGCCGCGCAGCACGTGCTGATGTGGCCGCTGCCCGAGCAGATCGGCCCGCTGCGGATCGCCTCGCTGTATCTGGCGGCGGAGGACGAGGCACAGATCGGCGGCGACCTGTACGCGGCGACCCGGTGCGACGGCTCGGTACGGGTCCTGATCGGTGATGTGCGCGGCAAGGGCCTGTCCGCCATCGGCGAGGCGGCGCTGCTGCTCGGCGCGTTCCGGGAGAGCGCGCACCGGCACATGACGCTCGCCGAGCTGGCCGCCCAGCTGGAGCAGAGTGTCACCCGTTACGCGGAGGAACTGGACCCGCCGGAGGAGGCGGGCGAGCGGTTCGCCACGGCGCTGCTGGTGGAGATCCCGGACCGGGATCCGGTGACCCGGATGACCAGCTGCGGCCATCCGCCGCCGCTGCTGCTGAGCCCCGGCCACGCCGTCACGGTCCCGAGCCTGCACCCGTCCCCGCCGCTCGGGGTGCACAGCAGCACGGAGCGCACGCTGGACGTGTTCTCCTTCGAGCCCGGTGACACCCTGCTCCTGTACACCGACGGCGTGGTGGAGGCCCGGGACGCCCGCGGCCGGTTCTATCCGCTCACCGAGCGGGTCGTGCGCTGGACCGACGACAGCCCCGAGGCGCTGATGCACCACGTGCGGCGCGATCTGCTCACCCATGTGGGCGGCCGGCTGGGCGACGACGCCGCGCTGATCGCGCTGCACCGCACGGCCGTCGACCGCCGCCGCCACCACCATGGCCGGGCCGCCGACGCGGACAGCCTCCGGCACGGCTGAGGAAGGGGCCATCGGGGTCACCCCGGTGCGGCTCCACGGGTGCCTCCGACGCGGCGATGGTGGCCGAGGCGCACGCGCGCTGCACGGCCCCTGCTGTCGGACGGGCGTGCGGCCCCGCCCCGAGTGGGGCGGGGCGGGGCCGCACGCCCCCCGGTCAGCGGACCGACCTGAGGTCGGTGATCTTCAGGGTATTCAGGTCGGACCGGACGTCGATCCGGCTGACCTCGGCGTGCGGCCCGTCACCCCAGGTGAGCGTGACCCGGCTGGTGGCGTGTCCGGCGCCGGAACCGGTGTAGGTCACCTGCCACTTCACCGGCACGTCCTGCGCGAAGAGAATGCCGTCGGCGTGCTCCTTCTTCTCGAAGGCGGCGACTTTCCTCTGTTCGGCGCCGGAGAGGTAGAAGGCACGCAGCGCCTTGGCGGCGGTGCCGGCGGACCTGTCGTCGGTGGACCAGACGGCGTCGATGTAGGCGCCGTAGAAGTCGGCCACGTGCTGGGTGGCGTTGCGCGGGTCGCCCTGGGCGGAGGACACGGCGGAGGCACGGGTGGTGTGGCTGGCGCCGGCTCCCGCGAGGGCGGGCGTGACGGCGGCGAGGGTGAGGCCGCCGGTGAGGGCGACGGCGGTGATCAGGGTTGTGCGACTACGCGCGGACATAGGTCTCATTCCCCCGGTTTCGTTACGACCGGGCTGATCCCGGCCGTCGACGGCCTTTAAGACCTCATTTCCCTCGCGCCGGTTCCGCTTCCCCTCGGCTTTTTCCCACTTCGGTCCCGGAACATGAGGCCGCCGGACGGTTGTGCCGAATTCCGGTCGCTTCTCCGCGTCCTTTCGGTCATTCCGCCTCGGACGGCCGGCGGGCGTGCGGCCCTTCGACGAGCCGGGCGAGGTTGTCGAGGGCCATGCGGGTGCCCCGTTCGTTGTCCTCGCGGGGGATGTCGTCGGGGATGCCCTCGTGCAGGATCTCCACGTCGGTGCCGCCGTCGGCCGCGGTGAGCGTGGTGGTCATGGTCATCGTCCCCCTTACGGCGTCGTCACCGGTCTCGAACTCGAACACCTCCACCACCAGCGCGCCGGGCACGAGTCTGGCGAAATGGCCGTGGTACGTGTCCGTGTGCCCGCCCGACTTGCCCGTGGCGGACGCGTCGTCGTAGGTCAGGGAGACCCGGAAGTGGCCGCCCTCCCGGGCCTCGAAGGTGTGGACGCGGGCGGTCATGCCGTCCGGGACCCGCCAGGCCGCGATCGCGTCGGCGTCGGTCAGGGCCCGGTAGACGGCGTGCGGGGGCGCCTGCACGCGCCGGGAGGCTCGGGTGGCGTACATGGGCCCACGCTAGCGGGCCGGGGGGCAGCCCGGCTCGCTGTGCGGGAAAAGGGCGGGGCCGGGGTCCGGGAGGTGGGTGCGGACCCCGGCCCCTGGTCTGTCGGGGCCCGGCGGTGGCCGACCGGGCTCGCCGGCCGTCCGGTCAGGGCTTGCGGGCGACCGCGCCGTACATCGCGATGTCCTCGTCGCGGATGTTCTGCTCGCCGGTGCCGTCGGGCCGCCACTTGTGGACCTGGACGATGCCCGGCTCGACCAGCTGAAGGCCCTCGAAGAACTCATGGGCCTCGTCGAGGGTGCGCAGCCGCATCGGCATGTTGCGGGCCGCGTACTCACGGGCGACCCGGCCCACCTCCTCGGGCGCGAACTCGGCCGTGCCGATGGACATCGCCAGATGGCTGCCCGGGGGCAGCGGCTCCAGCAAGCGGCGTACGACACCGACCGCGTCGTCCTCGTCGAGCATGAAGTGGACGATGGCGATGACGGTGAGCGCGACGGGCTTGTCCAGGTCCAGGGTCTCGCGCAGTTCCGGCGCGTCCAGGATGGCCGCCGGATCGCGGAAGTCGGCCTCGATGTAGGAGGTTCGGCCCTCGGGCGCGCTGGCCAGCAGGCCCTGGGAGAGGGTGAGGACGATCGGGTCGTTGTCGACGTAGACCACCCGGGACTCGGGGGCCACGGCCTGGGCGATCTCGTGCAGGTTGGGCGAGGTGGGGATGCCGGTGCCGATGTCCAGGAACTGGCGCATGCCCGCCTCCTCGGCGAGCCAGCGCACGGCGCGGTTCATCCAGTCGCGGTTGGCGCGCATGTGGACCGGGAGCGCGGGCCACTCCCTGGACATGGCGTCACCGGCCTCCTTGTCGGCGGGGTAGTAGTCCTTGCCGCCGAGGATGTAGTCGTAGATGCGGGCGGAGTGGGCGTTCTCGGTGTCGATGCGGTCGGCCGGCCATCCGTTGTCGGGCAACGCCGTGTCTCCCATTCGGGTCGGGGTGGGGGGCTTGCGTACGAGCGGGTTCGTCACAGCTCCTTGCGGATCGCGCCGAGCAGGGCCTCTGTCTTGCGGGCGGGTGCGGCCTGGGCGCCGAGCCGGTCCAGCGCCTCCCGGTACACCACGACGTCGTCCGCCTTGTCGAGGTAGACGGCCCCGACCAGGCCGTTGAGGTACACGATGTCGGGCAGTTCGCGGGCTCTGAACCGGAAGAGGTGGTAGGCGCCCGCCCGCATCGCCGGGTGCGGGCCGTGGGCGAACGGCATGAGCTGCAGGGTCACATGGGGCAGCCGGTTCACCTCGACGAGGTGGTCGATCTGCGCCCGCATCACCTGCGGCCCGCCGACCGGCCAGCGCAGCACCGTCTCGTCCATGACCACCCACACCCGCGGCGGCGCCTCGCGGGCCAGCAGTTCCTGGCGGCGCATGCGTAGCGCGACCCGGCGTTCGGTGGCCTCGGCGGAGGCGTGCGGGTTCTCGGCGCCGAGCAGCGCCCGGGCGTAGTCCTCCGTCTGCAACAGGCCGTGCACGAACTGGTTCTCGTACGCGCGGATCTGCAACGCGGCCTGTTCCAGGCTGAGATACGCGGCGAACCAGTCGGGCATCACATCGCGGTAGGTGTGCCACCAGCCGCGCTTGTTGGCCTCACGCACGGACTTCAGGAAGGTGTCGATCTCGTCCTGGTCGGTGACGCCGTAGACCTGGAGCAGCTTCTCGGCGTCCGCGAGGCGCAGCCGGGCCACCTTGGCGGCCTCCATGCGGCGGATGGTGGAGTGGCTGACCCCGATGGCGGCGCCCGCCTCGGCGTAGCTGAGGCCGGCCCGGGTGCGCAGCTCCTCCAGCTGCCGGCCGAGGATCATGCGCAGGACGGAGGGGGCGCCTCCCCAGTCGGTCTCCGTGGTCACGCCCCACACCCCCTCACCAGGTCATTGGGACACTGTCGCGCACGATCGCTCTCCGGGCCCATTCGATCACGTTCCGGCCGAAGCAGCATGCACTTCGCCACTTGCAAATTTCAACTTGCCGGTTGCGAGGCGTCGTTGGCGGATGCCACAGTGGAACCACTGCTCCGGCCGACCCAAGGAGCAGGCGCCACGGCCGGGTTGGGGGAGACCGGGCCACACCACGGCCTCGTGGGAGGCGTGTCGTCTGCTGCGCGCGGTCGGCCGACCCCCACACCCCCCACGCGAGGCCGGACGAAAGGCGCACGGCGATGGCTCCGCCCTCTGTCCCCCAGCCGCTCCACGACCCACCCGAGCACCGGAGCCCCGCCCGACCACCCCTGCCTCCCGGCTCCTTGCGCCTCCCGGCGGTACCCCGCCGGCCCCGGGCCGGGGACCGCCCGGACCCGACTTCCGCTTCCATACAGCACCCGTACCGGTCCCCCACCGACGCGGACCGACCACACCCGGCACCGCACGACGCGAGCCGGTCGGACCGGGTTCCGGACAACCCGAGCCGCTCAGAGCGGGCTCCGGACAGCGCGGACCACCGGGACCCGACGCCGGACCGTGCCCACCGCCCACACCCGCCCCTGCACGGCGCAAACCAGCCAAACCGCAGCCTGGACGGCGCGGAACGCCGACACGGGTGGGCGTACGCCGCTGACGGACCAGACCCCTGCGCCGACGCGACGGACGCCCCGGACCGAGCCTCGGACCGGGAGCGCCCACGCCCGGCGTCGGGCGACACCGACGACCGCCCGCGCCCCGCCCGGGAGGACACCGGGGACCACCCCCACCCCGCCCCGGACGCCCCGGACCATGCGCATCGACCGCCGGTCCCCGCCGGCGGCCCGAGACCACCCGGAGGCGGGCGTCCCGGTCGACTCCCTGGGCCCCTCGGCCCCGACCGGCTCGCCTCCGGGGACCCGCTCGCCCGCTCGGCCGCCGCGTTCGACCTGGCCGCGCAGCCGACGGCCGTCGGCACGGCCCGGCGTGTCGTAGATGACCTGCTGACCGCCTGGGGCGTGCCGGACGGCCCCCGGGACGACGCGGTCCTGGTGACCTCGGAGCTGGTCACGAACGCCCTTGTGCACGCGGCCGGCGAACGGATCGCCTGCCGGCTGCACGGTACGGCGGACCTGATACGGATCGAGGTCGAGGACCAGGACGGCGGCCCCACGCTGCCGGCGGCGCGCCGCCCGGGACCCGACGACCAGCACGGGCGCGGGCTCTTCCTCGTCGACGCGCTGAGCCGCGACTGGGGCGTGACGCCGGAGTCCGGCGGGCGCGCCCGGGTCGTCTGGGCGGAGCTGCCGTACGACGACGGCTGAGACCACGCCCGCCACTCCCCCCCTCGACCGCCAACGGACCATCCCCCACCAGTCCGAAGGATGCCCATGCACCTCGTCGCCGCCTCTCCCGCTCCCGCCCCGGCGCCGTCCGCCGACCCGTCCTGGACCCGCACCCACCCCAAGCCGGGCTCCCGGGAACAAGGCCGCTGACCCCCGGCACTGCCCCGGCCCACGCCACCGCCCCGCCGCGTCGCTCCCCGCCCTCCCGTGCCGAAACCACCCCTGCGCACCCCCCACCAGCCCCCGAACCCCGGTACATTCGCCGCCGGTGCGGGAGGTCCGCATCCGTCGGGGCTCGGCGTCCGCACGGGTTCCGGGTCGTCGCGCGAGCCGTTCCCTCGGGGGTGTGCATGGTCTGGTCGGTGATCCGCCGGAGGCGGGCCGCCACGGACGGGCTTCCCGTGCCCGGGCGGTGCGGGCCCGAGGCCGGCCGGCACGTCCTGGCCACCGAACGGCTGTTGCTGTTCACACCCCGGACCCGGCTGGACGTGGCGGCGGCGCTCGCCGCCTGCGCCGATGCCGAGGCGCAGCACTGGCTCGGCACCCAGGCGGACCGGGTGCTGCCCGATCCTGGCACCCGCAAGGCCCTGCTCGCCTGGCGGCCGGCCGGCGACGACGGCCGCCGGGTGCCCCGGAAGCTGGCCCAGCCGTACGCACCCGGCCCGGACGATCCCCTGCTGCTCGTGTGCGTGCGCAGGTCGGACCTCGGCTATGCCGGCGCCCTCGAACTGGAGCACCGCACGGGCGAGATGGGCGGTTGGCTGGCGCCGGCCTGCCGCGGCCAGGGCCTGGGCGCGGAGCTGTTCCGGGCGGGCGCCGCTCTCGCGCACACTCATGCCGGACTGAGCACGGTCCGGGCGGGTGCGGAGCCCGGGAACACCGCGAGCCGGCGGGCCCTGGCCCGGGCCGGCTTCGTACCGGACGAGGGGCCGACCCGGCACACCCTGCCCGACGGCCGTGTGGTCGCGGCCGTCTGGCACCGCCACCACAGCGCGGCGGCCTCTCGCTGCCGCTGACGACCACCCGATCACCCCCCACCCCTGACGGAGAGCCGACAGACGTGACAGACACCGGATTCAGCCCCGAGCGGATCGACACCGGCAAGCCGCACTCGGCGCGGATGTACGACTGGTTCCTGGACGGCAAGGACCACTACGCCGTCGACGCCGAGGCCGCGAGCAAGGTGCTCGAGCTCTTCCCGGGCGCCAAGGACGCGGCCTGGGCCAACCGGGAGTTCATGCACCGGGCCGCCCGCTTCGTCGCCCGTCAGGGCGTGGACCAGTTCCTGGACGTGGGCACCGGGATCCCCACCGAGCCGAACCTGCACCAGGTCGTCCAGGAGGTCACCCCGAGCGCCCGGGTGGTGTACGTCGACAACGACCCGATCGTGCTGCGGCACGCCGAAGCCCTGCTCCAGGGCAGGCCCGAGGGCCGTACCGCCTATCTGCACGCCGACGTCCGCGAGCCGGAGCGGATCATGGAGTTCGCCCGGGAACATCTGGACCTCGGCCGGCCCGTGAGCCTCTCGCTGATCGCGCTGCTGCCGTTCGTCACCGACGAGCAGGATCCCCACGGTGTCGTCCGCACCCTGCTGGAGCCGCTGCCGTCGGGCAGCTTTCTGACGCTCTCCCACGCCGGTGCCGAGTTCGACCCGGAGGTCTGGGAACGGATCGCGGCCGTCTACCGCGCCGGCGGCACCCACGTCCGGGCGCGCTCGCACGCCGAGGTGAGCCGTTTCTTCGACGGCCTGGACCTGTGCGAACCGGGCGTCGTAGCGGCCACGCGCTGGCACCCCGAGCCGGGAACGCGGGTCCTTCAGGAGCAGCCGGTGTACGTGGGGGTGGCCCGCAAACCCTGAGGCCGCTCGCCGAGCGGGTTCAGTCCCGGTCCCCCGCTCGTGTGTGGGTGTCCAACGCCGCGGCGGCGGTGCGCAGTTGCCGGGCCGCCGTGGTGCAGGCGGCGGCCTGCTGCTCCAGGGTGGGGCGGCTCCAGCCGGGCGCCGCCGGGCAGCCGCTCAGGGTGGCCGCCGTGGCGAGCAGCTGACGGGCGTAGCCGTCCATGAGGTCGGCGTCGGCCCGCAAGCTGTCGGCGTGCGCGAGCAGTTCGTCGGCCGAGGCCGTGGTCGCTCGGGGGGTCTCGGTCACCATGGCGGCTCCCACTCGACTGGGGTAGGGGCAGGGGGGATTCAGCGCGGCAGGACGGTGCCGGCGCTGCGATGGAGCATGAACTGGGGGCAGGCCAGGACGAACAGGGGCCGGGCCCGGTCGAGGCCGAGCCGGCGCAGCTGCCCGGCGAGGGGTTCGGCGGCCGCGGTGTCCAGCCGCAGCCGCACGCCGGTGCCGGGGTGCAGCCGCAGCCTGCCGTGGGCCCGGACCAGGGTGCGTACGGTGCTCTCGGCCCGGCGGCCGTAGAGGGGCCAGTCGGCCTCCGGGCAGCGGATGCCCGGTCCGAGCCGGCCCTCGACGGTGAGCCCGAGGTCCCCCGACCGTACGGCGATCTTCCGGCCCATCAGGTCGGCCTCGGCGGTGGTCCGCATCGCGGGCTGGCCCCAGATCTCCCGGGCGACCACGCGGGCCTCGTCGCTGGTGACGGCGAGGGAGAGCACGTAACGGCCGGTGCGGCGCAGGTCGGCCCGGCGCAGCAGGTCCGCGCCGATGTCGTACGGGCGGGGCCGCCACAGGTCGTCGACCAGGACCGACAGGGCGATCTCGGTGTACGGGCCGATCGTGGAGCAGCGGTGCTCGTGGAGCGACAGCACGGCGAGGGCCCGTCGGCCCAGCCGGCTCGGCGTCGGCGGGGTGACGCCGGGCAGCAGGCGGCGCGCCGCGTCGGCGGAGACGGGGAAGCAGAGGTGGACGGCGGAGGAGTCGTAGTAGCGCACCGGCACGTCGACGGGGCCGGCCGTCGTCGGGATCGAGGTGGTCGGCAGGGTGAGGAACGGGTAGCCCTCGGGCGGGTGGGCGCGGTCCTTGAGCTGGTAGGCCTGGGTGCGCACGATCGGCCCGCGGTACGGCGTGAGCGCCGCGTCGACGTCCTCGCGGGCTTCGGGAATGACCGTGCGCAGGTGCTCGATGTACTCGCGGAGCATGTGGCACAGCGGGAACTCGTGGGTGGGCCCGGTGTAGTCGACCGCGTACCAGTGCGGGTGCGGGTCGAACGCGGAGCCCGCGTCCCGGCCGTCCAGGACGGCCACGATGTCGTGCTGGTTGGTGATGGCGGCGACCCAGGTGCGCGGGTCGGCGGGCTTCTTGTCGTCGACCGGCGAGCCGACGGCGACGACGTGCGTGACCCGGTAGGTGCGGCAGAACTCCTCGTCCTGGGCGAGGTTCATCAGCGCGAGCCCGCCCTCGCCGTGGCCGATCAGCGCGAGGTCGGCGCCGCGCGGGATGCCGTAGTCCGCCAGGGCGCGCAGGATCGAGCGGGTGTAGGGCGAGTCGGTCATGATCAGGTTGCGCCAGGCGCCGACGAAGTCCTGCGGGGCGTCGCTGCGCGGCCGGCCCGGCGCCATGCCGGGCACCTGGACGACATAGCGGACGACACCGTCGGGACCGCGCACGTTCTGCACGAGGATCCGCCCGTCGGTGGACAGCACCTCGATGTTGCGCAGAAACCCGAGGAACGAACCCTCCGTGGCGATGAACTGCTTCTCCTGGTCCGTGAGGTCGACGGCCTCGGCCGCGCCCTGCCCCTGGTCCGTGTCCTTCAGCGGATCGTGCGGCGGACCGGCGGGCACCTCGCGCCCCGCCGCGAGCGCCCAGCCGGTCTCGTCGTGCTTGGGGTCCTCGTCCAGCAGGGCCCGGATGGCGACCAGTTCGGCCATCAGCGGCGCCAGCCCGGACAGGGCCCGCTGGGCACCCCGGTCCCGGAACAGCGCGCGCAGCGCCCGTACGGCCTCCAGGTCGCGGTCGGCGGTGACGGCCTCCAGCAGCCGGCGCATGCCCGGGTCGCGTTCGAACTCGGGGTGGTCGACCAGCACGGCGGCGATCCTCAGGCGCAGCGAGGTGACGGCGACCAGCGCGGCCAGGCTCTCCCGGCCCAGTACCGCACCGGCGGCGCCGAGCACCTGGCCCATGCCCTTCGGCGCGGTGATCGCCGGGCCGCCGAGCCCCTGTGTGTGCGTCAGGGCCCGCAGCAGCGCCCACCGGGCGGCGAGGCCGGTACGGGGACGGCGGCGCGCGGAGGCGGTCAGGGGCGGCGCGCACAGCGCGGTGCCGGTGCGCGCGGACACCGCACGGATGCCCTCGGCGACGTCCACCACGTCCCGTGCGCACCGGCGCAGCAGTTCTCCGGCGTCCCGGCCGTCCGGCGCGGGCCGTCCGGGTGCGTGGCCGTCCGCTCGCATCCGACGCTCCCTCGCTCTACGACGTACGACACATGACAAGGTTCAGCCGCACCGGAGGGGCGCGATCCCGGTCCCATCGTCGGCCAGGGACACCACGCCCGCACCTTCATCCGTCCAGGCAGCGGAACCCACGCCGGTGACCGCGCGTGACCGTACGAAGATCGCTGCGGTGGCCGCCCGCGGGGCTCCCGTGCTCACTCGGCGCCTCACGCCCCGGGCATCAGCCCCGCCGCGACCGTGGCCCCGAGTTCCCAGCACGCCTCCGTGTCGGCCTTGCCGGGCGCGCCGGTGACCGTCACCGCGTCGGCCGCGCGGCGCCAGCCGAGGCCGGTGGTGACGGCCTCGATGGCACGGACGGCGCCGGTGACGTCGTTGCCGCCGTGGACGTAGTAGCCGAACGGCCGCCCCCGGGTCTCGTCCAGGCAGGGGTAGTAGATCTGGTCGAAGAAATGCTTCAGCGCGCCGGACATGTACCCGAGGTTCGCCGGTGTACCGAGCAGATAGCCGTCGGCCTCCAGGACGTCGGAGGCGGTCGCGGACAGTGCGGCCCGGCGGACGACGCGGACGCCCTCGATCTCCGGTGCCGTGGCGCCGGAGACGACGGCCTCGAACAGCGCTTGGCAGGTGGGCGACGGGGTGTGATGGACGATCAGCAAGGTAGGCACACCCCGCACCCTGCCGTGCCCCCGCGGCGCCTCGCAAACGGCGGGCGTGGCGGGCGGCGCGGCGGGGTAGAGGCTGGGCACGAAGAGGACGGAGGGGCTGCCGTGACGAGCGCGGGTGCACCAGAGGCCGGCCTCCGCCCGGAGCGCCTGCCGGCCGGTTACCGGTGGCGGCCGGCGACCACCGCCGATGTGGAGGCGGTCCACGGTCTGGTCACCGCATGCGAACGCGTGCTGCACGGCCGTGCCGTGACCGGCGCCGACCGGATCACCGCCGAGCTCACCCTGCCCGGTCTGCGGCCGGAGGACGACACGCTGCTCGTCCACGACGGCACGGGGGCACCGGCCGGCTATGGCTGGGTGAAGGGGCGGCGGGCCAGGGTGCATGTGCACCCCGGTCACCGGGGCCGGGGCCTCGGCGGCGCGCTGCTCGCCTGGACCGAGACCAGGGCCCGGCGAGCGGGCAGCGACCGGCTCGCCCAGACGGTCCCCGACGCCGACGGCGCCGCGACCGCGCTCCTGCGGGCCGGCGGGTACTCCCGGCTGGTCACGGAGTGGCTGCTGGAGATCGCGCTGCCGGGCGAACCCGAGGTGCCCGATCCGCCGGCGGGCGTCACCGTACGACCGTTCCGGCACGGCGACGAAAGGGCCGCGTACCAGCTCACGGAGGACGCGTTCGACGAGTGGCAGCCGCGGCGGAAGAGCTACGCGGAGTGGGCGCGGCACACCGTCGAGCGCGCCACCTTCCTGCCGGCGGCGTCACCACTCGCCTTCGCCGGCGGCGAACTGGTCGGAGCCGTGCTGTCGCTGGAGGTTCCGGGCCACGACGAGGGATACGTCGAGCGGGTCGCGGTACGGCGCGACCACCGCGACCGGGGCATCGCCCGCGCGCTGTTGTGCGAGGCGTTCCGCACCTTCCACCGCCGCGGCAGGCCGGCCTGCACCCTGTGGACGCACTCCGGCACCGGCGCGCTCTCGCTGTACGAGCGCCTGGGGATGACGGTCCGGCACAGCACCACGGTCTACGGCAAGCCGCTCGACTCCGGCTGACCGGGGTCCGGGCCGTCCCCGCGGGACAACGCGCTCGGCGCTGTCGGTGCCCTCGGTCACAGTTGCGGGGCGCGGTGGTCGCGGCGATGGCGCTCGCGACGCTGCTCGGCGGGTGCGCGAAGTCGGTGGAGAGTGACGGCAGGAACGCCTCGAGCGCGTCCCCGGCCGCCGGCAGCGAAGGGGCCGGGGAAACGGCGGCGGCGAGCGGTGGTCCGGTCGGCGCGGCCGGTTCGGCCTGCGAACTGCCCGTCCGTTTCGACATCGCCAAGAACTGGAAGGCCAAGGCGATCGACGCCGAAGCGGAGCCGTCGAAGGCGCCGAAGGGCTCCGCCGGCGACGTGCGCGGGTCGCTCCCCGACGCGTTCCTGCGCCAGGGGTCGGTCACCGCTGCCTGCGAGATCGACGCCAAGCCGGCGGGCCACATCGGCTTTCTGCGCGTGTGGACCGGCACGGCACAGAAGGCCGACGCGGGCAGCGTGCTGCGGGAGTTCGTCGCCGCGGAGGACGACGTCAGCAAGCAGAAGTACCACTCCTTCACAACCAGCGGCGGCCTGACCGGCGTCGAGGTGGAGTACCTCTGCACCTCGGCGGGATGGACACCGAGGAGCACGAGGCGATGCGGCCCGCGTACGAACTCGCCAAGCGGACACTCGAGTTGACCTGAGCACCGCCGCCCGGCCGGTTGCCGTCGGCCGGACGCCGTCAGTAGCGCAGGCGCCGGGCGCGAAGCAGCATGACCAGGCCCGACATGGCGAGCAGCATGCCGAGCGCCGCGGGCCACAGGTGGGTCCCGGTCTCCGCGAGCGCGGCCTTCGTGCCCTGCGGTTGGGGCCGTGCGGTGGCGGGCGGGACGGACCCGGCGGGGCTGGCCTGGGCGGACGTGGACCGGCTGGGTTCGGGCTGGGCCGCCCCGGACGGGGTGGGCGAGGATGTGAGCCCGGGGGCGGACGTGGCCGTGGACGGCGCCGGTTCGGTGGAACCGTCCTGCTTGGCGGTGTGGTTGCGCCTGGTGCGGCGGTGCTGCTTGGCCGTGCCGTTGTCCGGGGTGGTCGTGTGGCGGTCCGGTGTGATCGTCGCGTCGGTCCTCGGTTGCGCGCCGGGCGGTGTGGCCGAGGGCGCCGGAGCGGAGGTGGCGCCGGCGGTGGCGCCGGGCTGGTCCGTCGTACCGGAGCCCGGGGCGGCCGTCGTACCGGAGCCGGAACCCGGCGTGGGCGACGCCGTCGTACCCGGGTTGTCGCCGCCGGGGCCGCAGGTGCGGCCGGAGTTGATGCAGTCGACCATCTGGCTCATCAGGTTCTCGTCGAAGACGTTGATGAAGTCGCCGTGGTCGGTGACGGGCTTGTGCAGTTGCTCGGGGAAGGAGTCGACCGCGAAGAGCGGAACCGTGCGGCCGCCGTCCTGGAGGCTCGGCGCCTTGACGTCGTAGACGATCCGCTCCACCAGCTGCGGAATGGGGCGGAAGCCGGCCGGGCAGGAGCCCTCGGGGGCGGTGAAGGCCACGTGGGTGCGGTGGTTGGCGCTGTCGATGTTGCGGCCGTCCCAGCAGCTCTGGAACCGGAAGCTGCGCACCACGTCGCTGCCCGGCGGGCACAGCGGGTACTTGTCCTTCAGCTGCCGGTTCTCGTAACCGGTGCAGCTCCAGGAGGCGTTGGCGTTGCCTGGCCCGTTGACAAAGGCCTTGGCGTCGCCGGTGATGATGCGCAGCAGGCGGGGCATGGCGGTGACCTTGCCGAGCGGGTTGCCGGTGAAGGTCAGGGTGACCTGCTGGGGCGTGACGATCCGGCCCGCGTTGCCCTCCGTGCCGCCGCCCGGGGATCCGGCGTCCCGCTCCTGGGTGCCGTTCTGCAGGCGCAGCACCGGCCAGTAGTACGAGGACTTGTCGCCCTTGTCCACGCAGCTCGTGCCGGCGTTCGCCAGGTCGTCGTCGCTCGCGAAGGCGTTGTTGCCCTGGTTGCCGACGTAGTCGTGGAAGTGGTGGGCGCCGTTGGAGACACCGGGGGCGACGATGACGTTGTCGGAGTTGAACAGGCCGTTCGCGTTGACACCGCAGTCGGAGGTGAAGCTTCCGCGCGAGGCGTCGGCCTGCTGCGGCGGATTCGACGCGGCGGGTGGTGCGGAGGTGATGTCCGCGTAGTCGGAGACGACGGGTCCGTTACCGCCCTGCCCGGCGCCGCCCGGCTGGGCGGCCGAGGTCGGGGCGGCGGTGGGCTGGGGGGCGGTGGACTGGCTGCCGTCGCCCGCGCCGTCGCTGCCGGGGCGCAGGGTGCAGGCGGCCAGGTCGTCCAGGCCTTGCGGGCGCTCCCCCGCCCGGTCGATGGCGTCGGTGATCCGGCCGATCGCCGCGGCCCGCTGGTCCTTCAGCGGGTTCATGATGGTGCCGTCGACCGGGCCGGAGTTCTGCCCGCCGGCCTGCCCCGACTGCTGGAGCTGCCGGTACGCCTCGGCCGTCTGCCGGTCCAGCAGGGCGAGTTCGCGGTCCACCGCGGGACGGGCCGCGTCCGGCACGGCGGTCAGCCGGCTGCCGACATCGGGGCAGTCGATGGTCGTCATGCGCGCGGACAGCACGTGTCCGGTTCCGTTCGTGCCGGATCCGTCGCCCCAGCTCTCCGTCGCCGAGGCGTAGACGTTGGCCGCGACAAGGCCGCCTCCGCCCAGCATCAGGGCGATCGCCGCGAAGGTCGCGCGTCGTGTGCGGGTCGGGCGTCTGCGCCTGTTGCGTGCCAAGGTCGTCCCCAGTGTGGTGTGTGCGCCGGTCGGGCATGGAGCTCCCCGGCCTCATACGGAGGGCGGCACGGATGTGTTCAACGGAATCGCGGATTCACCGGGACCTCACAGGAAAACGCGGCACTCGCCCCTTCCCCTTCGAACGTCACCACGAACATCACAAATACGTATCGGACATTTCGCGCCTCAACCTTCACACGAGGTACACACGTTGGCTAGGTTGACGCGAGGCCGCCCGGCCCTCGACCGGCCGGACGCAACGGCCCAACCGCCCCGTGAGGCAAGGAAGGAGCGTGTCTTCCATGGCGCCGGAGAGCCGCGACGAGGTGGCCCAGGACGAGGTTCGGCAGCGGGTCGACTCCCTATACGACCAGGCCGAGAACGCGACCGGGAACTACAACGTGACCCGGGCCGTGGCCTCGGTGACGCGCTCACGGGGCGTCCCGCTGGCCAAACGCCCGGGGCGGCGATCGGATCCCGCGCTCGACGCGATCACCCGGCAGTGGTTCGACGGGGCACGCGCCAAGCTCGGCCCGACCGTCCCCGCGGTGCTGCCCGCCGACCGCCTGCCCGACCGCCCTGCGGCGGCCCCGGGCCGCGCCTGGGAGCGGATGGGTGGCGGCCTTCCGGGCGACGCGCCGGGCGCCCTGGGCATGGGCCCGTCCACTCGACGGCCCGCCCTGGAGCGCGCCATCGAGCGCACGGTGGCCGAGCTGGCGGCCGGCCGGTCGACGGATCCGGAGAGTCTCGCCCTCGCGGCGCGCGAAAGCGGACGCGCCGCACTCCCCGCGCCACGCCGTCCCGAACTGACCGGCGGCGGAGCAGAGTTGACGGCCCTCGACGGAACAGGTGCGGCCGGCGCGAGCGCGGGGAGCAGCCTGGCACTACCCGGCGCGGCAGCCCTGACGGGTCCGGATACGGGCGGAATACCGGCCGGCCTCGATCCGGTGGGGCCGGCCGGTCTCGGACCGGTGGAGCCGGCCGGCCTGGGGCCGGTGCAACCGGCCGGTCTCGGTACGGTGCCACCAGCGGGCCCCGGTCCCGTCGAGACCGCCGTCCTCCCGGTGACCTCGCTGTCCGCCGCCCAGGGCGCCCCGGTTCAGGACCCGTGGGCACTGCCCGGCCCCACCGCTCCGAGCCGCCCCTCCCCCGCCGCGTCCAAGGCGAACAACCAGCGCAAGCTGGCCGCGGCGAGCGATCTGATCACCCGGTACACCGCCCGCCTCACCACGGCCGCCGCGGCCGCTCAAGCCGCGCCCATGACGGTGGCACCGCCGGAGACCGTCGTGGCCGCACCGTCGGCGCCGGTTGCGGCCATGCTGCCGGAATCGGTTACGGCCATACCGCCGGCGCCACCCGCGCAGCCCCCCTCCCCGGACCCCGCGACCGCCCAGTGGCAGCAGCCGTACGAGGCGTCACCCGGTGCGACGGCCACCGCGATGCCGGCCTGGGGCGCCTCGCCCACCACCCTGACGTCGGTGACCGACACCGCGTCCCTCACCGCCGTCCCCGAGTCGCCCCGGGCCGTGCGGGCCGCCAAGGCCATCGCGTTCGCGCGGGCGCAGATCGGCAAGCCGTGTGTGTGGGGTGCGACCGGGCCGGACTCGTACGACTGCTCCAGCCTCACCCAGGCCGCCTGGAAGGCCGCCGGGGTCCAGTTGCCGCGGGCCGCGTACCAGCAGGCGCTCGCCGGTGCGCCGGTCACCCTCGCCGGGATCGAGCCCGGCGACCTGGTCCTCTTCTTCGACGACGACCGGCACGTGGGCCTCCATGTCGGCGGCGGCATGATGGTGCACGCGCCGGGCCCGGGAGCGTCGATACGCGAGGAGTCGGTCTACGGCGCCGGGGAGTCGGCGATCCACCGGATCGTGCGGCCCGCCTGAGCGGCCTGCGGACCGGGACGAGCGGGACGACCGTGGCCGGGACGACCGTGGCCGGGTCGGCCGCGGCGCCGGTGTGCGCGCCGGCTCTCGTAGTGGTCGAGCAGGGTCTCCTCCAACGGGCGGTAGGTCAGGCCCAGTTCGTGGATGCTGCGGCTGTTGTCCACGCGGAAACGGATGCCGAGGTGCCTGCGGATGTAGTCCTGGGTGAGGCCGAAGGCGGGGCCCAGGACGCGGACCGGCCAGTGCGGGAGCCTGGTGCGCGGGAGCCGGAGGTCGCGGGGGTGGCGGGCGAGGACGATGCGGGCCATCTCGTGGAACGACGTCATGGTCTCGGCGGCCACGATGTACCGCCCGTGCGCGGCCGGGTTCTCGGCGGCGGCGATGTGCGCGTCGGCCACGTCGCGGACGTCCGCCGTGGTGAAGCTGAAGTCCGGTGCGCCGTACCAGAAGGAGCCCTGGAACAGCTCGTCCAGCAGGAAGAGGCTGCCGGAGTCGGACGCGGGCGTGACCGAAGGCCCCAGGACCAGCCCGGGGTTGACCGACACCATGCGCCAGCGGTCCTGCGCCGCCCCGGCCTCCCACGCGGCACGCTCCGCCAGCGTCTTGGCGTAGTGGTAGGGGTTGTTCTCGGCGGTGCTGGTGGTGTTGAAGTACCGCTCGGAGAGGACCTGGCCGTCCATGGCGAGCACGTCGGCGTAGTCGCCGAAGATCGCTCCCACGGTGGACGTGAACACGAGCGTCCGCACCTCGGGGGCCCGCTCGATCGCCGCCAGGACGTTGCGGGTGCCCAGCAGCGCCGGGTCCACGACGTCCCGTCGGCCGTCCTCGATCTGTTCCGGCATCAGGAACGGCGAGGCCACGTGGAAGACGACCGCGCAGTCACGGAAGGCCGCGTCGAAGGTGCCGTCTGTGAGCAAGTCGGCCTCGTAGAGCTCCAGTCGACCGGGAAACGTCTCCTGCATCTCCCACAGCGGCCGGACCTTCGCCGCGTCGGCCCTGTCGCGTACGGTGGCGTGGACCCGGTAGCCCCGCTGGAGCAGGCGTCGTACCAGATGACTGCCGACGAAGCCGCTGCCGCCCGTCACCGCCACGGTCGCCCCTGCGCGTCCGCCCATGCCCGCCCCGCCTTCCCGGCCGATTCCTTCAGTCCCTGGGCCAGGCTCGGGCACCGGCCGCCCAAGGGGAACACCCCGGACCATAAGGCAAGGCTGGGCAAGTCATAAGATCCACTTATGGGGTCATAGACGGGACCCCTGTACCAACTTAGGTCTGCCTTAGTTTAGGCTTCCTGATCAAGTCGCCCATTCAGACGCGAAGGGAACCTGATCATGCCGCGCCCCCTGCGGGTAGCCATCGTCGGAGCCGGCCCCGCCGGGATCTACGCCGCCGACGCCCTGCTCAAGTCCGAGGTGGCCGCCGACCCCGGCGTCTCCATCGACCTCTTCGAGCGGATGCCCGCCCCGTTCGGCCTGATCCGGTACGGCGTCGCCCCCGACCACCCGCGCATCAAGGGCATCGTCACCGCCCTGCACCAGGTCCTCGACAAGCCGCAGATCCGGCTGTTCGGCAACGTCGACTACCCCACCGACATCAGCCTGGACGACCTGCGCGCCTTCTACGACGCGGTGATCTTCTCCACGGGTGCGATGGCCGACCGCGAGCTGTCGATCCCGGGCATCGACCTGGACGGCTCCTACGGCGCCGCCGACTTCGTCTCCTGGTACGACGGCCACCCCGACGTGCCGCGCACCTGGCCGCTCGAGGCCGGGAAGGTCGCCGTCCTCGGCGTGGGCAACGTGGCCCTGGACGTGGCCCGCATCCTCGCGAAGACCGCGGACGAGCTGCTACCGACCGAGATACCGCCGAACGTCTACGACGGCCTGAAGGCCAACAAGGCCGTGGAGATCCACGTCTTCGGCCGGCGCGGCCCCGCCCAGGCCAAGTTCAGCCCGATGGAGCTGCGCGAGCTGGACCACTCGCCGAACATCGAGGTCATCGTCGACCCCGAGGACATCGACTACGACGAGGGCTCCATCGCGACCCGGCGCGGCAACAAGCAGGCCGACATGGTCGCCAAGACCCTGGAGAACTGGGCGATCCGCGACACCGGCGACCGGCCGCACAAGCTGTTCCTGCACTTCTTCGAGTCCCCGGCGGAGATCCTCGGCGAGGACGGCAGGGTCGTCGGCCTGCGCACCGAGCGCACCGCCCTCGACGGCACCGGAAACGTCAAGGGCACCGGCGAGTTCAAGGACTGGGACGTCACCGCGGTCTACCGCGCGGTCGGCTACCTCTCCGAGAAGCTGCCCAAGCTCCCCTGGGACATCGACTCGGGCACCGTCCCGGACGAGGGCGGCCGGGTCGTCGAGGAGGGCGGCGCCCACCTCCAGTCCACCTACGTCACCGGCTGGATCCGGCGCGGCCCCATCGGTCTGATCGGCCACACCAAGGGCGACGCCAACGAGACCGTCGCCAACCTGCTGGACGACTACGCGGGCGGCCGGCTGCACACCCCGGCCTCGCCCGACCCGGAGGCGGTGGACGCCTTCCTCACCGAGCGCGAGGTCCGGTTCACCACCTGGGAGGGCTGGTACAAGCTGGACGCCGCCGAGCGCGCCCTGGGCGAACCGCAGGGCCGTGAGCGCGAGAAGATCGTCGAGCGCGAGGACATGCTGCGGGAGAGCGGGGCGTAGGTCCGGGACTCCGCAAGGCTCGGCGAGGGGCCGGCGCGCCGATGCGCCGGCCTCTCGCCGTACCGCGCAGGAGTGCGGTGGCCCCGGACCCGGACCCGGCCACGTCCACGGCCACCGGTTCCGCCCGGGCGTGCCGGTGACGGGCTCCCCGTCCCCCGCCCACGCGGGCCCTTCGCAGCCGGTGTCCCCGTGGGACGGCACCCGCCTACGGGCGCTGGACGACCCCGACGCGGCTCAGCGTGCCGCCAGTTCGCGGCGGCCGGCCACCGCGAGGAGCACCGTCAGCAGGGCGAGCGCGGCGGTCTGGGCGAGACCGCCGCCGGTGTACACGCCGGCCCCGGGCACCCGGAGCCACGGGTGGACGGCCGCGACGCGCGCGGCCAGCAGGAGCGCACCGAGCGCGGCGAGGGCGAGGGCGTCGCCGGGAGCGAGGCTCGCCCCACGGCGGGCGCTCCACAGCAGGCGGGCCAGGGCGCCGACGAGGAAGCAGTTGGCGGGCCCCCACACCAGATCGTCGGCGGTGGGCAGGAGGACCAGGGACGCGCCCGTCACCACGCACGCCGCCATGAAGACCAGACCGGGGGTGCCGGCGGGCAGCCGGGCCGGGGGTGCGTCACGGTGATGGGCGGCGCACAGCGCGACGGCGGGCAGCCAGGCGAGCAGGGCCAGCGTCACGACGAACGCCGGCTCCGTGACGACCGTCTCCCCCGTCAGCGAGCGGACCAGCGGCCACAGGCTGGGCACCGCGGCCACCAGGGCGCCGATCCGGGCGAGGCGACGGCGGTCGTGCAGGAGGGCGAAGTAGGCGACGGTCCAGCCGAGCGGCAGGATCCACTGGGCGACGGCGACCGTCCCGGCGAGGAGCCCGTGGTCGGTGAAGTCCGCGAGGAACAGCCGCCGTTCGGCGCCGCCGCGAGTGAAGAACCAGGTCAGCCGCAGCACAGGCTCGACGACCGCGGAGGCCGCCAGGAGCAGCACGGCGGCCAGCGCGAAGAGCCGTGTGCCCGAGCCGAGCAGGACATAGCGCCGGGGTGCCCCGGCGGCGCCGAGGCGGCTGCGCACCGCCAGGGCGGCGATGCTCGTCACCTCGCCGAGCGTGGGCCGGCTCTGGTCCTGGGTGTCGCGGTCGAGGTCCTCCAGGTACGTCTCGACCATCTCCTCCTCCCGTTCCCGCCGGTAGTAGGCGGGGAGCAGGCGCAGGACGGTGCGGTAGCGGGTCTCCAGCAGCGTGGTCATGCGAAGCCTCCCGCGAGTCCGGGTGCGGTGGGGGGTTCGAGCCCGGCCGGGCCGGCGGCGGGGCGGGCGGGGGCGCCGGCCCGGCGGCCCTCGGCGATGCGCCGCTTGGCCGCTCCGGCACCGGCGGCCATCCGCTCGGCCTCCGCGTCCAGGGCGGCCACTCCGTCGTCGGTGAGCCGGTAGTAGCGCCGCAGCCGGCCCTGCTGGACCTCTTCGCGGTCCAGCACGATCAGGCCGTCCGCGGTGAGCCGGTCCAGCACGCCGTACAACGTGCCGACCCGCAGCTGCACCCCTCCCTCGGACAGATCCGCCACCTCCCGCAGGATGCCGTAGCCATGCCGGGGCCGGTCGGCGAGCGCGGTGAGGACGAAGAACGCCGCCCGGGTCATGCTCTTCGCTGTCATGCCGCCATGATATATCGGCTGCCGATATATATCGAGCAGGGCCGCCGACTCGGTGCGAGAACCGCGTCCGCTCGCTCGAAGAACGGGGTCCGCCCCTGAGCGGATGGGCGGGCGGGCCCCGTTCGCCGGACCATTGTGGGGACCGCAGGGGGGCGCGACCACGTGTGAACGACGGCCGCCCGAGGCGTGCCCCAAGCGCCCCGGGTGTACGGCGCGCGTCCCGTGCGCGGGGGCGTGCAGCCCCCGCCACCACGCCGCCACCCGGCCCCTGACGCCGTGGTGCCCCGCCGAGCGGTGATACTGGGAGGCGCACCCGCCCCCATCAGCAGATTGGCTCATGTCGAACTCCAGCGCCGACCGCGCCACCGTCCCGCAGACCCTCTGGGCGGCCCGTGGCCGTCACACCGGTCCCGCCCCCGAGGAGGTCGTCCGGCGCACTCTGCGCCGGCACAAGGAGAGCGGCGACATCGACGACTTCGCCGAACCCCCCGTGCCCGAGGACGCGGCCCGGCGCGTGTTCGAGGCGCGCTGGCGGGTCGCCGGCACGGTGACGGTGCGGGCCCGGCTCACCCTCGTGAGGCAGGAGGACCGGCGGCCGGGGCAGGAGTGGCGGCTCGTCGCGGAGGCGGAGCGCCCGTGGGACGAGGCATGGCCCTCCCCGGCGACGCTCTTCTGGCCCGAGGGCGCGGCGGGCGAGGACGGCTCCTGGGACCACCACGCCACCGTGACCGGGCTGCGCCTCCGGCAGGTCAACGCGCTGCCCGCGGACGACAAGGAGATGCGGCGCAGGCTGCGCGAAGCGGCGCGCGAGGCGTGGTGCCTCAATGTCGTCGTGCACGAGGCGATGACCCCGGACGAGCAGGGCAGGCTGCCGCTGACGCGGCTGCTGCCGCCGGGCCTCCGGCACCGGGTGGTGGAGCACCGGGCCGCGCCGCACCAGTTCCGTGCCGTGAACTGGGCGCTCAAGGCCCTCGGCGTCGAGGTGCCGCGCGGCGGCGCGGTGCTGCTGCCCCCGGATCCGGCTCCGGGAGGCTACGACAGCCGTGAGCACACCGTGCGCAGCGTCTTCCTGGACGGTTCCGAGCCCGCCGAACTCTTCGCGGCCCTGCGGCACTTCGTCGCCCTGCCCCGGCCGCTGCCGCGGGAGGTCGAGGAGGCGCTGACCGACCTGCGGGAGCACTGGACCCTGTTGACGCTCCAGGAGGAGCTGGAGCGTGAACGGCAGCTGGTCGCCCGGTACGCGGAGGCGCTGGAGGCGATGACCAAGTCCCGTGACCTGTACAAGGAGGCCGCCGAGCAGGCTCTGGAGGCGCTCGCCGCCTACCGTGACGTCCCGGCGCCCAGCCTTCCGCCACAGCGGCCCGCGTCCCGGACGCCGGGTGCGCTGCAGCAGCTGACCCGGACCTTCGACCGGCTGAGGATCACCGCCAAGGGCCAGCGCCAGTCGGCCCCCGCCGCGCAGAAGCCGTCGGCGGGCCCGGCGGACGGCGCACCGGACGCATCGCCGGCGGCCGGGCCCGCGGCGGAGAACGGCGGCGCGGGGGCCGCCGACGGCACGGACCGGTCGTCGTAGCCGTCCCGTCGGACCCCGGAGGCAGGCCGGATGGACTCCACCGCCCTGGTGGTGACCGGCGCCGTCCTCGCGGCGGTGCTGCTCGCCGTCGCCCTCGGTGTGCTGCTACGGCTGGTGCGCGCCCGGCGCGCGCTGCGGCGGGCCGGACTCCCGACGGGACCGCGCTGGGTGTTCTGGGGCACGGTCGGCTATCTGCTGCTGCCCACCGACCTGCTGCCCGACCCCGTCTACCTGGACGACATCGCCGTCCTGCCGCTCGCGCTGCGCGGCCTGCGCGCCGCCCGGCCGCTGCCGCCCGGCCCGGACGGGTCCTGAACGGCCGGTGCAGGCCTGATCATGGAGTGATGCGGGCGTTCACGGTGGCCGCGTGGGCGTTCCGGTGGGCCAACTCGCCCGCGCGGCGGCTGCGTTCGCCGGACGTGCGGGGCCGTACGGTCGTGCAGAGGACCCCCGCCGGGGCGCCGGCCGTGGCGGACGCCGGGCTGCTGCCGTGCGCGGGCTTCGTGGTGGCCGGTGCGACCGCCGAGGTGCTGCGCCGCGCCCGGCCCGGGACGGTGACCTTCGTCGTCACCGGGGTCGGCGGCCGGGCCGAGGAGGACCTCGCCTGCGCCGAGTACGCCGCGGACCGCGTCCGGGCCGCCGGACGCCGACCAGGGCGGCCGCCCGGGTGGACGGTCATCTGAAGCTGCGTCCGCTGGACACCGGGAGCCCGGAGCCGGGCCCCGCGGGCCGTCCGGGACCGGCACGACCGGTCGGCCGAGCGGGCCGGCGTCCTCGTGCTGTCGGGCGATGCCCGCGGCCGGGGTGACGTCGTCCCACCGGGGCTCGGCGGCGGCCCGGATCGCTGCGCAGGCGCTGTCTCTGCCCCGGGGCGGCCCGGTCAGCGGGGCCCGTACACGGCCCCGGCATGACGCACCGGAACACCGCCCTCCCCGCCTCGCCCGGCACACTCCCTGTTTCCCCGCCCCTCCCAGGTGCGTCGCACGGTCCTTCTGGCGCATTCTTGCTGTGTCATCCACCCGAAGGCGCACGGGACGAGGTAGGGGCGATGACTGGGAGCGGTGGCGAGCAGCCGGTCCGTACGCGGACCCGGCTTGCCGCGCTGCTGGCCGAGACCTCGACCGGCGCGCTCGGTGCGTCCGGCGGCCGGGTGGCGGCCGTGTATCTGCGTTCCGGCACCCCGGGCCTGCTGCGCCTCGCGGCGCTCGCGGGACTGCCCGGCCCGCTGTTCCGGCCCTGGTGGCGACTCCACGTCGACGGGCCCTTCCCCGTCGCCGACGCCTACCGCCTCGGCGTACCCGTGATGCTGGCGAACGCCGCCGAGACGGTGCGCCGGTATCCGCAGTTCGCGGCGAGCCTGCCCTTCCCGTTCGGGTCGGTGCACGTGCCGGTGCCGGGCGGCAGCGAGCCGCTGGGCGTGCTCATGGTGCTGCGCCAGGCGACGGCGGACACCGCGGACGAGCTGCTGGACCGGGACCTGCTCGACAGGCTCGCCGAAGGCCTGGGCGCCGAGCTGCTCGGCCTCGCCGACGGCGACCCTCGCGCGGTGGTCTGGGACGGTGAGCCGCTGTGCGTACGGCCGCCCGCGAGCCGTCCCGCGCGGCCCGTCGTGGCGCGGTTCCGCTGGGATCCTGTGACCCGCGCGGTGTACGCGGACGACCGGCTGCACTCCCTTCTCGGCCTGCCCCTCAAGGACTTCGAGTGGACGGACACGGCGCTCGCGGACACGCTGGCCCCGGACGACACGCACCTGGTCCTGGCCGCGCTGCGCGCCACCGCGGCCGGGAAACCGCCCGCCGCACCCCTGTGGCTGCGGGCGCGGGACGGCACGCAGCGGCTGCTGGACCTGTGGCCCGTGGCGGAGAGCGGGGCCGCGGAGCAGATCGTCGGCGTGGTGGTCGCTCCGGGGCCCGCCGCCTCCGCGGACGGCGCGGCCGACCTGCTGCCGCAGGGCGTGTTCTGCCTGGACCGGCTGGGGATGGTCGTGTACGTCAACGAGGCCGCGGCCCGGCTCGTCGGCCAGGGCCGGGAGTGGCTGCTCGGGCGCCCCCTGTGGGAGGCGATGCCGTGGCTGGCCGGTGCGCCGTACGACGACCATCTGCGCGGTGCGCTGCTGTCCCCGGGGCCCGTGCACTTCCATGTGCGCCGCCCGGCCGGGAGACGGGGCGAGCCCGGTGCGGGCGAGTGGCTCGCCGTGTCGGTGCACTGCGGCGAGGACCTGCTGAGCTGCACGCTCGTCCCGGCCAGCCGCATGGACCCACCGGTCGGGCCTGCCGTCGAGGCGCAGGTCCCGGAGGACCCGGTGACGATCGGCGGCTCGATGGCGCCGTTGTACCGGCCGATCACCCTGGCCATCGCGCTGACGGACGCCGTGACCGCCCGGCAGGTGTCGGCGGTGGTCGTGCGGGAGCTGCTGCCCGCGTTCGGCGGCGGGTGCCTCGCCATCTATCTGCTCCAGGAACGGCACTTCTTTCTCGCCTGGGAGAGCGGCTTCCCGCAGGGGTTCCTGGATCCGTTCGAGGGGATCGGCCTCGACGCGCGGCTGCCGGGCGTGGAGTGCCTGACCACGGGCCGGCCGCTGTTCTTCGAGTCGATGCAGCAGCTGGCGGCCGCCTACCCGGGCATCCCGCTGGACGCGCCGGAGGGCGCGCGGGCCTTCCTGCCGCTGATCGCCTCCGGCCGGCCGGTCGGCTCGTGCATCCTCGGTTTCGACTGCACCCGCAGCTTCAGCACCGAGGAGCGCACGGTCCTCACCGCGCTCGCCGGGCTGATCGCGCACGCCATGGAACGGGCACAGCGCTACGACAGCGAGGCGGCCCTCGCCCGCGGGCTGCAGCAGGCCCTGCTGCCCCGCCGGCTGTCGACGCATCCACGGGTGGAGACGGCGGGCAGGTATCTGCCGGGCACGCAGGGCATGGACGTGGGCGGTGACTGGTACGACGTGGTCGAGGCGGGAGACGGACTCGCGCTGGTGATCGGTGATGTGCAGGGGCACGGGGTGCAGGCGGCGGCCACCATGGGGCAGCTGCGCAGTGCGGTGCGCGCGTTCGCGCTGGGCGACCGTCCGCCGGACGAGGTGCTGAGCGGCACCAACCGCCTGCTGATCGACCTCGACCCCGGTCAGTTCGCCAGCTGCTGCTATCTGCGGCTGGACCCCGCCACCGGCCGTGCCCGGATCGCCCGGGCGGGACATCCGCCGCCGCTGCTGCGCTCGCCCGAGGGCCGGACCCGGCTGCTGGACGTCCCCGGCGGTGTCGTCCTCGGGGTGGATCCGCGGGCCCGGTACCCGGTGGCCGAGCTGCTGCTGGAGCCGGACGCGATCTTCGCCCTGTACACGGACGGGCTGGTGGAGCGGCCGGGCGCGGACATCGACGACGGCATCGAGGCGCTGCGGCTGGCGCTCGCCAGGGCCGGAGCCGCCGCCGGGCGCCGGGGCGGACGGTCGCTGGCCGGGGTCGCCGACCGGCTCACGGCCACCGCCCGGCACGCCACGGACCGCCCCGACGACGTGGCGCTGCTGCTCGCCGCCCGCCGTTCGACCCCCGTACGCCACCGGTGAGCGAATCGCACCACTCCGATCGGCTGCGGTCGCCTCGGGTGACAGTCTCGCCGGACGGGGCCGGGCAGTGTAGACATGGGCACATGGTGCGACTGTCCGGCCGGAACGCGACTCGGCCGCCCCGTCCTTCCGAGTCCCCGCGCGCCTCGGAGAGCGCGCGGCCGCAGGGCCCGGGCGGGAACGGCGGCGCGCCCGGGGCGCTGCGGTCGGCGGTGACCGGGCGCAGCGTCGCCGGACAGGTGTTCGTGCTCCAAGTGGTGATCGTGCTGCTGCTGATCGTCGCGGCGGTGGTGGCGCAGGTGCTCCAGGTGCGGCGCGACACCGACCTGGAGGCACAGAACCGCTCCCTCTCCGTCGCCCAGTCGTTCGCGAACGCGCCGGGCACGGCGGCCGCGCTGCGCTCCGCGCACCCGACGGCCCTCCTCCAGCCGAAGGCCGAGGCCACGCGCAAGGCGACCGGCGTGGACTTCGTCGTCGTGATGAACACCGACGGCATCCGCTACACGCATCCCAAACCCGACCGCATCGGCAAGAAGTTCGTCGGCACCATCGCCCCGGCGGTGGCCGGCGGCACGGTCGTCGAGCACGTGAACGGCACCATAGGACCACTGGTGCAGGTGGTGGTGCCGGTGAAGGACGCCTCCGGCAAGGTGGTGGGTCTGGTGTCGGCCGGGATCACCACCGCGCACGTGGGCGGGGCCGCCAACCAGCAGCTGCCCCTGCTGCTCGCGGCGGCAGCGGCGGCGCTCGCGCTGGCCACCGCGGGAACGGCCCTGGTCAGCAGACGGCTGCGGCGCCAGACCCACGGCCTGGGCCCGTACGAGATGACCAGGATGTACGAGCACCACGACGCGGTGCTGCACGCGGTCCGGGAGGGCGTGCTGATCGTCGGCGCCGGCGGCCGGCTGCTGCTCGCCAACGACGAGGCGCACCGGCTGCTGGACCTGCCCGAGGACGCCGAGCGGCTCAGCGTGCTGGAGCTGGGCCTCGACGACGAGACGGCGGCGCTGCTGGCTTCGGGCCGGGTGGCCACGGACGAGGTGCACCTGGTCAAGGACCGGCTGCTGGCCATCAACCAGCGCCCCACCGACGTCCGCGGCGGCCCGGCCGGCAGTGTCACCACGCTGCGCGACTCCACCGAGCTGCGCGCCCTGTCCGGCCGGGCGGAGGTGGCGCGCGAGCGGCTGAACATGCTGTACGACGCCGGGGTGGGCATCGGCACCAGCCTGGACGTGAGCCGTACCGCCGGGGAACTGGCCGAGCTGGCGGTGCCCCGGTTCGCGGACTTCGCGACCGTGGACCTGTTCGACGCGGTCCTGCACGGCGAGGAGCCGAAGCCGGGCACGGCGCTGCGGCGCGCCGCCTGCGCCGGCATCCGCAAGGACTCCCCGCTGTATCCGGTCGACGAACGGATCCGGTTCGTGGCCACCTCGCCGCAGGCGCGCAGCCTCACCACCGGGCAGTCGGTCCTGGAGCCCGTCCTGCGCGAGGCGCCCGGCTGGCGGGCGCAGAACCCCGAGCGCACCGGCCAGGTCCTGGCGTTCGGCATCCACTCGCTGATCACCGTGCCGCTCAGGGCGGGCAGCCTGGTGCTGGGCGTGGCGAACTTCTGGCGTTCGGAGAAGCCGCAGCCGTTCGACTCCGAGGAGCTGGCGCTCGCCGAGGAGTTGGTCGCGCGGGCCGCGGTGTCCATCGACAACGCCCGCCGGTACACGCGCGAGCACAGCATGGCGGTCACGCTCCAGCGCAGTCTGCTGCCGCGTTCGCTGCCGGAGCAGGGCGCGCTGGAGATCGCCTACCGCTATCTGCCGGCGCAGTCCGGGGTGGGCGGCGACTGGTTCGACGTGCTGCCGCTGTCCGGTGCCCGGGTGGCGCTGGTGGTGGGGGACGTGGTGGGGCACGGGCTGCACGCGGCGGCCACCATGGGCCGGCTGCGCACGGCGGTGCACAACTTCTCCGCGCTGGATCTGCCGCCCGACGAACTCCTCAGTCTGCTGGACGAGTTGGTGGGCCGGATCGACCAGGACGAGACCGCCGCGGACGGCTCCGCGTCGATCGCCGGGGCGACCTGTCTGTACGCGGTGTACGACCCGGTGTCGCGGCGCTGCAGCGTGGCCCGGGCCGGTCATCCGCCGCCCGCCCTGGTGGACCCCGACGGCCGGGTGGAGTTCCCGGAGGTGCCGGCCGGGCCGCCACTGGGTCTGGGCGGGCTGCCGTTCGAGGCGGCCGAACTGGACCTGACGGAGGGCAGCCGGCTGGTGCTGTACACCGACGGTCTGGTGGAGGACCGGGAACGGGACATCGACACGGGTCTCGCCCTGCTGAGCGGCGCCCTGCACAGCACGCCGGGCGGCTCGCCGGAGGAGACCTGCCGCGCGGTGCTGGACCGGCTGCCGGCCCGGCCGGACGACGACGTGGCGCTGATCGTGGCCCGGACCCGGGTGCTGGGCCCCGACCGGGTCGCCGAGTGGCAGGTGCCGTCCGACCCGGCGGCGGTCTCCGAGGTGCGGTCCGCGGTGACCCGGAAGCTCACCGACTGGGACCTGGCAGAGCTGGACTTCACGACGGAGCTGATCCTGAGCGAGCTGGTCACCAACGCCATCCGCTACGGACGCGGCCCGATCGGGGTACGGCTGCTGCGCGACCGCACACTGATCTGCGAGGTGTCCGACCGCAGCACGACCTCGCCGCATCTGCGGTACGCGGCGACCACCGACGAGGGCGGCCGGGGTCTGTTCCTCGTCGCGCAGCTCGCCGAGCGCTGGGGCACCCGGTACGCCCCCGACGGCAAGATCATCTGGGCGGAGCAGCCCCTGCCGTAGAGCTGTGCGGGCGCAGAAATCGCCGCCCGAAGTCCCCCGAGCTCCTCAAGGCCTGGGAGTGCCTGGATTCCGGGGACGCGCCCGGCCCTCACCGCCGACCCCGAACGCCCCTAGGTCCTCTACGACTTCGGGCATGCCTGCGTCGAACGCGGCGTGTCCTGCCTGGCGGTCCCCGCGCTCCGCGAGGCGCTGCGGCGCAGCGACGGATCACCGCTCGCGCTGCGGGAGCTGGAGCGGGCGGCCGACGCCGAGCGGGTGTCCTCGCTGGACCTGACCGATCTGCGCGGCTGGCAGTACGTGATCGTCGGCACGGTCCTCGGCACCGTGTCGCCGTACGGCTTCGACGCGGACATGCACGGCCGCTATGCGTGGCTGCAGGAAACCCCCGGCGGCTGTCTGCGCGGGCTGCTGCGACTGCGCACCCTGCTGGAAGCTACCGAGGTGCTGGACCTGCCCGCCGAGCCGTTCACGGCCCCGGCCGGACGAACACGGTCGTCGTCGCCTACGACCTGGACGGCCTGGCGGCGCGCGACGGCGGCCCGGAGATCGTCGGACAGCTCTTCGAACGCGCGCCCGGACAGGTGCTGCAGGCGCACGCGAGCTGCTGGGCCCGGCCGACGACCGCCCAGCGGCGGAGATCGCCGCCGAGGTGACCGCCGCGGGCCCGGCCGCCGATCCGGGGGACGGCGCGGGCCCGGCGGACGACGACGCTCGGTTCGCCGCGTTCGCCGGTGCCGTCCAGGGCACCTGGCTGCGCGGCGACCGGGCGTGCGTACGCTCCGCCGGGCCCGTCCCGAGTTCCCGGTTCGCCTGAGCGGAGGAGTCGATCAGGCGCTCAGCCGATCGCGCAGCAGCTGCTTGCCCATCTCGGCGCCCTTGCGGCTGTCGGACTGAGCCTTGTGGAACAGGTCCATGAGCTCGCGGTCGTTGTCGCGTTCGGCGTCCTGGATGTACGTCTCCAGGCGCAGGGCGTTGTCCAGGCACGCTTCGACGTACCAGATGAGGTCGTAGTTCTTGTCGCGGGTACCGGTGATGCCACCTGTCTCACTGGAGCTGGTCATACGGGGTCTCCTCCTTCTGTCGACCCTGCGTCGTTACCCTTTCGGAGACTTCCGGGTACCCGTACGACCTGCGGACACACCGACCCGATCGTCAGCCGAGGGCGCGGTCGAGGTTGAACGCGGCGCTGATCAGGGACAGGTGGGTGAACGCCTGCGGGAAGTTGCCCTGCTGCTCCCCGGTACGGCCGATCTCCTCCGCGTACAGGCCGAGGTGGTTGGCGTAGGTGAGCATCTTCTCGAAGGCCAGCCGGGCCTCGTCGAGCCGGCCGGCCCGCACCAGCGCCTCGACGTACCAGAAGGAGCAGATGGAGAAGGTGCCCTCGTCGCCACGCAGTCCGTCGGGGCTGGCCTGCGGGTCGTAGCGGTAGACCAGGGAGTCGGAGACCAGGTCCTCGGTGAGGGCGTCCAGGGTGGACAGCCACTTGGGATCGGTGGGCGCGACGAACTTGGCGAGCGGCATCATCAGCAGCGAGGCGTCCAGCACGTCGCCGCCCTCGTACTGCACGAAGGCGTGCCGCCGCTCCGACCAGCCGCGGTCCATGATCCGCCGGTAGATCGCGTCGCGGGCCTGCCGCCAGCGGGGCAGCTCGGCGGGCAGGCCGCGGTGGTTGGCGAGGCGGATGGCCCGCTCGATGGCCACCCAGCACATCAGCCGCGAGTACGTGAAGTTCTTGCGGCCGCCGCGGGTCTCCCACACGCCCTCGTCGGGCTGGTCCCAGCGCGCGCACACCCAGTCGACCAGCTTGCACACGTCGTCCCACTGGCAGCTGGAGATCGGCTGGGCCCATTTGTCGTAGAGGTAGATGGAGTCGATCAGGGCCCCGTATATGTCCAGCTGGAGCTGGTCGGCGGCGGCGTTGCCGACGCGGACCGGGGCGGAGCCCAGATGGCCCTCCAGGTGCGGCAGCTCGCGTTCGGGCAGGTCGGGGCGGCCGTCGATGCCGTACATGATCTGCAGCGGCGGTGCGGAGCTGTCCGTGTCGCAGGGACTGACGTGCGTGGTCAGGAAGCGCATGAACGCCTCCGCCTCGCCGGTGAAGCCGAGCCGCAGCAGCGCGTACACGGCGAAGGCGGCGTCCCGCACCCACACATACCGGTAGTCCCAGTTCCGCTCGCCGCCGAGTTGCTCGGGCAGGCTGGTGGTGGGGGCGGCGACGATGGCACCGGTGGGCGCGTAGGTGAGCAGCTTCAGGGTCAGCGCGGAGCGGTGCACCATCTCGCGCCAGCGGCCCCGGTAGCGGGACTGGTGCAGCCAGCTCCGCCAGTAGGCGACAGTGGCGTTGAACTGGTGCTCGGCCTCGGCGTGGGCGCAGCCGCGGGGGGCCACCGCGTCGCCCAGCTGGTCGAGGGCGAACACCGCCGACTCGCCTTCGCCGAGCTTGAAGTCGCCGCGCGCGTCCCGGTCGTCGTACTCCAGGTCGACCGTGGAGATCAGCGCCAGGGACCGCTCGGCGGACTCGAAGACGATGGTGCCGCCCATCGTGCGCAGGGTGTGCGGGGCCGCGCCGTAGTCGAACCGCGGGGCGACCAGCACGCGGAAGGGTACGGTGCCGCGGACGCAGACCACGCGCCGGATCAGCCGGTGCCGGCCCGCCTCACCCGTGCCGGCCGCGCCGTCGGAGGTGACCGGCATGAAGTCCTGCACCTCGCCGACGCCGTCCTCGGTGAAGAACCGGGTGATCAGTACGTTGGTGTCGGGGAAATAGAACTGCTTGGCACGCGCGGGTACGGCGGCGGCCAGTTCGAAGCTGCCGCCGCGCTCGGCGTCGAGGATGGCCGCGAAGACGCTCGGGGAGTCGAAGGACGGACAGCAGTACCAGTCGATCGTGCCGTTCGTGCCGACCAGGGCCACACTGCGCAGGTCGCCGATGAGTCCGTGCTCGGCGATCGGCAGATAGCGGGGGCGGGAGCGGACGTCCTCGGGAAACGGGGTCTCGGCCATCTGCGGCCTCCCGGTGAGCGGTGCGAGATGTTTTCCAGCTTAGGTGCGAGTGCTCTCGGGTGGCGTGGGAAGGCGCTGCGGGGAATGGTGAGAGTGTGCCCCGTTCGGCGGCACCGGCACGGATGCGGTCATCCGGACCGAGGAGGAGGCATCATGTCGACGATCACACCCGACGAGTCCCGGTCGTCCGACGACCACTGCACCCCGGACGCCCTGCTCCACTCCGCACCCTCCAGGGATGTCACCCCGGAGGACCTGGTGATGGCGGCGGGCAGGGACGTCACACCGAAGAACCTCGAGTGGGCACGCCGCAAGATGGAGAAGGAGGGCCCCACAGCCATCGAGAGGCTGATGCCGTAGGGCGGTCCGGGGAAACAGAGGGCTCATTGTCAACGGGGGCCGGCCTCGAGGGGCGCGGGGCCGTATGCGATCTGGGGCCGCTCCGCGGGCGCGGGCCACCACGCGCGGCCCGCGCCCGCAGGACGCAGGAAACCCCTACGGCGCAGAGGCGTCGGCAACACACACAACCCGCGCCCAGCGCACGGCGTTGTTGGCAAGGCCGCCTCGGTTCCAGCGCTGCTCAAGGGGCTGGGTGAAACCGTCGGCGTCGGTCGCACGCGCACCCACCGCATGCTCTCCGGGCGTGGCGGACCAGGCGTGATGCCAGGCCCGCCAGGCCCACCGGTGCCGGTCCACGACCGGGTCGAGAACGGCCGGCTCCCAGCTCGCGCCGCGGTCCGTGCTGACCTCCACCGAGGACACGGGCGCCCGCCCGGACCAGGCCCGGCCGAACAGCCTCACCGGCCCCGGCCGCACCACCCGTGTCCGGGACATGAAGTCGGGAAAGCCCGGAGGGACCAGCAGGGCGCGCGGCGCGATCCGCGTGACCGGCTCGCCCGGTTCGTCGGCGGTACGCCGGATCCGGTACGCGACCGACTGCTGGAAGCCGGTGAACGCTACGTCGCTCACCGTGACCGAACGCAGCCACTTCACCTGGGCCATGCCGTACCAGCCGGGCACGATCAGCCGCAGCGGCCGGCCGTGCTGCGGCGGCAGCGGCGCGCCGTTCATGGCGGTGGCGACCAGCACCTCGGGGTCGTCGCCGGTGGCCACGGCCAGGGGCAGGGCGCGCTCGTAGTCCTGCTCGACACCGCGCTCCACGCCGTGGTCGGCGCCGGTGAAGACGACGTCGGAGGCCGCCGGGTCCGCGCCCGCCTCGGCGAGCAGCGCCCTGAGCGGCACTCCGGTCCAGTCGGCGGTGCCGACCGCCTCCACCAGCCAGGGCTGGCTGACCGGCCGGGGTGTGAGCAGGGCCCGGCCGTTGCCCGCGCACTCCAGGGTCACCCGGGTGGTGACCTGCGGGAACGACAGCAGGTCAGCGAGGGACAGGTCGAGCGGGGTGCGCACCCGGCCGTCGACGGTCAGCCGCCAGGCACCGGCGTCCGGCACGTACGGGATGTCGTAGTGCGTGAGGACGTAGTGCAGTCCGGGCGGGGTGATGTCGTGCCGCAGTGCCTCCAGGGGCAGGCCGTGGTTGCGGGTGGCGAGCGCGAGTTCGTCGGCGCCGATGCCCTCGCCGGGACCGGCCAGCCGGGCGGGGGCGCTCACGTCGCCGGGTCGCTGGCCCATGGCGTCATTGTCCTCCCGGGGCACCGGCGCGGCGACAAGAGCGGACACCGGCGGCAACTTCCGCGCGTCTCCGGAGATTTCGGCGGCGGCGATCTCTTCCGGAGCGGGCCGGGGGGCTGACAGACTCCCGAGGGTGCCCGACTTCGACTTCGACATGCTCGTCATCGGATCCGGACCCGGGGGTCAGAAGGCCGCCATCGCCGCGGCCAAGCTGGGCCGCCGGGTCGCCGTCGTCGACCGCCCCGACATGCTCGGCGGGGTCTCCCTGCACACCGGGACCATCCCTTCCAAGACCCTGCGCGAGGCGGTGCTGTACCTGACCGGTCTCACCCAGCGCGACATGTACGGGCAGAGCTACCGGCTGAAGGACGACATCACCGTCGCCGATCTGACCGCGCGCACCCGGCACGTGGTCGGCCGCGAGGTGGACGTCGTCCGCAGCCAGCTCACCCGCAACCAGGTGACCGTGTACGCCGGCACGGCCCGCTTCGCCGACCCGCACACCGTCGCGCTGTCCGAGGTCTCCGGCCGGGAACGGCGACTGAGTGCCGGGCACATCGTCATCGCCACCGGCACCCGGCCGGCCCGCCCGGACACGGTCGAGTTCGACGGGCGGACCATCATGGACTCCGACAACGTGCTCTCGCTGGAGCGGGTGCCGCGGTCCATGGTGATCGTGGGTGCCGGCGTGATCGGGATGGAGTACGCCTCCATGTTCGCCGCGCTGGGCAGCAAGGTGACGGTGGTGGAGAAGCGTCCCGGGATGCTGGACCTGTGTGACGTGGAGATCGTGGAGTCGCTCAAGTACCACCTGCGGGACCTGGCCGTCACCTTCCGGTTCGGTGAGACGGTCGCCGCCGTCGAACGCCATCCGCGGGGCACGCTGACCGTGCTGGAGAGCGGCAAGAAGATCCCCGCGGACACGGTGATGTACTCGGCGGGCCGGCAGGGCCTCACCGACGAACTCGACCTGGGCAAGGCCGGGTTGGCGGCGGACGCGCGGGGCCGGATCGAGGTGGACGAGAACTACCGCACCGAGGTGCCGCACATCTACGCCGTCGGTGACGTCATCGGCTTCCCCGCGCTCGCCGCGACCTCGATGGAGCAGGGCCGGGCGGCCGCGTACCACGCGTTCGGGGAGCCGGTGGGGCGGATGCACCGTCTGCAGCCGATCGGGATCTACACCATCCCGGAGATCAGCTTCGTCGGCCGGACCGAGGACCAGCTGACCGAGGACCGGGTGCCGTTCGAGGTGGGCGTGGCCCGGTACCGGGAGCTGGCCCGCGGGCAGATCATCGGGGACTCGCACGGCATGCTGAAGCTGCTGGTCTCCCCCGTCGACCGCACGCTGCTCGGGGTGCACTGCTTCGGCTCCGGGGCGACGGAGCTGATCCACATCGGGCAGTCGGTGATGGGGTGCGGGGGGACCGTGGACTACCTGGTCGACGCGGTGTTCAACTATCCGACGCTGGCCGAGTCGTACAAGGTCGCGGCGCTGGACGCGACGAATCGGCTCCGTCAGGTGGACCGGTTGGGGTAGCGCCGTTCCGGGTGGCTCTTCGACGCCGGGTGCGGGTCGTCCTCGGCTGGTCACGCCCGCGCGGCGGAGCCGCATATCGATACAGCCCCGCGCCCCTGGGTTGGTCCAGCTCCGTCCGCCCAGAGGCTCAGGTTCCCTTCTCCACCACGTGAACGGCCGCTTCCTCGGCGCCGGCCGCACCCCCGTCCACGCCCACGTCCCGCGCGACCTCCTCCTTGGTGGTGTTCGTGTGCGCGCCCTCGTCCGGGGCGACCAGGCGGCCCGCGCGGGACTCGCCCGCCTCGGGGTCGACCGGTTCGCCCTCGCCCCCGGGGAGGTCGCCGATCTCGTCGCCTGCCGCCGGCTGAACGTCCGGGACCTCCTGAGCGAGGCGTTCGTCCAGGGTCTCCCCGGTGTGCTGCTCGGCGGCGGTGGTGCCCTGCTTGGTCACGGCGAGGGGGCGTTCGGGCGGGGAGTAGCCCTCATCGAGGACGTCGTCGTAGGTGCGCTCGTCGATCGCGTCCTGGAGGTCCAGGGGGCCGGCGTCCGCCTGTTCCTCGTTGGTTCCGGTGGGCTGGTAGGCGTCGTCCGCCATCGGGGTCTGCTCGGACTGCTGGTCGCTCATGGTCGCCTCCTTCTGGGCTCGCGGGCGGTCCCGTCCGCGTTTCCCGGAAGCGGGCGGCCAACCCCCTCAGGACCCCGACTGCTCGGTCGTGGCCAGGCCCTGCGTCCACTTCTCCTCGATACGGCCCGCCTTCCACACCAGCAGGGCGATCGCCCAGGTGGCGAAGAAGAGGCCGACGATGACGAAGCCGACGGTGTTGAGGTCGAGGCCGGAGATCCAGTCCCAGAAGGCGCCGTGGAGGTCGAGTTTGTCGGCGAGGAGGCCGAGGAGTTCGACGGTGCCGATGATGAGGGCGACGGCGACGGACAGGCCGGTGATGGTGAGGTTGTAGTAGACCTTGCGGACCGGCTTGGAGAACGCCCACTCGTAGGCGAAGTTCATGAACGAGCCGTCGATGGTGTCCAGCAGGGACATGCCGGCCGCGAAGAGGACGGGCAGGCACAGGATGGCGTACCAGGGCAGGCCGGAGGCGGCGCCGGAACCGGCGAGGACCAGCAGGGCGATCTCCGTCGCGGTGTCGAAGCCGAGGCCGAACAGCAGGCCCAGGGGGTACATCTGCCACGGCTTGCTGATCGAGCCGGTGACCCGGCTCAGCAGGCGGTTCATGAAGCCGCGGTTGTTCAGCTGCGTCTCCAGGGCGGCCTCGTCGTAGGCGCCGGAGCGCATCTGCCGGAAGACCTTCCAGATCCCGGCCAGGATGACCAGGTTGATGCCGGCGATGAGGTACAGGAAGGTGCCGGAGACCGTCGTACCGATCAGGCCCGTCACCTCGTGCAGGCGCGAGTTGTCGTCGCGGACCGGCCCGGCCAGGGTCTTCATGCCGAGGGAGAGCAGCAGGGAGAGCCCGAAGACGATGCTGGAGTGGCCGAGGGAGAACCAGAAGCCCACCGACAGCGGGCGCTGCCCCTCGCCCATGAGCTTGCGGGTGGTGTTGTCGATGGCCGCGATGTGGTCGGCGTCGAAGGCGTGCCGCATGCCGAGGGTGTAGGCGGTGACGCCGATGCCGATACCGAAGGATTCCTTGCCGACGCTGAAGTGCTGCGGTGCGACGATACCGACCAGGATGCCCCAGCCGATGATGTGCAGGGCTAGCACGAAGGCGGCCATCGAACCGACCCTGATCCACTCCTGCCGCGTCATGGAGCCGCGGACACGCTGCCAGGCCGAACGCTTGGCGTCGGCCTGGGCGGGAAGGGACGGAGCGGAACCAGGGGCGGCCGTCATCGGGAGGGTCATCCTTCGGTGGTGCGGGTACGGCTGCACAGCACAGCCATGCGCTATACAACCGCACTTGCAACCGATGTGCAATAAGGCCGCCGGTGTCAGACGGAGAACATGCCCCGGCCCAGCCAGTCCCGGGTGTCGCGGACGCCGGGCAGGGCGAAGAAGTACCCGCCGCCGGTCGGGGAGATGTAGTCCACCAGGGGCTCGTCGATCAGCCGGGTCTGCACGGCCTCGAACTGACGCCTGACGTCCTGGTTGTAGCAGCAGAAGACCAGACCCATGTCGAGGTTGCCGACGTTGTCCACGCCGCGGTCGTAGTTGTAGCCGCGGCGCAGGATGCGGGAGCTGTCGGTCGAGGCCTTGCGCGGGTTGGCGAGGCGGATGTGGGCGTCGAGCGGGATCGCGGTGCCGTGCGGGTCCTTGGTGTAGTTCGGGATGTCGGTCTCCTTGGCGCCGTCGAGCGGGGCACCGGTGTCCTTGCGGCGGCCGAACATCTTCTCCTGCTCGGTGAGCGAGACCCGGTCCCAGAACTCGACCAGCATCCGGATGATCCGGATGACCTGGTAGCTGCCGCCCTTGGTCCAGGCGGGCTCACCCTGGCCGTCCCCGACCCAGATCAGCTTGTCCGTCTCGCGCGCGGAGGTGACGTCCGGGTTGGCGATGCCGTCCTTGAAGCCGAGCAGGTTGCGCTGGGCGCCGGCGGGACGCGGGGCGTTCTGGAAGCCGTCGATGCGCCACTTGATCTGCATGGCGCCGCGGGTGTGCCGGGCGATGTCGCGCAGCGCGTGCAGCACGGTGTCCGTGCTCTGGGCGCAGATCTGCAGGGACAGGTCGCCGTGGCACTCGGCCGCGTTCAGGTTGTCGTTGGGGAAGGTCCGCATCGGGGTGAGCCGGGCGGGCCTGGCCTTGGCGAGGCCGTAGCGGTCGTCGAAGAGGGAGGCGCCGACGCCGACGGTGACGGTCAGGCCGTCGGAGGGGACCTCGGGGCCGAGGATGCCGTTGTCGGAGGGCGGGGCGCCGACGCCCAGGTCGGTGGGGGTGCCGCCGGAGGTGAGGAAGCGGGCCCGCTCGGTGATGGTCTTCAGCAGGTCGGTCAGGCCCTTGCGGTCGTCCGCGATGACGTCCAGGGAGACGAAGGTGGCGGCGGCCGGTGCCGGGGTGACGATGCCGGCCTGGTGGGCGCCGTGGAAGGGGACCTTTGCGGTGCCGTCGGGGTTCGCCGACCCGGCCTGCGCGGTGCCGCCGCTCTCGCCGAGGGCGAAGCCTCCGCCGGCCAGGACCGCTCCGGCGGCGCCGGCGCCCAGCGCGGTCCGCACGAAGGAGCGGCGGGCGGGGCCGACCGGGCAGGCCGACGGTTCGGCAGTGGACATCGCAGGATTCCCTTCGGGGTGCGGGTGCGCGGACATCATCGGGCAGATTTCGGTCATCAGGCGGACTTCCGGATCTCGAGCAGGTCCGGGATCGGGGCGAGGTCTTCCAGCAGCTGGCCCGTGGCGCCGTTCAGCCGCTGCCGGTCGGTCTGGGCGAGCTGGCCGACGGGGGTCCAGTGGGTGCCGTCATGGGCGGCGTCCAGGAGTTTCTGCACGCGGGCGATGTCGGCGTCGACCGTCGGGAGCAGCTTCGGGGCGCGGCGGGTGAGCAGCGGCTCGAGGACGGTGAGCAGCTCGCGGGTGCCGGCGAGGTTGGCGTCGGCGGTGGCGAGGCCCGTGCCGCTGCCCTCGTCGGTGTCGCCGGTCAGCTCGAACTGGAGGGTGTTCTCCAGGATCTCGTGGGCGCGCAGCGGCAGGTCGCCCGGGTCGAAGTCCTGGCTCGGGAAGGCCTTGCGCAGGCCCGCGACGTCGGTGGCGAGCTGCCGGGCAGGGGCGGTCAGGTCGCTCGCGGACTGGCCGTGCCACAGGCCGTACTCCAGGCGCAGGAAGCCGGTGAAGTCCTTGTCCTTCTCGCCGTCCGGAAGTCCGTCGGCGCGGCCGTCGATCTTCTTGTCGTAGTCCTCGAAGGTGCCGTAGGCGGCGCCGAGGGAGGCGTAGGTGCGGTGGGCGGTGAGCCAGTCGGTGCGGGCCTTGTCCAGGTGGCCGTGCTCGATGTCGTCGTCCAGGGTGTGGGTCTGGGTGACGAGGGTGTCCAGCCCCTGCTCGACGTACGTCTTGTACGCCTTCAGGGGTGCGGCGAGGTCCTGTTCGGAGACGGGGACGACCGGCTTGGCCGCGCCGCCGCCGCGCACGGTGACCGGCTTGGAGGTGACGGCCCTGCCGCCGGTGGGGACGCAGCGCCAGGCGTAGGTGCCGCCGGCGACGGTGGCGACGAGGTCGCGGGTGGTGCCGGGGGCGAGGCCCTCGATCTCGCCGTAGACCGCGCTGGTCGACGGGTCGATGAGGTAGACCTCGGAGGTCTTGCCGCCGGTGTTCTGCATCTGGAAGGTCTGCCGGCCGGGCTTGGGCGCGGTGAAGCCCTTGCCGCACTCGGTCTCGGAGACGGCGACGGTCTGGTCACCGGCGGGCTTGGGCCGGGAGAGGGCGACGACGAGTCCTGCGATCACGGCGGGCACGGCGACCACCGCCGCGGGCACCACCCAGACCGGCCGGCGTCGCTCGGGCCGGCTGGCCTTCGGCTCGGGCCGTTCCTTCGCCTGCCGGGGAGCCGTGGTCCGCACGCCCCGCACGAACAGGGTCATCACGACGGCCAGGTAGGCGACGTAGGCCACCACCTGGAGCCAGGTCATGGTCGGGGTGAGGTTGAGGACGCCCTGGATCAGGGTGCTGTACCAGGAACCGGCGTCGACGCTGCTCGCCAGGTCGACCGCATAGGCCGCCTTCCCGGGCAGCACACCGCCCTCCTGGAGATCGCGCAGGCCGTAGCCGAGGACACCGGCGGCGATGACGATCAGGACGGCGCCGGTGGCGGTGAAGAACTTCGTCAGGTTGATCTTCAGCACGCGCCGGTACAGGCCCCAGCACAGGCCCGCCGCCAGGACGAGGCCGATGGCGGCGCCGGTCAGCGGTCCGGCCGACTCGCCGGCTGCCTGCGCGGTGGTCCACAGGAAGAGAGCCGTCTCCAGGCCCTCACGGCCGACCGCGAGGAAGGAGGTGAGGATCAGCACGCCGGAGCCCATGGCAAGGGCGCCGGTCACCCTCTCCTTCAGCTCGCCGGAGAGGCCCCGGGCCGAACGGCGCATCCAGAAGACCATGGCGGTGACGAAGGCGACGGCGATCACGCTGAGGGTGCCGCCGAAGGCCTCCTGGGCGGTTTGCGGCATGGACGCGGCCGTGAAGGTGAGCACCGCGCCGAAGCTCATCGCCACGGCGACGGCGGCCAGGACGCCGGTCCACACCTGGGGCAGCCGCGAGCGCGCCTCGGCCCGCACCAGGGTGGCGACCAGGATGGAGACGATGAGTCCGGCTTCGAGTCCTTCCCTGAGTCCGATCAGGAAACTCGGAAACGCGTCGTCCCACATGCCCTGCTGCCCTCCCTGTTAGTTAGTGAAGGCATACCTTACCTTCGCGGACCATCATGGCCATGCCCATGTAGTCGAATGGTCACGAAGCGGCAATGGACAGGTAAAGTCCGGGAACGTTCGCCGCTCTCCGTTCGTCTTCGGTCCGGTGGGCCGTCTACAAATGTGTAGTCGGAACTTGTCGCAGTCGAAGACGAGTCGAAGCCCAAGTCGAAGTCGAAGGAAAGGGCGTACGGCGATGGCCACTCCCCCACACCTGGCGTCGCAGCTCGCGGTCAACGTGCTCGACGCCCATTCGCTGCTCGCCACCTTCGGCGTGCTCGGCGTCGGCGTGGTGCTCTTCGCGGAGACGGGACTGCTGATCGGGTTCTTCCTGCCCGGAGACTCCCTGCTGTTCACGGCGGGGCTGCTGTGCACGGGCAAGTCCGACAGCGGGGTGCACCTCTCGCTCGGGCCGCTGCTCGTCATGGCGGCCGTGGGCGCGCTGGCCGGTTCGCAGTGCGGGTTCCTGATCGGCCGGAAGGCGGGCGGCGCGCTGCTGGCCCGCAGCCGCTCGGGCAAGCTGCGCGAGGGCGCACAGCGCGCCGAGGAACTCCTCGAGCGGTACGGACACGCTAAGGCGATCGTGCTGGCCCGCTTCATCCCCGTGGTGCGCACCGTGCTGAACCCGCTGGCGGGCGCCCTCGAGGTCCCGGCCAGGACCTTCACCCTCTGGCAGGTCGCGGGCGGCCTCGTGTGGAGCCTCGGTCTCACGCTCGGCGGATACGCGCTGGGCTCCTCGATCCCGAACGTCGACAAGTACCTGCTGCCGCTGATCGCGCTGATCGTCGCCGTGTCCCTCCTCCCGCTCGCGGCCGAGGTGCTGCGCTCCCGCAAAGCGGCCAAGGAAGCCCGCTGATGCTGTCCTGCCTGCCGGGCTCGTCACTGGACCGGGCGCCCGTGTGGCCGGCGTACGGCCGCGCGGTGTGCGCGCCGCACATGGGGGTGAGCCGGTGGCGGGCCCGCCGGGACGGGGCGAGCGCGGCCATGACCGTGCCGGTGGCGTTGTCCGCCGTGAGCAGCGCCGTCAAGCCCCTGGCCGCAGGGGACCGTCCGTGCCGGGGCCTGGCCCTCCGCACTCCGGCGGCGCGTCCCGCGCGGGACGACGGGGCATCCGCGAGCCCTCACCCCGCCGCTGCCCTCGCTGCGGTGTGCGCCCTCGCCATGGCGGCCTCCCGGGCGCGGGCCGGGGCGGACGATCCGCACGGCATCGTCGCGAAGACAGTGTCCGGCGGCCGGCTGCGCCCGCTGCCGGTGGCGGGAACCGCATGAAGCCCAGGAACGTCGCGGAGCCGGCGGGGACGGTGGCGCTGGGCGCCTGGATCGCGTTCGCTGCGCTGGCCGCCGTGCTGGTGAGCGACCAGGGCGGTCCGTTCGACCTGGACCAGGGCCTGCTGTCCTGGTCCGTCGGGCACCGCCCGCCCGTCGCGGTGGCGGTGGCCCGAGGCCTGACCGCCACGGGCACGGGTGTCGTGCCGTACGTCCTGGTGGTCCTGGCCGGGCTGATCGCGGGACGCTCCGCGCGGCAGCGACTCGAGGCCGTGCTGCTCTGCGCGGTCTGCCTGGGCACGGGCCAGGCGGTGCGGTACGGCGTGATGGAGCTGGTCGCCAGGGCCCGGCCGCCGCAGTACGACTGGCAGACCCAGGCCTCCGGCTGGTCCTTCCCCTCCGGTCACACCACCACGGCCGCACTGACGGCGGGCCTGCTCATGGCGGCCCTGTGCCTGCGTGGCCCGCGCGGCAGGATGGTGCTGTGTCTGCTGGTCGCGTGCTGGGGGGCGGGGGTCGGGCTGACCCGTGTCTTCCTCGGCGTGCACTGGTTCACCGACGTGGTCGGTGGCTGGCTGCTGGCCGTCGGCTGGCTCGGTGTCTTCATCTGCGCGGTGGCCCGGTGGCTGCCCGGGCGATACGTTCCCCGTGCCCCGCAGCCGGGCACACCCCACCCGAACAACGCGGCCGACGGGCCGGTGGAGAGAGATGCGCCCCAGGATCCTCATCGTCGAAGACGATCACGCCCTGCGTGACGTGCTGCGGCGTGGTCTGCAGGACGAGGAGTTCGACACGGTGTGCGCCGGCGACGGTGCCACCGCCCTGCGGCTGGCGACACCGGACGTGTCCGCCGTCGTGCTGGACGTCGGCCTGCCCGACGCCGACGGCCGTGACGTCTGCCAGGCGATGCGGGCCAACGGCTTCCTCGCCCCGGTCCTCTTCCTGACCGCACGGCAGGGACTCACGGACCGCCTGTCCGGCTTCTCGGCCGGCGGGGACGACTACCTGCCCAAGCCGTTCCACCTCGCCGAGCTGGCCGCCCGGCTGCGCGCCGCCCTGCGCCGGACCGCGCCCCCGGCCGCGGCCGCCGCCGCGGGCGAACTGGTGCTGGACGCCGTCCGGCACAGCGCCACCGTGCGCGGCAGGCGCGTCGACCTCACCCCGACGGAGTTCCGGCTGCTGGCGGCGCTCACCGCGGCCGGCGGAGAGCTGGTGCGCCGCCGCGATCTGGTCCGCGCGGGCTGGCCGGAGGGGGCACAGGTCAGCGACAACACGCTGGACCAGTACCTGACCCGGCTGCGCCGCAAGCTGCGCGCGGCGGGCAGCGAGCGGACCATCGCCACCGCACGCGGGATCGGCCACCGCCTGACCTGAGGCCGCACCACCACATGCCCTCGGCTCTCGGCCGCAGACCGGCCTTCCCCGGCCCGGCAGGCGGACCCGTACGGGCGGGGCGTTCCACGGCCCCTGGGCGCGGGCCCGGAGCGTGAAGGTCAGCAGGGCGGCGAGCCCCTGCGCACCGGCGCACCGAGCGGAAGGGCGGCCGGGGTCAGGGTGCGGCGTGCGGGCCGTCCGGGCGGGTCGTGCGCTGGCGGACCGTCTCGCGGCTGAGTTGCTCCGTCTCCGGCTCCGGCAGCCGCTCGAAGCCGTCCGCCGTGATCACGCAGACGACGGGGAAGATACGGCGGTGCAGATCGGGGCCGCCGGTCGCCGAGTCCTCCTCCGCCGCGTCGTACAGCGCCTGGAGCGCGGCGAGGACGGCCTCGCGCCGGGTGAGGCCGGGCCGGTACAGCTTCTTCAGGGCGCCCCGGGCGTACGGGGAGCCGGAGCCCTCGGCGTAGAAGTCGTACTTCTCGTAGAGGCCACCGGCCGCGTCGAAGCCGAAGATGCGGCCGCGTCCGCCGTCGGGCGCGGTGACGTCGTACCCGGCGAACAACGGCACGACGGCGAGGCCCTGCATCGCCTGGGCGAGGTTCTGCCGGATCATGGCCGCGAGCCGGGTCGCCTTGCCGGCCAGGGTCATCGCAGTGCCCTCGATCTTCTCGAAGTGCGCGAGCTCGACCTGGTAGAGCCGCACCATGTCGACGGCGAGGCCGACGGTGCCCGCGAAGGCCACGGCCGTGTGGTCGTCGGCGGGGTGCACCTTCTCCAGGTCGCGCTGGGCGATCAGATTGCCCATGGTCGCCCGGCGGTCGCCGGCGATCAGCACGCCGTCGCGGTAGGTGAGGGCGAGCACGGTGGTGCCGTGCGGGAACCGGTCGGCCGCCATCCGCACCCCGGCGGGCAGCACGGGCGCGGTGGGCAGCAGCCCGGGGCGGTGCGCGGCCAGGAACTCGGTGAAGGACGAGGTCCCCGGCGTGAAGAACGTCTCGCTCGGCAGCCCCGCCGTGTCGCTCCCCGCCATGGCTCTCCCCCTCCGTGTGACGGCACCCGACATCCGACTCCTACCTGCGGCGGGCGCTCGGGAAACTCCCGGTCCGTCACAGGGCCTTGCGCCGCACCAGCACCCCGAGCACCAGCAATCCCGGGAGCAGGGGCAGCCACACGGTCAGCAGCCGGTACCCGAGCACGGCGGAGGCGGCGGCCACGCCGGGGGCGCCGGAGACGGTGAGGGCGAGGGCGAGCGCCGCGTCCAGGGAGCCGAGGCCGCCCGGGGTGGGCAGGAGGGCGGCGGCGCTGCTGGCGGCGAGGTACAGCAGGGCCACCTGGAGCGGGGGCAGCGGCAGTTCGACGGCCTGGGTGACGGCGATGAGGACGAGCGCGTGCAGCGCGGCGAAGGCGACGGAGCCGCCCCACAGGGCCGCCGCTCGCGCGGGGCAGGCGTGCAGGGCACGGATGTCGGCCGCCACAGCCGACAGGGCGCGGCGGCAGCGCGCCCACCAGGGGGTGACCGGCAGGGCCGCGAGCAGCACGAGTCCGCCGAGGGCGACGGCGAGGGTCGTCGGGGTGGGCTGCGGCGGGCGCAGCAGCCCCGGGCAGGCCGGGGCGAGCAGCGCGATCAGTGCCAGGCGGACCGCGGCACCGGCGGTGGCCTTGACGGCGAGGGCACTGGCCGAGCGGCCCGCGGGCAGTCCGCAGCGCATCAGGAACCTGAGGTTCACCGCGCCCGCCCCGAGCCCGGCGGGCAGCAGATGGTTGGCGGCGGAGGCGGCGAACTGGGCGGCGACCAGCCGGGCACCGGGCAGCCGCCGGAGCACCGCGCCCTGCTGGGCGAGCGCCGAGGCCGCCCAGGTGCCGAGGGCCGCCGTCGCGCCGACCAGCAGCCAACCCTGGTCGGCGCCGGCCAGCCGCCCGGCCCCGCTCTCGAGGGCGGGCCAGTGCCGGCGGGCCAGGTAGAGCCCGCCCAGCAGGACCGCGAGCAGGACACCGGCGTGCCAACAGGCCTGCCGACGGCCCAGGGACGGGGTGAGTTCCGGCGGGGACTCCAGGGGCCGTCCCTGGGTACGGGGCGGGGACGTCATCGGCCGCCCCCGGGTACGGAGTAGTACAGCCGCTGTCCGTCGAGCGGTTCGGACGGCCAGTCGCGGGCGTATCCGGGCGGCCGGGTGCCGTCGGGAACCAGCGCGGCGACCGGGATCCGCCGGGCGGTGCCGATGACGGCCTCCTCGGTGCTGTTGGTGTGGTGCCCGGTCGTCGCGACCGAGGAGCAGCCGGTGTAGAACGCGACGGGCACGGCCCCGTCCCCGGTGAGCAGGCAGGGCGGGCGGACGCCGAGCCGGTGCAGGGAGGCGGCGGTGCGGGACCAGCCGCGGCGGTCCTCGGTGGTGTTGTGGACCGTGTTCTCCAGGACGGCCAGCTGCACCGCGAGATGGGCGGCGAGTCCGAGGCAGACCAGGGTGGCGAGAACCGGGCGCCGGGGCCGGCGCGGCGCCGTGACCGGGTACGCCAGTACGTCGGCGACCGGCAGTGCGAGCAGGGCGTAGGCCGGCAGCAGGAAGCGCGGGGCGGCGTAGCCGATCATGAACAGGTACGGGAAGGCGGCGGTGGCCGCACAGGCGAGCGGCAGCAGCGTGGCCGTCGTACGCCGGGCGCGGACGGCTACGACGAGCCCGAGCACGGCGAGCAGCGGCAGGACGAACCACCAGACGGTGATCAGCGGGTTGGGGAGGTGGCCGGTGCAGGGCCGGCACAGCGCCCGGCCGCCGAGGCTGCGCAGCTGGTCGACGACGGCGAGGTGCCAGCCGAGGCCGCCCTGGATCGCCGAGCCCTCGGACAGCCGGCGCACCAGGCCGCCGTATGCGGCGTACGCCTCGATCACCCACTCGGCGGCGCCGGCCGCGAGCCCGGCGAGCAGCACCGCGAGTGCCCGCCGGTGGCGGCGGGCCAGGCCGAGGGCGAGGAGCGGCAGCACCGCCCAGACGGCGTCCATGGGCCGCATCAGGGCCATGAGTGCGGCACTCACCGCCAGGCCCCACAGGGTGCCCCGGTCGGCTCGCTCGGCGCGGGCGCGCAGGAAGCAGCCGACGACGGCCAGGGCGCCGACGGCGACCCAGTAGTTCGGCATGGCCTGCGGGCCGTAGAACAGGGTGATCCACAGGGAGGCGAAGAGCGCGCCGGCGAGGGCGAGGACGCGTACCGGGAACAGGCCGCGCCAGGCGCGCAGGGCCAGGTACAGGGCGAGGCCGGACAGGAGGGCGAGGTATGTCCGCAGCAGTGCCGTGGAGGTGGACCAGGAGGCGACGGGTGCGACGAGCAGGGAGACGCCCCGGGCCCGGGGTGCGCTGAAGAAGGCGGCGGGGGCCTGGGGGCTGACCTGGCTGACGTACACCGTCTCGTCCCAGCCGAGGCCCATGCCGGGCCGGACCAGGAGGAGTTGGGCCAGGGTGAAGGCGGCGGCGACGGCCGCGAGCGGGGCGGTGGCAGGGACCGGCCGGGTACCCCCGGACGGGCGCGGTGAGCGTGAGCGCCGGAGTCCGGCGAGTGTGGCGTGCGCGCTGCCGGCCATCTTCACCCCTCTGTCCCCGCGGCGTGTGGAGACCCTGGTCACCCTACAACCCGTAGGGTCGAGGACGGGAGTCGGGGAAAACACCGTCAAACTACCCCGAATACCTGCCTGATGCCGGGCGGACGGGGCCATCCGGCCGACGGCACTACGCGCTGTAAGGTTGGGGCATGGCTGGCACAGGGGCCCGCGGCAGGGCGGAGCGGCGCAGCGCCGGTGAGCTGGAGAGCGAGGTACTGGCCACACTCTGGGCCACCGAGCGGCCCCTGACCCCGGCCGAGATCCAGGCCGAGGTCGACGGGGCGCTCGCCTACAACACGGTGCACACCATCCTCAAACGCCTGTACGACAAAGGGCTGGTGCTGCGGGACGCCGCGGGGCGGCGCGGCGCGTACCGGCCGGCGAAGAACGCGGCCGAGCTGACCGCCGAGGCGATGCACGAGGCCCTGGACCGGGGGCCGGACCCGATCGCCGCGCTCCAGCAGTTCGTGACCGGGCTGAGCCCCGAGGAGGAGCGGGCGCTGCGCGAGCTGCTCGCCGGAGGCGGCGCATGAGGTTCGACGTGTACACCCCGCTGGTGCTGTCGCTGCTGCTGGCGGTGGCCGGCCCGCTGATCGGCCGCCGGGTCGCTCCGGCGCTCGCCGCGCGCGTGCTCACCTCGGCGGCCGTGCTGACGGCCGCGGCCACCACCTGGTCACTGGTCCTGCTGGCCGCCGCGCTCCTCGGGTACGCGCCGCCGGTGATCCGCGAGGCCCGCGAGGACGGACATCCGGTGACGGATCCGGTGCCCGAGGCGATCGGCCTCGCCGCCTGCCTGGCGCTGGTGGCGATCGCCGTACGGGTGTACCGGGCCGTACGCGCCGAACGCCGCACCCGGCGCGCCCTGCGCCGGCTGTGCGCGGGGCACCCGGCGGACACCGAGCTGATCGTCGCCGCCTCCGAGGTGCCACAGGCGTTCGCGGTGCCGGGCCGGCCGGGCCGGATCCTGGTCACCTCGGCGATGCTGCGCGCGCTGGAGCCCGCCGAGCGGCGGGTGCTCCTCGCGCACGAGCGCGCCCACCTCGCCCACCGGCACGGGTCGCTGGTCACGGCGGCGACGCTCGCGGCGGCGGCCGACCCGCTGCTCGGCCCGGTACGCACGGCCGTCGGCTTCCTTGTGGAGCGGTGGGCCGACGAGCAGGCCGCGGCCACGGTCGGCGACCGGCCGACCACCGCCCGGGCGCTGGCCCGGGCAGCGCTCAGCGCCGGCCGGACCCGCACCGCCTGCGCCCTGCACTTCACCGACCGGGCCGTCACCCGCCGGATCGCGGCCCTGCAGACCAGCCCGCCCCCACGGCTGTGGTCCGCCGCGGCGGCCGTCCTCCTTCTGGGCACCGTGTCCGCGCTGCTCGCCGCCGACGCGACGGGGGATCTGCTGCGGCAGCTGTCCGGCGTGCTGAACTGAGCGAGCCCGGGAGAAGCACCCCGAAGGACGTCAACTCCCGTTCGGCGCCCGGTGCGGCGGCTGCTCAGGAGCGGCACGGCGAACAACCGACGGTACCGCCCGCACCGCCGGCTCATCGCTGCTCACGGTGAGCCGCTCGCCATGGTGCCGCAGGGTCAGCGGCGGCCCGTCCAGCAGCGCGTACGTCGCCTTGTCCGCGCCGATGTCCACGCGCAGCCGCCGGCCGCGGAACTCCACGTTGAAGGCGAGCCGGCTCAGCCGCTCGGGCAGGCGCGGCGCGAACCGCAGGCGCTCGCCGTCGCGGCGCATCCCGCCGAAGCCCGCCACCAGCGCCATCCAGGTACCGGCCAGCGAGGCGATGTGCAGCCCGTCGCGGGTGTTGTGCTCCAGGTCCTGCAGATCCATCAGGGCCGCCTCGGTGGTGTAGGCCCAGGCGAGGTCGAGATGGCCCGTCTGGGCGGCGATCACGGCCTGGCAGCACGCCGACAGCGAGGAGTCCCGCACGGTCAGCGGCTCGTAGTAGGCGAAGTTCCGCGCGACCTGCTCCGCCCCCTCCGCGCCTTCGTCGTCGTACCCCTTGTCGAAGAAGTCGCCGCAGGTGTACATGGCCAGCACCAGGTCGGCCTGTTTGACGACCTGCTTGCGGTAGAGGTCGAAGTAGGGGAAGTGCAGCAGCAGCGGGTACTGGTCGGGGCGGGTGCCGGTGAAGTCCCAGCGCTGGTAGCGGGTGAACCCCGCGTGCTGTTCGTGGACGCGGAGTTCGTCGTTGTACGGGACGTGCATGGCCTCGGCGGCGTCCCGCCAGGCCGCGCTCTCCTCCTCGTCCACGCCGAGCCGTGCCGCCTCGCGCGGATGGCGTTCGACGGCGTCGGCCGCGCGGAGCAGGTTCTGCCGGGCCATGAGGTTGGTGTACGTGTTGTCGTCGGCGACCGCACTGTACTCGTCGGGGCCCGTGACGCCGTCGATGTGGAAGACGCCGTGGGCGTCGTGGTGGCCCAGCGAGCGCCACAACCGGGCCGTCTCCACCAGCAGTTCCACACCGACCTCGCGCTCGAACCGGGTGTCGCCGGTGGCCTCGGCGTAGCGGACCACGGCGTCGGCTATGCCGGCGTTCACATGGAAGGCGGCGGTACCGGCCGGCCAGTACGCCGAGCCCTCCGGTCCCGCGATGGTCCGCCAGGGGAACGCGGCGCCGCCGAGCCCGAGTTGGGCCGCGCGCTCGCGGGCTTCGTCCAGGGTGTTGTACCGCCAGCGCAGCGCCTCGGCGACCGCCGCGGGCGCGGTGTGGGTGAGTACGGGCAGCACGAACATCTCGGTGTCCCAGAAGGCGTGCCCGTCGTAGCCGGAGCCGGTCAGGCCCTTCGCGGGGATGGCGCGCTGCTCGGCGCGGGCCCCGGCCTGCAGGACGTGGAACAGGGCGAAGCGGACCGCCTGTTGGACCTGCTCGTCGCCCTCCGTCTCGACGTCGGCGCGGGTCCAGAAGTCGTCCAGGCAGGCCCGCTGGTCCGCCAGCAGGCCCTGCCAGCCGTCGTGCGCGGCGGCGGCGAGCGCGGCGTCGACCTGGTCGGCCATCGCGGGCAGCGAGCGGGTGCCGGACCAGCCGTGCGCGACCAGCTTCTCCACCCGCAGGGTCTGCCCGGGCTCCAGCACGGCGGTGACGGTGAGCCGGGCCATGTCGGTGCCGCTCTCGCTGCGGGTGGTGCTGCGCTCGGGGCCGCTGACGGCATGGTCGGCGGCGACGGCCACCCTGAGGCCGCTGCGCCGGGTGCGGTGCACCAGGCGCAGCCGGCCGCCGGAGGCGAAGTGGTCCTCCTGCTCCAGTGGCGACTGCAGTGCCATGGCCGCGCGCGGGTCGCCGTCGGACTCGGGCAGGGGCTCGTTGGCGACCAGCTCGGACTGGATCACCACCCTGCTGCGGCAGCCGACGGCCTCCACCTCGTACGCCACCGCGGCCACCGCCCGCTGGGTCAGCGACACCAGCCGGGTCGAGCGCACCCGGACCGTGGAGCCGGCCGGGGAGGTCCACTCACAGGTCCGCTCCAGCACCCCGCGGCGCAGGTCCAGGACCCGCTCGTGAGCGACGAGCCGCCCGTACCGGAGGTCGAACGGCTCGTCGTCCACCAGCAGCCTGAGGATCTTGCCGTTGGTGACGTTGATGACCGTCTGGCCCGACTCCGGATAGCCGTAGCCGGCCTCCGCGTACGGCAGCGGGTGCACCTCGTGCACGCCGTTGAGGTAGCTGCCGGGCAGACCGTGGGGCTCGCCCTCGTCGAGGTTGCCGCGCCAGCCGACGTGCCCGTTGGACAGCGCGAACACCGACTCGCTCTGGGCGAGCACGCCGAGATCGAGGGCGGTCTCCCGTACGGCCCACGGCTCCACACTGTACGACCGGTCGGTGATCACTGCTTGCCTCCCAGTTCGGCGAGATCCCGCACCACGATGGTCGCGCCGTGCGCGTACAGGGCGTCGGCCTGGCCCACGCGGTCCACGCCGACGACGTACCCGAAGCCGCCCGCACGTCCCGCGTCCATGCCGGCGAGCGCGTCCTCGAAGACGGCGGCCCCGGACGGTTCGACGCCCAGGTCGTGGGCGGCGGCGAGGAAGGTGTCGGGGTGCGGCTTGCCGGGCAGGTGCCGTTCGGCGGCGACCACACCGTCGATCCGTACGTCGAAGAAGTGCTCGGCGCCGACGGAGCGCAGTACGTCCTGGCAGTTGGCGCTGGAGGAGACGATCGCCGTGCTCAGTCCCTCGGCGCGGACGGCCTCCAGATAGCGCAGGGTGCCCTCGTAGGCCTCCACGCCGCCGGTGCGGATCCGCTCCAGCAGCAGGACGTTCTTGCGGTTGCCGAGGCCGTGCACGGTACGGGCGTCCGGCGGATCCTCCGGGCTGCCCTCGGGCAGGTGGATGCCGCGCGATGCGAGGAAGGCGCGGACGCCGTCGGCGCGGGGGCGGCCGTCGACGTACTCGTCGTAGTCGGCGACCGCGTCGAACGGCCGCCCCTGCTCCCCCGTGTAGTTGCGCAGGAACGCGTCGAACGTCTCCTTCCAGGCGGCCGCGTGCACGACGGCCGTCCTGGTGACGACCCCGTCGAGATCGAAGAGACAGGCCTGGATGGTGTCGGGCAGACCGAGCTGAGTCATACCCAGCACTGTTCCCCATGGGACGCCGTCCAGTGAGTGGCGCACGCCACACACCGCGCGAACTCCTGGTGACACACTCTGCAGTGTGCCGCTGACCTTCGACGACCTCATCGACCGTGCCCGTGGCCTCGTCCGGGACGGCCGGCGTGCCGTGCTCGGCCTCGCGGGCAGCCCCGGGGCGGGCAAGACCACGCTCGCCGAGCACCTGGTGCGCGCCCTGAACGCCGACGGCCCGCCCTGGGCCGCGCACGTGCCCATGGACGGCTTCCATCTCGCCGACGTCGAACTCGAGCGGCTCGGCCGCCGGGACCGCAAGGGCGCGCCGGACACCTTCGACGCGGCCGGGTACGCGGCACTGCTGCGGCGGTTGCGCGAGGACACCGACGACGTGGTGTACGCGCCCGGGTTCGAGCGCGTGCTGGAGCAGCCGATCGCGGGCGCGATCCCGGTGCCGGCGGCCGCCCGGCTGGTGGTGACCGAGGGCAACTACCTGCTGCTGACGGAGGGTTCGTGGGCGCGGGTGCGGCCGTGCCTGGACGAGGTGTGGTTCTGCCAGGCCGACGAGGACGAGCGGATCCGCCGGCTGGTGGCCCGGCACGAGGAGTTCGGCAAGGACCACGAGACGGCCGTGGCCTGGGTGCTGGGCACCGACCAGCGCAACGCCGACCTGGTGGCGACGACGCGGGAGCGGGCGGACCTGGTGGTGCCGGCGGGCGTGCTGCCGGCACCGGTGCTCCCGGAGCGCTGACGACGCTCAGCGGCGGAGGGTGAGGGACGGCTCCCCACGGCTGTCGCCCGCCACCGCGCCGACGACCGCCGTGAACGCCTCCGTGCGGACGACGAACCCGTCCGTGCCCTCCTCCGGCGCCGACCCGAACACCGGCTCGAACGCCGCTCCCGGGCCGTACCGCACGGCGAACACGTGCAGGCCCTCGGGCGCGCCCGGCGCCGGTTCGGCCTCCAGGGCGCTGGAGGAGACCAGATGGCGCCAGCCCTCGTCGGGGTCGCCGTAGCCGCGCGGGTCGGCGGCGAGCGCGAACGCGGCCTGTTCCTGGGTGAGTTCGGCACGGGCGTCGAAGTGGTCGGGTCCGGAGTCCGTGGGGTGCGTGAGGCGCAGGCCGCCCGCCGAGGCGACCTCGCCCTCGGCGGTACGGCGCACCCGGTCGCCGTCGTCGGCGGCGTACGGCAGCCCGGACAGCAGGTACGGCGCCCCGTCGAGCCGCTCCACGGCCACCGTCACCCACAGGCTCGTGCCGTCGGTGACGTACAGCGAACGCACATGGCGCAGGACGTGGTCGCGGTCGACGACCGGCTTGGTGACCAGCTTCGCCGCGAGCCCGTCGGCCCGGACGTCCGCGACCCGGACCTCGCCCATGGGGCGGCACAGCAGGAAGCCGTCCGTGACCGGCCCGAACCCCTGCCGGCGGCGCACGGCCGCGGGGAGGTGGTAGGTGCCGCCCGCCTCGACGAGCGAGGGGGTCATCCGGGTGTCGAAGGCCACGGACACGGTGCCGGAGCGCAGTTGATGGCGGTGGGGCGTCGTCGACGGCGTGCGGTGCCAGGGGGTCGGGTCCTGGATCTGCCAGACCAGCATGAAGGCGAAGTGCCCGTCGATCCGGCCGTCCCGCTGGACCGCGTGCCGCCCCCAGCGTGTGTCACCCCGGTAGCGGCCTAGGTCGGCGCCGATCCGGGCCCCGAAGTACCGCAGGCCGAGGACGGATTCGAAGCCGGAGTGCTGTTCGCTGTAGCGGGGGCCGCCGTTGTCGTAGCCGCCGGACGTCAGCCGGGCGTCGATGTACCGGGCGAGGGTGTCGCCGTCCTCGGCGAAGATCCGCTCCGCGCTGACCCGGTGGGCCTGAGCCAGGAAGGACAGGGAGATCGGGCCGTAGTTGTTGTCGTAGGCGCCGCCGTGTTCGGGGGGAAGAAGGGCGCCCCGGTCACGGACGCGGTGGGCGCGGATCTCGTCGGCGTACAGGCTCAGGGCACGTGCCCGGACCGACGCGCCCTGTCCGTCCGGGAGATGGCGGGCGAGCATCAGGCCACCGACGACGCAGCCGATGGCCTGGTTGCCGGCCTCCTGCGGATTGAAGAAGGTGGCCTCGGTGAGCCACCGCCAGTAGCCGTGCGCCACCTCGCGCAGTTCCCCGCGCTGTTCGTCGTCCAGAAGGCCGTCGGCCGCGTCGAGGACGTTGACCGCCTGGAGCAGCGCCCAGACCGTACTGGGCCAGTCACCGATCGGGTGCGCGCCCGCTTCGAGTACGTAACGGGCGTACGGCAGACCGGAGTTGGTGACCCTGAGGTTCGGATAGCCGGGGTTGTCCCCGGTGTAGACGCGTTCGCGCAGATGGAAGACGAGACTGCGACGGACCGCCTCCGGCAGCCGGGGATCCTTGCCGCGCCGCCAGGCGAGGGCGAGCAGCGAGGTGACACCGAGGGAGGTGTCGCCGATGTCGTCGTGGGCGCCGGGGTGTTCGAGGCTGCCCTGGGGGGTCATCCGGGCGAGGGCCTGCTCGGTGACGTCGGCGAGGACGGCGTCGTACGCCTCAGGGGTGTCCGGCAGGTCGTGCAGCGGGCCGCGCTGGTAGGGCAGATGCATGCGGTTCAGCCCTTCGTTCCGGTGGTGGCCAGGCTTTCCACCAGTCTCTTGCGGGAGACGGGGAAGCGGATGAGCGTCGGGGCGAGCGCGAGTGTCGGCAGGGCGAACATCGCGCCACCCACGCTGGGCGCGGCGTTGGAGCGCGCGGATCCCTCCGCCGAGCGGGACGACACGCCCCGGCCGTCATCGCCGCCGCGTTCGCTCCTGTGAGGCCGGGACAGGGCATGGGCGTTTCTGTGCGACCGGCGCCCCGCGTTCACCCGCCGACCACGCGGAGCTCACCGGGACCTCCCCGGCGGGTCACACCACAGCCCTAGATATTCACCCGTTCAACTTCTTCCCCCTGCTTCTCCACGGGATCGCACACGTCGGCACATCCGGACGGGCACCCCCGTGGACGACTCGAGAGGCACAGGCATGCCGTCACCTGCCGGGCACCCCTCCTCCGTGCCGAACCGGCGCGGGTTCCTCAAGACCTCGCTGGCCGCGTCGGCGGGTGTGTTCGCCGCCCCGGCCGTCGCCTGGCTGCCGGCGGCCGACGCGAAGGCCGCCACCGCACCGGCCGCGTTCGTGGACGACTACAGGACGAACGTCGTCGCCAACCTCACGCCCGAGACCAACGCGGTCGTCCGGATCCTCGGCGGCTTCGCCCAGGTGTGGAAGACCGGCTCCGCCTGGAACTCCGGCACCCCGCTGCGCCCCGACGTCCTGCGCGCCGACCTGGACTACTGCGCCCGCGTCACGCGGACGCGCACCGACGCGCAGGCGAAGGAGGCCTTCGTCCACGACCGCCAGCACCAGAGCTACGCCCTGATCGCCGGCCTCGGCCCGCTCGCGGGCCTCTACAGGGCGGGCGCGAAGGCGGTCACGTCGATCACGAGCGCGCCCGACGGCACACCCGCGACCACCGTCGGAGACGCCGTGCCCGCCGACGCCCCGGCCGGCTCGGCGCTCGGCGCCGGCGCCCACGACTCGGCCCTCGGCAAGGTCGCCGAACTGGTCGACACCGTGCGCGGCCCGTACGCCTCAGGCAACCCCGCCAAGTACGCCTACCAGTACCCGCGTCCGTGGCGCCTGACCGAGGACAGCGAGGTCGTCGACACGGGGAAGACGGACGCGTTCGGCTTCCCGGTGTACGACTCGCCGGTGGTCGTGGCCCCGCAGCTGCTGCGTCAGCGCGGCACCTCCCCGGCCGACGACGGCGGCTTCCCGAGCGGCCACACCAACGCCTTCCACCTGGCCGCGCTGGCCTACGCCTACGCCGTACCCGAGCGCTTCCAGGAGCTGGTGACCCGCGCGTTCGAGCTGGGCCACACCCGGATCGTGGCGGGCATGCACCACCCCGTCGACGTCATCGGCGGCCGGATCATGGCCACCGCGCTCGCCGCGGCCACCCTGGCCGACCCGGCCAACGCGGATCTGAAGGCCGCCGCCCGCGCCCAGGCCCTCGCCTGGTTCACCGCGCAGACCGGCACCACCGTCGACACGCTGTACGCCTACGCCCACACCGGCGCCGACCCGTACACCGACCGGGACGCCAACGCCCGCGCGGTGCGGCCCCGGCTGACGTACGTCCTGACCCGGCAGGGCCGCGATCTGCCGCTGACCGTGCCGAAGGGCGCCGAGGTGCTGCTGGAGACCCGGCTGCCGTATCTGACGGCCGATCAGCGCCGCGAGGTGCTGCGCACCACCGGACTGCCCTCCGGGTACGTCCTCCTCGACGGCTTCGAGCAGTGGGGCCGGCTGAACCTGTTCGCCGCGGCGGACGGTTACGGCGCCTTCGACGCGGACGTCTCGGTCACGCTGGACGCGGCGGCGGGCGGTTTCTCGGGGGCCGACGCCTGGCGCAACGACATCGACGGGTGCGGCGGCCTGACCAAGCGCGGCACCGGCTCGCTGACGCTGAGCGGCCGCAACCGCTACACCGGCGGGACTGTGCTGGCCGAGGGCGCACTGGTCGCCGGTTCCGAGGACGCCCTCGGCCACGGCGACGTGCGGCTCGCGGGCGGCACCCTGCGCGTGACCGAGCGACTGCGGGTGCGCGGCGCGTACACGCAGGACGCGGGCACGCTGGAAGTGACCCTGCGCGCGGGCCGCAGGGCGCCGCTGACGGTCAGGCACCTGGCCGTGCTGGGCGGCTCGGCGGTGCTGTCGCTGCGGCTGGACGCCGAGCGGCCGCCGGCCGAGGGCAGCACCCTGGCGGTCGTCGACGTGCCCCGGCTGCGCGGCCGGTTCACCCGGATCGAGGTGAACTCCGACCGGCTGCGGGCCGTACCCGTGTACACGGCAGAAGGTCTGTCGGTACGACTCGTGAAGCGGTGACGCCTCCGGCGGCGGGAGCGGTGCGACAGTAGGGCCATGATCCGGCCCACGACCGTTCCCGCCGTCCTTCGGCCGGTGCCACCGCGGGGCGGATGATGGCACGCGAACAGCACCTGCTCCTCACCCGTGCGGCTGCCGCCGAAGGGCCGCCACGGCCGGCCCCCGGCCGCCCGTACGCCTGGCTGCGCCGCCACCGGCGGTGGCTGGTGCCCCTGCTCGCCGCGCTGTTGCTCGCCCAGATGGCCGCGGCGATGGTCACCACGGCCGTCCAGCAGACCCCGACCATCGACGAGCCGGTGTACGTCGCGACCGCCACCGACTATCTGCACGAGCACCGGATCCGCTACAACCCCGAGCATCCGCCGCTCGGCAAGCTGCTGATCGCGCTGGGGGTGGCGGTGGCCGACCCGCACTACGACCCCTCGTACACCGGCACCCAAGGGGATGTCGGCCGGCATCTGCTGTACGAGTCGGGCAACGACCCCTGGCGGGTGATGCTGTGGGCGCGGCTTCCGGTGATCGTGCTGACGCTGCTGTTCGGGCTGGTCGCCTTCGCGTTCGCCCGTGAACTGACGGGCACGGCGGGCGGTCTGGTGGCCCTCGCGCTGTACGCCTTCTCGCCCGATCTGATCGCCCACGGCTCGCTGGCCACGCTGGACGTGCCGACGGCCGGGTTCGTGCTGACGTCGGCCTGGCTGGTGTGGCGGGCGCGGCGACGGCCCGGGCTGTACCTGCCGCTCGCCGGGGCGGCACTCGGCGCGGCCGTGGCGACCAAGATGAGCGCGTTGCCTGCGGTGCCGGTGCTGATGGTGCTGGCGGCGGTGTCCGTCCTGGCGGCGCGCCGGGGACCGGGACTGCAGCCGGGGGACCGTCCGGACGCGGAACCGGGCCGGGGACGGGGCGCACGTCCAAGGCGTGGACCGCACACCGACATCGACCGGGAGCGGGACAGGCACCCGGCCGGCGCGCGCCCTGACACAAGCCCCGGCCGGGACCGGGAGGCGCCGCGAACCGACGGGCGGGACACAGGTGACGGCCGGAAACGTCAGGCAGCGCACACCGACGGGCCGGACACGTACCACGACCGACAACAGCGCCCACCGCAGGGCGACGGACCCGAGACGGGCGACAGCCGAAAGCAGCGGGCACGGCACACCGACGGGCCGGACACAAGGGACGACGGCCGGGAAGGGGACGCCCTTCCGACCGGCGGGCCGCATACCCGCACCGGTCGGGCCCGGCGGGTTCTGTCCGCTCTCACGGCCCTGGCCGATCCGCGCCGTCGCACGGCCCGCTCCGCCCCCGCGGGCGACCCCGGCGACCGACGGCGGACAGCGCTGTCGGCCCTCGCCGGCGCGGTCGTCGTGGGGCTGGTGGCGCTCGTCGTCGTCTGGGCCGCGTATCTCGCCGTCGATCCCGGCCTGCGGTTCTCCCCCGCCGAACCGGTCCCGGCCCTGCACGGGCTGCGCGGCCGGCTGGTGGACCTGCTGCCGGTGCCCGACGCCTACCGGGCGGGCATGCGGGTGCAGTTCGGGATGGAGGACTACCCGTGGCAGGGCTATCTGTTCGGGCACCTGTACACCGGCTCGCTCTGGTACTACCTTCCGGCCGCCCTGCTGGTGAAGACGCCGCTCGGGCTGCTGGCGCTGGGCGCGGCGGGTGCGGTGGCGGTCGTGGCGGTACGGCGGCTGCGGCCCGCGGCGCCGTATGTGCTGCTGCCGCCCGGGGTGCTGCTCGCGGCGGCCATGACGGGGTCGCGGGACTTCGGGACGCGGTACGCGCTGTTCGTGCCGATGTTCCTGGCGGTGGCGGCGGCCTGTGTGCCCCGGCCCGGCCGGCGGTGGACGGCCGCCGCGGTGGCCGCGCTGGTGCTGTTCACGGCCGTGAGCTCGCTGCGGACCTTCCCCTGCTACCTGCCGTACTCCAACGAGGCCTTCGGCGGCCCCGCCCGCACCCACCGGCTGCTGCACGACTCCAACGTGGACTGGGGACAGGACCTGGGCCGGCTCGCCGACCTGCTCCGGCAGCGGTATCCGGGCGAGCGGGTGTGGCTGGTCTACAAGGGCAGCGGTGTGCCCTCGTACTACGGCATCCACGCCGCCGATCCGCGCACGGTGCCGCCGCAGCGGGTGCACGGGCTCCTGGTGGTCTCGGACTCCGTGCTCGCCAAGGCGCGCGGACAGCTCGCCGAGCTGGTCGGCAGCAGCCGTCCGGCCGGTGACGTGGGCCGTTCCATCAGCCTCTTCCGGCGCTGAAACCTCCTGCTCAACCCGCTGTTCCTGACGGTGGGTGAGCTATGTTGAGTGCTTGTGGCAGACAATGGAGGCGGACCGGTGCCCTCGCCGCAGCAGGCACGAGCCCAGGCATCAGCGATCACGTCCGGCAAGACCGTGCCCGCGGCCGAGGCCGCCCCGACCTCCCGGCTCAGGGAACTCTTCGACGGCCCCCGTCTGTCGCCGGGGCAGCGGCGTATCGCCCAGTACCTGATCGAGCACATCACCGAGGCCGCGTTCCTGTCCATCACCGAGCTGGCCGACCGGGTCGGGGTCAGCCAGCCCTCGGTCACCCGCTTCGCCGCCGCCGTCGGCTTCAGCGGCTACCCCGCCCTGCGCGAGCGGCTGCAGTCGATCGCGCTGAGCACGCTGGCCGGCGGACCGGGCGAGGAGAACCGGGCCAACGAACTGCAGGCGGCCGTCGACGCCGAGATCGAGAACCTGGAGAACCTGCGGCGCGACTTCGCCGACCCCGACCAGATCATCCGCGTCGGCCGCGAGCTGTCCCGCTCCACCCCGCTGACGGTGCTGGGCCTGCGCATCTCGGAGTCGCTCGCCGAGTACTTCGGCTACGCCGCCCGCCGCATCCACCCCGACGTGCGGCTGGTCACGCGGGGCGGCAGCGTGGCCTACGACGCCCTGCTGCAGTGCCGTGAGGCCGGTGGCACCTGGGTGCTGGCCTTCGCCATGCCGAGGCACTCCCAGGAGACGCTGCAGGCCGTCCGGGTGGCCCGCGGCGCCGGTCTGAAGGTCGCCCTGGTGACCGACCTCGCCCTCGGGCCGGTGGCCGACGAGGCCGACGTCACCTTCGCGACCGGCACCGGCTCACGGCTGGTGTTCGACTCCTACGCCGCGCCGGGTGTGATGGCCGCCGCACTGCTGCAGGCCATGACCGACGCCGATCCGGAGCGGACCCAGGCCCGCCTGGAGAAGTACGAACAGCTCTCCGACCAGCACCAGTTCTTCATGAAGGACTGAATCCCGCGCGTTCCCGCACCTGCGGCACCGGTCGCGGTGAAGATCTTGCGGTCTCTGCTGCCCTGGACGGGGATCATCCACGACAAATCACGCATGAATGTTTTCATACGTCTTGCAAACCGGACGGCATATATAAATACTGCTCACGGATCGCGCCCGGCCCACTCCTGGCACGTTCCGCACCTGCGGACTCACCGCTCGCACACCGCCCCGAGAAAGCCGACGGACCGCCCATGCGTACGCAAGTCACCGCGCAGCGCCGGTTTCCGACGCCCGGGGCCCCCGCACGGACACCCCGAGCCGCCGTCCCCTACCCACGTCGGCGCCCGGGGTGTACCGGGGCGCGCCGTCTGCGCGACGCGCCCGTGGCGGCCCCGGCCATCCCCTAGGCCGGGGCCGCCCCGCACCCGTCGGACCACCCTCACGACGCCGCACACCGGAAGCGATGACCATGCCCCTGACCAGCACCCGTATCAGCCCCGACTGGCCCTGCCAGGTCAAGACGCCGGGCTCGTACGACTGGGAGCGCTCGGCGGCCAAGTGGCTGCGCGAGCTGATCCCCGCGCGCTACGCCAGCTATCCGGCCCTGATCCGCCACCCCGTCCTGCTCGCCCGGCACGCCCAGCTGCAGGTCCAACAGGAGATCAGGGTGGCCCGGACAGCGCTGCAGACCGCACGGTCCGAGCTGCCGATGCTCGGCCTGCCCGAGTCGGTCATCGAGCACACGATCAAGCTCTACGCCGCCGAGGTCCTGCAGCTGCAGCACATCGCCCGCAGCGTCCGCGCGGTCAGCGAGGCCCTGGCCGGCCGCGGCACGGGCCGCTGATCCCACGGCCGTCACCGGCCCATCGGCCGCCACTGGCTCCGCCGGTCGCCGGCGCCCGCCGTGCGCCCCTGTCGCGCGGGGTTCGTGCGGACGACTCGCGCCCGCCTCCGGGCGGTCGTACGAAGCTCGTGTGAAGCTTCCATGAAACCGGATCCGGCGCAGGAGTGATCGAGCGGTCCCGGATATGCCATGCTCGTCGCGTGACGAGCGAGCCCGTGCACCCGGTGGATACCACCGGCGCTGATCTGGCGGCGCTGGCCAAAGTCGTGGCCCGGCAGCGCGCGGAGATGGAACGGCTCCGGGATCTGGCCGCCACCTCGGCGGTCCTGGAGCGAGCCAAGGGCGTGCTCATGGCCGTCACCGGATGCACCCCGGAAGCCGCGCACGAGCAGCTGCTGCAGCGGGCCGCGGACGGCAACCGCACACTCCTCGAACAGTGCTGGCTGACCCTGGGCACCCTGCCGCCGCGGGAGCAGCCCGCCGGCACACCGCCGTCCCCCGCAGGACGTCCGCTCGCCGGCTCCTGGCAGGTCGCCCCCACCGGCACGGTGGAGCTCGCGAACGTACTCGGGCACATCGGCCGCGACCTGGTCCGCGTCGGCACCCCGCACGAACTGGCCCACTGCCTGCTGGACCACCTCGCGCCCGAGACGGACGCCGACGCCGTGATGCTGTACGAGCGGCTGCCCGAGGGCGGGCTCGAGCTGATCGGGCACGCCGGAGTGGACGCCACCCTCGCCGCACAGTGGCGGTACCTGCCCCCGGTGACCGGCGTGGTCGCGCTCGAGGCCCTGCGGTCCGGCGAAGCGCAGTGGCTGGAGGACCCGGTCGGGGACCGCGAGCGGTATCTGCTGATCGGGGATTCGAACGAACGCTGGCCCAGCCGGGCGTGGCTGCCCATGCCGGCCGGGGACACCGCGTATGTCACCCTCGGCGTGCTGCGCCGGCGGGGCGGGGCGTTCCGGCCGCGCGAACGGGAGCTGCTGCGGGCCGTGGCCCGGCTGTGCGCGGGCCGGCTGCGCGCCTTCGACTCCTCCCAGGAACGCACCGGCGACGGCGTCACCCGGACCGTGCAGGCCGTGTTCGACGCGCTGCCCGGCGCGGCGATCCTGCTGACCCCGCTGCGCTCCGCCTCCGGCGCGGTGGAGGACTACCGCATCGGGGCCGCGACCTCGGAAGCGGTCGACGTCTTCGGCCGGACCGGCCGGGAGATGGTGGGCAGGCAGGTCCTGGAGAGTTATCCGTCCGTCGCGGGCGAGCCGCTGTGGCAGGGCTATCTGCAGGCCCTGGAGACGGGGGTGCCGTTCGAGAGCGAGCCGTTCGTCTACCCGGACGTGGTGGGCGAGGTGCCCGTCACCGCCACCTACTCGGTGCGGGCCGCCCCGCTGGGCGAGGGCCTGCTGGTCACCTGGCTGCGGCACGACCCCGCGGAGCGGCAGGAGCAGCGTCTGGCCGACGTGCAGCGGCTCGGCAACCTCGGCTGGGCCAACTGGAACCTGATCACCCGGGAGATCGCCTGGTCCGAGCAGACGTACTCCGTGCTCGGCCGGCCCCCCGCGCAGCCGCCGCTGGCTCTGGAACGGCTGCCGGACTTCGCCCTGCCGGAGGACGCGGGCCCGCTCACCCACGCGATCGCCGAACTGATCCGCCACGCCCGGCCGTTCGACGTGCCGTTCCGCATCGACACGACCGAGGGAGTGCGGCATCTGCGGCTGGTCGCGGAGGCCGTCACGGCACAGGACGGCACCACCGTGGAGGTGCACGGCTTCGTCCAGGACCTCACCCGGCAGCGGAGCGCGGAACTCGCGCTGGTGGAGAGCGAGCGGGCGATGCTGCTGCAGCGCGGGATCCTGCAAGCCGAGCGGGCCCTGGCCGCCCGGCTGCAGCAGGCCCTGCTGCCGCTGCCGAGCAAGCCGGTGCGGATGGCCGGGCTGCGCGTCGAGGTCGCGTATCTGCCCGCCCAGTCCGGCATCAATGTCGGCGGCGACTGGTTCAGTGCCCTCGAACTGCCCGACGAGGACGCCCTGTTCGTGGTCGGTGACGTGGGGGGCCACGGCATCGACGCCGTGGCCACGATGGCCCAGCTCAGGTTCACCGCCAAGGGCATGGTCACCACCGGCTCCTCGCTGACCGGGGCGCTGGCGCGGCTCAACTACCTGCTGCTGCACTCCCGCGACGCCCAGACCACCGCCACCATGGTGATCGCCCGCTACGACCCCCGCCGGTGCCTTCTCGCCTGGGCGCAGGCCGGGCATCTGCCGCCGCTGCTCGTGCGCCACGGCGAGGTGCGCTACCTCGACCGGCCCGGCGGCATGCTGCTCGGCGCGAGCCTGGCCCCCGTCTTCGAGGCTGCGGAGCTCCGTCTCGAGCCCGGGGACCGGCTGCTGCTGTACACCGACGGCCTGGTCGAGCGCCCCGGTGAGAGCCTCGACGCGGGCCTGGACCGGCTGGCCGAAGCGGTGCGCGCCCCTGAATGCGGCGGGTCCGGCTCGCTGGACGCGCTGCTCGCCACGATGCTCGCGGACGAGGGCCGGGACGATGTGTGTGTGCTCGACATCAGGCTGCCGCTGGGGGACGTGACGAACGGGGCGGACGCGCCGGGCACGGACGACTAGCGTCCGGTGGCGCCGTGGCCCGGTGGCGGTCAGCCGGGGGCGAGGCCGGGATCAGTCGTCGTCCCGGTGCCGCCAGTACCAGAACACCCCGACGACCAGGGCCAGCAGGAAGACAGCGGGCACGAGCAGGCCCGGAATGCGGGAGCCGGTCATCGAGCTGGCCTTCGTTCGTGGTGCGGCGGAACGCGCGGCCGTGGGCCGCAGGCTGCCCATGATGAGGCCGGGGCCACCGCCGGGGCAATGCCCATCGCCGGGGTGTTGCCCGGTGTTCGAATCCGCTCATTCCAGGGGGTGACCGGCTTCGATACCGGCCGCGTCGGACATGCGCAGCAGCGGCCCGCCGCGCCCCTCGCCCCACTGCACCGGGTCCAGGACGAAACCGACGTGGTCGCCGCCGTCGGTGCGGTGGAGGATGGTGCCGACGAACCAGGCCGCCGTGTCCCTCAGCACCACCGCACCGCCGTACGCCTCGGTCCAGTCCAGGCGCGCGAACTTGTCGATCTTGTCGCCGGTCTCGCCGCCGAGGAGTTCGGCGAGGTCCCGTTGGTCCCGGGTGAGCAGGTGGACGGCGAGGTGCTGTGCGGCCCGGGCGACGCGGTAGGTGTGGTTGGCCTTGGACAGCCAGACGGTGAACCGGGGCGGCCGCACGGAGCACTGCGAGGCGAAGCCGACCAGACACCCGGCCCGCTGGCCCTCGGCCACGGCCGTGACCACGCACATGTCAGGATTCAGCCGGCCGAAGAAGCCGCTCATGGAACCGCGCGTGGCGTCGGCAGCGCCTTCCCCCGAGCCGACACCCGCCGTGCCGCCACCCGAGCCCGCCACATCGCCCGAGCCCGCCGCGCCGGCCGCGCCGCCCGCAGCCGTCGTGCTGTGTGTCCCTTCCACGTCCGTCATGGCACCGCGCTCCCGTCCGCCGCTGTGGTCCGGCCCCGGCGTACGCAGGGAGGCCCGGGCGCGGCCCGCGCCGCTCTCCCGAGGTTCCCCGCGTGCCTCTCATGAATCGTCGCCCAGGCTGGTCCGCGACTCCAGCGCACGCCGCGTGTCGTTGCCGTAGACGCCGGACTCGTCGCCGCTGATGCCGTACCAGAGCTGGAACCGGGCGACGGCCGCGGTGAGGCCGGCGTCATAGGTGCCGCTGGTGGAGCCGTCGCGGTAGACGTCCGGGATGCGGAGCAGCCGTTTCTGCAGGTCGGTGACCTCGGGGCCGGTGTCGCCCTGACGGAGGGTGCCGGGTCCGTCGGGGTCGGTGGCGGTGGTGGGCGCCGAGGATGCGGTGGGGGTCGGCGCCGGTGCGGTGGCGGGTGGTGCGGTCGTCGCCGGGCGCCGCGGGGGTGCGGTCGCCGCGGCCTGCTGGCGGCCGGTGAGGAGCAGGGCGCAGCCGAAGCCGAGGAGCGCGGCGGCGGCCACGGCCCCGGCGACGGCGGTCCGGCGCAGAACGGTCGTGGTGCGGGGCGGCGCCGGTACGCGCGGCAGTTCCTGTGTCTCCGCGTCGTCGGCGTCCGCTGTTCGCGCCGCCACGCCGTCCATCTCGCGCATCAGCTCCGCGAGGCCGTCGAGCCGGCGGGGCCGCAGGACCCGGACGGGTTCCAGGACCGGTCCGGCATGCGGGCGTTCGGGATCGGTCGGTGTCGGCACCTGGCTCTCCTTCCGTCGTCCCCGTGCTGAGATACGACGACGGGGGTGCCGCCGTTCAGCCGTGGGCCGCCTCCCCTCGAACGTTCGGAACGCTCAACTCGGTGAGAGGTGTTGAGCGTTTCAGAAAGCGCATGCTAGAAAGCGCCGTCATGACGACTCCTTGGTCACGCCGTGGGTTTCTGGCCGCCTGTTCGGGAACCGCTGTCGCCGTGGGGCTCGGGACCCGGGCGTTCGCGGCGTCGGACGAGTTCGCGACGCTCCGGGCGAGGTGGCGCACCCTGATCCTCGGCGAGGGGTTCGACCCCGCCGCCGAACCGTTCAGGAGCCGGCTCGCCGATCTGGGCACGACGGCCGGCCGGTACCGGGCCACGATGGCCCCCGCCGCCGGCTCCCTGTGGCCCGACCTGGTCTACGCCGACCCGGATCCGGACACCGACCAGGAGTCGTACGGCTACTCGGGCAACATGAACACCAGCTACACCCGGCTGAGCACGCTCGCGCAGGCCTACTCCCTGCCCGGCACCGGCCTGACCGGCGACACGGCTCTGCGCGACGCGATCGTCACGGGCCTGGACCACCTCCACGACGACGTCTACAACGCGAACCGGACCCGCTACGGCAACTGGTACAGCTGGCAGATCGGAGCCCCGCAGGCCCTGCTGGACGTGTGCGTGCTGATGTACGACGTCCTGTCGGCCGACCAGCTGGCGGGCTACCTCGCCGCCGTCGACCACTTCGTGCCCGACTCGGCGGTGGCGAGCTACAGCGGGACGAGCACGGGCGCCAACCGGGTCGACCTGTGCCGGGTGCTGGCGCTGCGCGGACTCGTCGGGGCGAGCGCCGCCAAGGTGGCGCTGGCCCGCGACGCCCTGTCTCCCGTGTTCCCGTACGTCACCTCCGGCGACGGTCTGTACGCCGACGGTTCGTTCGTCCAGCACACCACCGTGCCCTACACCGGCTCGTACGGCTCGGTGATGCTCGGCGGTCTGGGACTGCTGTTCGCGCTGCTGGCGGGGTCGAGCTGGGAGGTGACGGACCCGAACCGGCAGATCGTGTTCGACGCGGTGGAGCACGCCTGGGCGCCGTTCCTCCACAACGGTCTGGTGATGGACGGCGTCGCGGGCCGGGCCATCAGCCGGGGGCTCTCCGCGGCGGACCCCAAGCAGGTCCAGCAGGACGACCATCTGCGCGGCCATCCGGTCCTCGGGGCGATCGTGCTGCTCGGACAGGGTGCGAGCGCGGCGGAGAACGCCCGCTGGCGTGCCCTGGTGAAGGGCTGGATGCAGCGGGACCACTACAGCCCCCCGCTCGCCGACCCGGTGCTGAGCCTGCCGCATCTGGCCCGGCTCAAGGGGGTTCAGGACGACGGGTCGGTGACGGCGGCCGCCGAGCCGGCCGGGCACCGGCTGTTCCCGTCCATGGCGCGGGCCACGCACCGCGGCCCCGGCTGGGCGGCCTCGCTGAGCATGGCGAACAAGAGGATCACGTACTACGAGACCGGCAACGGCGAGAACCTGCGCGGCTGGCACACCGGGTCCGGGATGCTCTACTGGTGGGGCGACAGTTTCGCCAACGGACAGTACAGCGACGCCTTCTGGCCCACCGTCGACCCCTACAGGCTGCCCGGTACGACCGTCTCGCGCAAGGCGCTCGCGGACGGGGCCGGCGGGGACTGGGGCGCCCCGATGCCGGACGTGGACTGGGTGGGCGGCGCGACGGACGGCCGACGGGCGGCCGTCGGGCAGCACCTCAAGGGCCTGCAGTCGACGCTCGTGGCGAAGAAGTCGTGGTTCTTCCTGGACGACGCGGTGGTCTGTCTCGGCGCGGGCATCACCTGCACCGACGGCACAGCCGTGGAGACCACGGTGGAGAACCGCAACCTCGGCCCCACCGGCGGCGCCCCCTTCACCGTCGACGGCACGGTCCGGCCCGCCTCCTCCCCCTGTTCGGCGACGCTCACCAGGGCGAGATGGGCGCACATCGGCGGGCACGGCGGCTATGTCTTCCCCGGCGGGGCGACCGTACGGGCCCTGCGCGACGCGCGCGACGGCAGCTGGAGCACGATCAACAAGGGCGGCTCGACCACCGTCGTGAACCGCAAGTACCTGACGATGTACGTCGATCACGGCACCGACCCGGCGAACGCGTCGTACGCCTACCTCCTGCTGCCGGGCGCCACGGCCGCCCTCACGCGGGCGCGGGCCGCGGACGCCGGCTGGCTGACGGTGCTCGCCAACTCCGGCAGCCGGCAGGGCGTTTCGGTGCGCTCGCTCGGCTTCACCGGGGTGAACTTCTGGCTCGGCGGAACGGTCGGAACGCTCACGGCGAGCGATCCGTGCTGCGTGATGATCAGCGAGAACGACGACGGCACCGCCGTGATCGCGGTGAGTGATCCGATGCTCATGCGTACGAGCCTCACCCTGACCTGGCGGCGGGCGGTCGCCGCGGTGACGTCCGCGCCGGGCACGCTCGCCTCGGCGGCCACCGGCACCGCGCTGACGCTGACCTTCGGCGACCTCACCGGCACGGCCGGGGCCACCCAGCGGGTCACCGTCAGGCTGGGCTGAGCGCCCCCTGCACGTACCGGCCCAGGGACGCCGTGAACGCGGCGACGAAGGCGTCCCTGGCCTCCTCCGGCAGGGCGTGCAGGGAGAGGTAGGGGTTCAGGTCCTCCAGTTCGACCAGCAGGAGGCCGCCGTCGCGGGTGCGGCAGGCGTCGACGCGCTGGATGCCGTGGCCGAGGTCGTTCCAGTCGATGAACCGCCGGGCGAACTCCAGGTCGGCGGCGGTGGCCGCATAGGGCTTCAGCTCCCAGCGGCGCTCCGGGTCCGGGGCGTGGAGGGCGTACTGAAAGTCGTCGTCGACGAAGTAGAAGGACACCTCGTGGACGAAGTCGACGCAGGGCTGTATCAGCACCCGGCCGGTGGCGAGCGCGGCGACCTGGCCCGCGGGCACGATCCTGAGGCCGAGGGAGTCGGCGCCGAGCATGGGCTTGACGACGTACCGCTCGGCGGCCGGCAGCAGGTGCAGTTCCTCGGCACGGCCGACCGTCGGTATGACGGGGAAGGCCGCGGCGCTCAGGTCGAGCAGGTACTGCTTGCCGGCCATGTCCGCCTTGCCGGTGAGCGGGTTGTACACGCGGGCGCCGGTGGCCAGGGCCCGGGCGCGGAAGGCCTCGTACGCGCGCTGGTAGCCGAGGACGGGCCCGCTGTTGCGGACGACCACGGCGTCGAAGCCGTCCAGCAGCGCGGCGGCGTCCAGCGGGTGGCACAAGGCGAGGTCGAAGCGGGCGCGCAGCCGGGAGGTGAGGAAGATGTCCTCGTCGCAGTAGCGGCGCCCGCGGGCCTCGTACGCCAGGTCGGTGACGTAGAGCAGGCGGGGGCGGGCGGCGGGCATACGGGGTCTCCTCGGGCGGGTGCGGCCGTGCCGACGGCGGGCACGGAAATGCGCCATGTCGGCAGTGGATGCAGAAAGGTTACGTCGGGGTGCGGCCGCTTCCGTCCCCGGCCCGGACCTCCGTACGACGTGCACTCGGTGGTGCGCGGCCCGGCCCCTGGCCTGAGGACCGGCGGCCTCGCGTAACGATCGGTTCCCGTCAATTCGATCGCTCCGGCCTTCGGCAGTCCGCCTCACAGCACTCAGTTCCCCCGTCCGAGCACTCGCACTGCACTGAGTGTCACGGAGCTCGTCCGAATGCTACGTTCCCCACCATGAGCTCCAGCAGCGCGGCGCCGACCGCGAAGCCGCCGATGCGGGACGCCCTCGTCGCGGCGGCCTTCCAGCTCTTCCTGGAACGCGGGTACGAGCAGACCACCGTGGACGACATCGTGGCCCTGGCCGGGGTCGGCCGGCGTTCGTTCTTCCGCTACTTCCCCTCCAAGGAGGACGTGGTCTTCCCCGACCACGAGCGCTGCCTGGCCGACATGACCGCCTTCCTCGCCGCCGGCGACGACAAGGACGAACCGGTGCGCAGGGTGTGCGACGCGGCCCGGCTGGTACTGGGGATGTACGCGGAGAACCCGACGTTCTCCGTGCAGCGCTACCGCCTCACGAAGCAGGTGCCGGGCCTGCGGGCGTACGAGCTGTCCGTGGTGTGGCGCTACGAGCGCGCGCTCGCCGAGTACCTGCGCGGACGGTTCGCGGGCCGGCCCGACGGGACGCTGCAGGCGGATGTCATCGCGGCCGCGGTGGTCGCCGCACACAACAACGCCCTGCGCTCGTGGCTGCGTTCGGACGGCCTCGGCGACGCGGGCGCGGCCGTGGACCACGCGCTGGGGTATGTGCAGCGGGCGTTCGGACACGCGACCGGGCCCGCCGCGACACCCGCCCGGACCCGTCCGCTGCCGGCCGGTGAGCCGGCGGGCGGCCCCGACGACCTGGTGGTGCTGGTCTCCCGCCGGGACACCCCGCTGTGGCGGGTGGTGCAGGAGCTGGAGGCGGCACTCGGCCGCGCCTGACGGACCGCTTCCGCACATTGGGGGTACGCAGTGCCTTTACGAGTGACACTGAGTGCCATACTCTGTCGGCGTGCACGGTGGCACCGCTGCCGCGCACGCGTGTGCCCGGTGCGCGCCGGACACGCGGGATTCCGGCCGAGCGCAGGGAGTTGACCAGCGTGTACCACCACTCAGCAAGCGTCTCGCATCCGGCGGCCGGCTCCGCGGCGGGTGTTCTCGACCCCGTCTCCGCGGACACCAGGGACGCCATCCTCTTCCAGCGCTGCGCCTGGTGCGGCACCGCGATGTACCACCGGCTGCTGTGTCCGGTGTGCCAGGGCAGCGAGCTGCGCACGGAACGCAGCGAGGGTGTCGGGACGGTCCGGCACTCCACCGTGGTGCACCGCAACACGCCCGCGGCGCGCAATGTCTCGCTGATCGAGATGGCCGAGGGGTTCGTCGTACGGGGCCGGGTCATGGGCCCGCCGGTCGGCATCCACAGCGGCGACCGGGTCCGGCTGTCCACCGCCAAGGACCCGGTGCGGGGCGAGCCGGTCTTCCAGCTGCTGGACGAGCCGTACCGGGGCGCCTGGACCTGACGGCGCGCGGGGTGACGCGCGGGGTGAGACGTACGCCGCCCGCGTACCGGGCCGGGGTTCGTTCCGGTCGGCCCTCACTCCGTGAGGGTCACCCGGATTCCGACCGTCCCGTCCAGCCCCCGCCGCAGGCGGCTGCCCAGCAGGGTCAGGCGGCCGACGATGCCGTACTTGCGGGCGATGAGGTCGCGGTAGCGGGCGGTGGTGGCGGCGCCGGTGATCTCCGCGGTGGCCGGCACCTGGTCGCCGGTGGGGTTGCCGCGCAGGTCGCAGGGGCCGACGAGGACATCGGCACGGCGGCGGATCCGCTTGACCTTGAAGCTGTCGGCGGCCGTCCAGACACCGAGGGTGTCACCGTCGCGGACCACCCACACCGGGGTGGCGACCGGGGTCCCGTTCCTGCGGTGGCTGGTCACCAGCAGATACTTGCCGGAGCCCAGCCGGTCCAGCCGTGTCTCGTCCATGCACGGCAGTGTAGGAGGCCGTCCGCTCCCGCGACCCGCGCGGTCACGCCGGCGCGGCGGTCATGCGCCGTACCCCCTCGGTGAGGATGTCGGGCGAGGTCGCCAGGTTCAGGCGCACGTGGCCCGCGCCGCCGGTACCGAAGGGCAGGCCCGAGCTGAGGGCGACCCGGCCGCGGTCGAGGAAGACCTGTGCGGGGTCGTCGCCGAGGCCGAGGGCTCGGCAGTCGAGCCAGGCGAGGTAGGTGGCCTCGGCAGGGTGCAGGCGGATCGCGGGCAGGTGCTCGGCGAGCAGGCCGGCGAGCAGGGTCCGGTTGGCCTCCAGTCCGGCCAGCAGGGCGTCCAGCCAGCCGGTGGCCTCGCGCAGGGCGGCCGTGTGGGCGATGACGCCGAGGTGGCTCGGGCCATGACCGACCTCCTCCGGCAGCCGGTCGAGGTCGGTGGCGGCCTTGGGCCCGGCGAGGGCAAGGGCGGCTTTCAGTCCTGCCAGGTTCCAGCCCTTGGAGGCCGACATCAGGGACAGGCCGCGTTCGGCGCCGGGCACGCTCAGGTACGGCACGAAGGTGATGCCGGGGGCGACGAGCGGGGCGTGGATCTCGTCCGCGACGACCCGGACGCCGTACCGCTCGGCGAGGGCTGCGACGGCGGCCAGTTCGTCGGCGGTGTGCACGGTTCCGGTGGGGTTGTGCGGGCTGCACAGCAGGAAGGCGGCGCGGCCGGTCCGGGCGGTCGCCGCCCGGAACGCCTCCTCCAGGCCGGCCGGGTCGATGCGCAGACCGGCGTCGAGCGGGGCCTCGACCACCCGGCGGTCCATGTGCGTGACGAACTGGAAGAACGGCGGATACACGGGCGGGTTGACGATCACCGGATCGCCGGGACCGGTGACCAGTTTGATCATCTCGACCACGCCGAGCATCACGTCCGGAACGATCGCGGTGCGCTCGACGGCGATCCCGTCCCAGTTCCAGCGTTCGGCGGCGAAGGCGGCCAGCGCCTCGGCGTAGGCGGTGCCGGCGGGGTAGCCGGTGTCGCCGAGGGCGAGCGCGTCGGTCACGGCGCGGACGACGGGGCCGGCGAGGGGTACGTCCATCTCGGCCACCCACAGCGGCAGCACGTCCTCGGGGTAGGTGCGCCACTTCATGCTGGTACGGCGGCGCAGCTGCTCCAGGCCGAGGGCGTGCAGCGGGTCGGGTTCACCGGGAGCGGCGTGCGGCATGCTGGTCATGGGGCTCACGATAGGAGCCGGTCCGGGGGCGCGGGAACGACCGGAACACCCAGGACGCGAGCGGAGATCAACTCGGGCGTCTAGATTGCGTCTTGAACCGTGTATCCCACGTCCGGCAACCCACCCGCACCCAGGAGCTGACCCACGTGACCGACAACCCGGCAGCCACCGACGACGTGGCCGTGTCGCTGCGTGCCCGCATCAACACCAGCCAGCCGCACACCGCCCGGATCTGGAACTACTGGCTCGGCGGCAAGGACAACTACGAGGTCGACCGCGCGGCCGGCGACCAGATACGCCAACTGCACCCCGGCATCGGGGAGTACGCGCGCGCCGACCGGCTGTTCCTGGGCCGTGCGGTACGGCACCTGGTCGGCGAGGTGGGCATCCGGCAGTTCCTGGACATCGGCACCGGGCTGCCCACCGCGGACAACACCCACGAGGTCGCCCAGCGGATCGCGGCGGAGTCGCGGATCGTGTACGTCGACAACGACCCGCTGGTCCTCGCGCACGCACGTGCCCTGCTGACGAGCACGCCCGAGGGCCGTACCGACTATCTGGACGAGGACCTGCGCAATGTCGACGCGATCCTCGAACACGCCGCGAAGACACTGGACTTCAGCGAGCCGGTCGCGCTGATGCTGCTCGGCGTGGTCATCTTCATCGGCGAGGACGAGGACCCGTACGGCCTGGTTCGGCGGCTGACGGACCGGTTGCCGGCGGGCAGCCACCTGGTGCTGTCGCACACCGTCACCCACCCGGCGATGCCGCACGTGGACGAGGCGGTGAAGTTCTGGAACGAGCACGGCACCCCGAAGCTGACCCAGCGCACTCCCGAGGACGTGGCCCGGTTCTTCGACGGTCTCGAACTGCTGGAGCCCGGTGTGGTGTCCTGCTCCCGCTGGCGCCCGGAGGACGATCACGGGGGCGAGCCGGAGGAGGTCGCGATGTTCGGCGGGGTGGCCCGCAAGGGCTGAGCCCGGACGGGAGAGATCCACACGAGCCGAGCCCGGACGGGAGAGATCCACACGAGCCGAGCCCGCGCGGGAGAGATCCGCACGAGCCGAGCCCGGACGGGAGAGATCCACACGAGCTGAGCCCGGACGGGAGAGATCCGCACGAGCCGAGCCCAGGCTTCGAGAAGCCTCGCAAGAGCTGAGCCTGGGCTGCAAGAAGCCTCGTGGGAACCGAGCGCGGCGGAAGGGACCCGCGGGAACCGAGCGTGGCCGAAGGGACCCGCGAGGGCCGAGCGCGGCCGCAGGGCTTTCCCGAGAGCCGAGCGCGTGCAGAACCGATCCCCCGAGAGCCACGCGCGAGCCCGAGGGACCCACCAAGACCACGCACAGGCCGGGATCCCGCGAGGATCGAGCGCGTGCGGAACCGATGCCCCGAGAGCCACGCACGGGCCGCAAAGATCCCACGAAAGCCACGCACAGGCCGGTGGGATCCGGCGGGAACCGAGCGTGGCGCCAAGGCCTCGCGGGAACCGAGCGCTGCCGTTGGGCTCGCGCGAGAGCCCGGCGCGTGCGGAACCGATCCCCCGACAGCCACACACGGGCCGCAAAGATCCCACGAAAGCCACGCACAGGCCGGTGGGGTCCGGCGGGAACCGAGCGTGGCGCCAAGGCCTCGCGGGAACCGAGCGCTGCCGTTGGGCTCGCGCGAGATCCCGGCGCGTGCGGAACCGATCCCCCGACAGCCACACACGAGCCCGAGGATCCCACCAAAGCCACGCACAGGCCGGAGGCATCCGGCGAGAGCCCAGCGCGTGCGGGAGGGACCCGGCGAACCGAGCACGGTCAGAAGGGATCCCACGTGAACCGAGCACGGACACGAGGGATCCTTCGAAAGCCGCACACCGGCCAGGGGGTCCCCCAAGCCGCACACCGGCCAGGGGGCCCCAGAGCCACGCACAGTCCGCAGGGATCCCACCCCAGGCGAGTCCGGGCGGCCGGGATCCCCGCTGCCGCTGAACGCCCGGGCCACGGGCCGCGTATGGAGGTGCGGGCCCTCGACGACCCGAGGGCTCCGCGCCGCCGGCACGGGCGGCGCGCGTCCGGTTCGGCTTCGGGAGCCCTGCATGCGGCACGCACGACGACGGATCGTCAGGCGGGTGACACGCCTGGCGGCGGTCGGCGGACTCCTCCTGGGCGGCACGATGGTCGCCCAGGCGGCCATGGCGAGCGAGACACCCCCCGCCGCCCGACCGTTCTCCTCCGCATCCGGCGTGCCCGGCGCGTCCGGCGCCGGGGACACCGGAGCGGCGCTGGTGGCGCGGCTCGGCACGGCACGGACGGCGGGCGACTGGATCGGTGCCGACGGGCGGCCGGTCGTGGCGGTGACGGACGAGGCGGCGGCACGGGAGGTGCGGAGCGCCGGCGCCGAGGCGAAGGTCGTGTCGCACAGCATGGACGAGCTCAAGTCGGCGACGGCGACGCTGCGTTCGGCGCCGCGTGTGGCGGGCACCGCATGGGCGGTGGACTACCGGACCAACCGGGTCGTGGTCAGCGCGGACAGCACGGTGTCCGCGAGCGACTGGGCCAGGATGGGCCACGTGGCCGCGAAGGCAGGGAACTTCGTGCGGATGGAGCGCACGAAGGGCACGTTCACCACGCGGCTGAACGGCGCCCAGCCGATCCTGTCGACCGGCGGGCGCTGCTCGGCGGGGTTCAATGTGACCAACGGGCAGAGCGACTTCATTCTCACGGCCGGTCACTGCGGTCCTGCGGGATCCACCTGGTTCGCCGGCAACCAGGGGAATCAGCAGCTCGGCCGGACGGTGGCCAGCACCTTCCCCGGCAATGACTTCTCGCTCGTGCAGTACGCCTCCGGCAGGGCCGGTGACGGCGCCGACGTCGTCGCGATCGGCGGCGGCAACGGGGTGCGGATCACGGGGCTCGCGGATGCGGCGGTGGGGCAGCGGGTGTTCCGCAGCGGCAGCACCAGCGGACTGCACGACGGGACGGTCACGGCGCTCAACGCGACCGTCAACTACCCCGAGGGAACGGTCACCGGGCTGATTCAGACCAATGTGTGTGCCGAACCCGGCGACAGCGGCGGTCCGCTGTTCTCCGACGGGATCGCGCTCGGGGTGACCTCGGGCGGCAGCGGTGACTGCACGGCGGGCGGGACGACGTTCTTCCAGCCGGTGACGCGGGCGCTGGCGGCGCTGAACGTGAAGCTGATCGTGTCGGCGCAGAACGCCGGCGGCGCCGCCCGGAGCGCGGCCCCCTCCCCCGCGTCGTCCGCCCCGGCGGCGCAGGGCGCGGTGGCGCCGAGCGCGGCCTCGCCGGGTTCCTCGGCACCGGTGACGGGCGGCACGCAGGGTCAGACGCTGCTGGCACGGCTGACCGACACCCGGAACATCGGTCCCGGGCTGCTGGTCATCGCGGGCAGTCTGATCGCGCTGGTCGCGACCCGCTACATCCGGGCCGAACAGGACCGCAAGGCCTATCAGCGGTACTACTCGGCGACCTGGGGCTGACGCGGGCGACGGGCTGACGCGGGCGACGTAGAAAGGGCACCCGTGCGCTCACGGGTGCCCTGGAGGGTGAAAGCGCGGTCCGCGCGAGGTGGGTCAGGCCGCTCGCTGCGACCGCGGGGTCACGGCGGCCCACTCCATCACGAGGCGCTGGTACTCCGCGCGCTGCTCGGTGGTCAGTGTCCCGCCCGACCGGCGCCACAGGGCCCTGATCTCCTCGTTGACCTCCGCGGCCGAGCGCTCGGGGGCGGCTTCAACAGTGGTGGACATGCTGTGAAGCATATGCCGATCGGGGTGAAGGCGCTGTGAGTAAGTACACTCGATGCGGACATTACGGACGTGGTACTCATCACGTCGATGTGTCAAGTGCGGGGCGGGAGTTCACACCGCGCCCTCACCCAATACCAGCACCTGGATCGCCAGCACCGCGGCGCCGCGCGCCCAGTCGTGGAAGTCGGACACCTTCGTCTCCACATCGACCGGATCGGCCTGCGGATGCCGGTGCGCGACGATCGTCTCACGGACCGTGTTCCCGGCCACGTCCATCAGGCCGACGCCCTCTCCTGCGAGCAGGATCTTCTGCGGCATCGCGAAGTTGGAGATCTGCCCGACCAGGGTGCCGAGGGCCCGGGCGGCCTCGTCGATCACCCGCGAGGCCATGGGCTCGCCCGCGGCGGCGCCGGCGAGGATCTCCTCGTAGGTGGTGTCACGGCCGGTGGCGGCGCGGATCTGGTACTCGATGCTGGGGATGGTGAGCAGCGACACGGCGCTGCCGCGTGCGCCGTCCGGGGTGAGCGGGCCGTACGGGTCGATGATCCAGTGGTGGCCGAAGCCGCGGCCGTCCTCCGCGAAGGGCACGCGCCTGCCGCCGAGCACCAGCCCGTAGCCGATGCCGGCGCCGATGGTGAGGACGGCGAAGCGGTCGAGTCCGCGGCCCGCGCCGAACCAGGTCTCGGCCTCGGCCAGGGCGGCCACGTCGTTCTCCACGACGACCGGCAGTCCGGTGCGCTCCCGGACCAGCGCGGCGAGCGGCACGTCCCGCCAGCCCAGGAACGGCGACTCGGCGACCACCGCGCGCTCGCGCACCAGGCCGCCCGCGCCGATACCGATACCCGCGGGGGCGGGGCGCCCCTCGGCCAGGGCGGACGCCATCTGCGAGACCAGTGCGGCGACGGCGCCCGGATCGTGCGTGGTGAGCGGCCGGTCGAGCCTTCCGGTCACCTCGCTGCGCAACGTGGTGACGACGCCGTAGACCATGTCACCGGTGATCTTGAAGCCGAGGAAGGAGCGGGCGTCGGCCACGACGTCGAGTGGCTGTGACGGACGGCCCTGACGTGCCTGGGACGGGCCGGCCGCCTCGGGAGCCTCGGCCAGCAGCCCGGACTCCAGCAGCGGCTTGGTCAGCCGGGTGAGGCTGCCCTGGGAGAGCCCGAGGCGACGGGCCAGCTCGGTGCGGGACAGCGGCCCGTGCACGAGCACCTCGATCGCCACGGAGCGCTCCGCGGGGCTCAGCGGCAGCCAGCTGGTCATGCGACCCGACCCTCCCTTTTCTTCCGAATCAGAAGCAACCAGCCCACCTTACCGTGCGCCAAGCGCCCTGGAGAAGCTTCGGACCACCCCTTGACGGACACATTCTTCCGCATCAAAAGTAATCGGCATGACTTTCTCCCTCGGTATCGTCGGCGCCGGGCAGTTCTCCGGTCAGTTCGCCACGCTGTTCCAGGCCCACCCCGGCGTCCGTGACGTCTACGTCACCGACCTGCTGCCCGAGCGGGCCGAGCGGCTCGCCGCCGCGCAGCATCTCGCCGGTACCTTCCCGTCGTACGAGGCCATGCTGGACTCGCCGGCGGTCGACGCGGTCGCGGTCTTCACCCAGCGCTGGACGCACGGCCCGCTGGTCCTGGCGGGCCTCGCCGCGGGCAAGCACGTCTACTCCGCCGTCCCCATGGCGGTCACCTCGGACGAGATATCCGCGATCATCGGCGCGGTACGGGCGACCGGGCTGACGTACATGATGGGTGAGACCAGCCAGTACAACCCGGCGACCGTGCACGCCCGCAACCAGATCGCCCAGGGCGCCTTCGGCCGGCTGTTCTACGCCGAGGGCGACTACGTCCACGACATGGACCTCGGCTTCTACGAGGCCTACCAGTACAGCGGCGGCGAGAACTGGAAGGCGACGGCCAGCTATCCGCCGCTGCTGTACCCGACGCACTCGGTGGGCGGGGTGCTCGGGGCCTGGCGGACGCACGCGGTGAGCGTGTCGGCGATCGGGGTGCGGGACGATCGCCGCGACGGCGTTTTCGATCGTTCGGTCAGCCAGTTCGACAACGACGTGTCGAACGCGACCGCGTTGTTCGAGGTGGCGGGCGGCGGATCGTTCCGTACGAACGAGTTCCGGCGGGTCGGCTACCCCTCGCACATCCGCGAATCCAGGTTCCGGTTCTTCGGTACGGAGGCCAGCATGGAACAGCTGGCCACGGTGGCGCTGTGGCAGGACAAGAACGGGGTGAAGGACATCAGCGAGCTGCTGGAGCCCAAGGCGACCCTGGCCCCCGACGATCCGTCCCTGGCGCACGTCGCGCCGGAGCTGCGGGCCGCCTTCACCTCGGGTTCGGCGCCGGTGCACGACCGGTCCAGGCTGCCGCGGGAGTTCGACCGGCTGCACAACGGCCACGAGGGCAGCCACCACTTCCTCGTGGACGACTTCGTCACCGCGGTCAACACGCGTTCGCTTCCGCCGGTCAACGCATGGGTGGCCGCTCGCTACACCCTGCCGGGCGTCATCGCGCACGAGTCGGCACGGCAGGGCGGCGTCCGGCTGCCGATCCCCGACTTCGGGGACGCGCCGGAGCAGTGACGGCCCGGGCGACGACGGCTCAGGTGCCCGGCTTGCGGCCGTAGACGAAGACGTCGTCGCCCGTCCTCAGCAGCGACCAGTACGCCTGGGCGTCCTTGGTCGTCATGTTGACGCAGCCGTGCGAGCCCGGCGGGTTCCACATGCTCAGGCCCACCGAGTGGAAGGCCTGGCCGCCGTCGAAGAACTGGCTGTAGGGCATCGGCACGTTGTAGACGGTCGAGACGTGGTGGAGGTCCCGCCAGTAGATCTTCTTCAGCCCGGTGCGGGTGACATAGCCCTTGCGGCCGGTGCGCACGGGGACCGGTCCGTAGACGAGCTTCCTGCCGTCCTGGACCCAGCTCAGCTGGAGCGTGAGGTTCACGCAGGCGATCCGGCCCTTGTTCACCGGGCAGGCGCCGTCCTTGTTCGGGTCGTTCCCGACGGCCTTCTGCCGGTTCATCAGGTCCATCACGCCCCAGGTGACGGGTCCGGCGTAGCCGATGGCGGGCGTGATGCCGTGCTTGTCCTGGAAGGCCTGGATGGCCCTGCAGTCGGCGGCGGACTGCTTGCCGTCGACCGGCCGGCCGAGGAACTTCTCGACCTGCTTCTGGTACGGCCCCGTCTGCGTGGTGCAGCTCGCGGCCTGGGCCGGTGCCGCGGTGAAGGCGAGCGTGAGCGGTGCCACGAGTCCCGTGACGCCCAGCGCGACGATGCCCCGTCTGCGTGTGTCCCCCATGTACAACCCTTCTCCCCTGTTCGCCCAGGGCCTGCCCCGGGTTCTCCCCTGCGCGATTCCCGCGATCTCGGACTGCTAGACCTGCGCGGGGGTCGAAGGGTTGTGGTTCCGGTCAGGCTGTGACGAAACGATGAACCTCCTCGCCGCGCAGCCGGCCGGCGGGGAGGCCGCGGCCGTACGCGACGAGCAGGAGGTCCTGGCCGCGGCCGTACAGCGGGGCGCCTGAGCCGAAGGACCAGTCGAGGTCGTCCGCGCACAGCCGCACACCGGTCAGGTCGGTGCCGAAGAGTCGGAAGGCGCGGGGGTCGACGGCGTCCAGCAGGATCCGCAGCCGGTCCTCGGGCACCTCGCGGTCCAGTCCGAGGGCGACGGTGACGTCCAGGCCGTGCACGACGTCGTGGCCGAGGGCCGCGGCGAGCCCGCCGACGGGCGGCTTCCAGGGGTGGCGGGCATGGGTGCGCAGGAACCCGGCGAGTACGGCGTCCGGGTGGGCGACCGCGTCGCGGCGGGCGAGCCGGTCGGTCATGCGGTGCAGGCTGCCGCGCGCTTTGACGAGTTCCACCAGCACCTGCGCGGTCGGATAGCGGAACCCCATCGACATGTGCGCCACGACCTCCCGCACCCGCCAGCCCGCGCACAGGCTGGGCGCGCTCCACTGCTCGGGCGTCAACGCCTCGAAGAGATCGGCCAGTTCTCGACGTTCAGCGGCGATGGCGGCGGCCGTGGCGGCCCTGTCCGCTGCGGTGTGTGCTGTTTTCCCCATGCCTCCAGGGTTGTCGACGTCGTCGCCGGAAGTCCAAGACCTGGTCCGTCTGGCATCTAGCATGATCCGTTATGGAGTTGAGGCAGCTGCGGTACTTCGTGACGGTGGTGGAGGAGGCCGGATTCACCCGGGCCGCCGAGCGGCTGCATCTGGCCCAGCCCGGGCTGAGCGCGCAAGTGCGGCAGCTGGAGCGAGAGTTGGGGCAGCAACTGCTGGACCGCTCGGGCCGCTCGGTGCGGCCGACGGAGGTGGGTGAGGCCGTCCTGCCGTATGCGCGGGCCGCGCTCGCGGCCGTCGACGGGGTGCGGCAGACCGTGGAGGAGTACAGCGGCCTGCTGCGCGGCCGGGTCGCCGTCGGCCTGGTCCCCGGCACCCTCGCGCACCCCTTCGACATGGCCGGGCAGCTGGCGGACTTCCATGAGGCGCACCCGCAGGTGGAGGTCACGCTCACCGAGGACACCTCGGACCGGATGCTGGCCGCGCTGCGCCGGGGCGAGCTGGACCTCGCGGTGGCCGGGGTCGCGCAGGAGGCGCCGCCGCCGGGCATCGCCCACCATGTGGTGATCGACGAGCCGCTGGTCGTGGCGGCCGTCCCCGGGCACCCCCTTTTCACCGCGTACGACGGTTGCGCCGCCGTTCCGCCGGCGGCCCTGCGCGGGCACCGGCTGATCGGCCTGCCGCGCGGAACCGGCATGCGCGGTGTGGTGGAACGGCTGTGCGCCGAGGCGGGTTTCCGGCCGCGGATCGCTTTCGAGGCGGCGACCCCGGACGCGTTGGGCCGACTGGCGGCTCGCGGGCTCGGGGTTGCCGTCCTGCCCGGCCTTGTCCCCCGGCCGGGCCTCCCCGTCCTCCCTCTGCAGGACCCCCGGGCACGCGGCAGGGTGGTCCTGGCGTGGCGGGCGGAGGGGCCTATGCTGCCGGCGGCTCGGGAACTTCTGAGGCGGCTGCGGGAGGGGATGGGCGGGGGCGGGTGAGCGCCGCAGGGGGTCTCGCCGTTGTCGTGCACGGGTGCGTCGTGGCTGGTCGCGCTGTTCCCCGCGCCCCTTCGGGGCGTGCGTCGCCGGCCCCGCCCCCGACCAGTCCAGTTCCCCGGAATTGGACCGGGCCCGCGGCTTCCCCGTCCCTCTAGGCTGCGGCACATGCACCCCACCCTCGCCGACGACCTCTCCCGGCTCCCCGAACTGCTCCAGTCCGCCCGTGACTTCGCCGCCCGTGAAGCGGTGGGGGTCGCCGAGCGCCTGGTTGCCGCTCCTGGAAAAGCCCCCGCGCGTACTCCGCTGCCGGAGGACGGCGCGGGCGGAGACGCGGCTCTGGCGCGGTTCGCCGAACGGTGGGCGCCCGGCTTCTCCGGCTCCGCCGGTCCCCGCTACCTGGGCTTCGTCACCGGCGGTGCGACTCCCGCGTCCGTCGCCGGTGACTGGCTGACGTCCGCGTTCGACCAGAACCTGTCCGGAGCGGGCGGTTCGTGGGCGCAGGAGCTGGAGCGGGAGACGGTGGCCTGGCTGCGCGAGCTGTTCGGGCTGGGCGAGGCGCACAGCGGCGCGTTCGTGACGGGGGCGACCGCCTCCAACACCGTCGGTCTGGCGATCGGCCGGGAGTGGCTCGGCGAGCGGCTCGGCGTGGATGTCTCTCGGGAGGGCGCGACGGCGCTCGGCCCGGTCGAGGTGCTCTCCGGCAGCCCGCACTCCAGCGTGACCAAGGCGATGTCGGTGCTGGGCATCGGCCGGGACCGGCTGCGGCCGGTGCCGTTGCTGCCCGGCAACCGGGAGGCCGTGGACGTGGCCGCGCTGGAGGCGGAGCTGGCCCGGCTCAAAGGCCGGCCGGCGATCGTCGTGGCGAACGCGGGCACCGTGAACACCGTCGACTTCGACGATCTGCGGGCCATCGCCGCGCTGAAGGAGACGTACGACTTCTGGCTGCACGTCGATGCCGCGTTCGGCGGTTTCGCCGCGCTCTCCCCCGAGTACGCCGCGCTGGTCGACGGTCTCGACGCGGCCGACTCGGTCTGCGTGGACCTGCACAAGTGGCTCAACGTCCCCTACGACGCGGCCGTGCAGTTCACCCGGCGCCGCGACCTTCAGGTGAGGGTGTTCCACAACGCCTCCCCCTATCTCGGCCTGCCCGTCGGCGAGCCCGACTTCGTGCATCTGACCCCGGAGAACTCCCGGCGGCTGCGCGCGCTGCCCGCGTGGTTCTCGCTGGTGGCCTACGGACGCGCCGGGCACCGGGAGATCGTCGAACGGAACGTGGCCCTGGCCCGCCGGCTCGGCGCGGGCATCGACGCGCTGCCAGGCCTGCGCCTGCTGGCCCCGGTCCGGCTCAACGTCGTCTGCTTCACCCTCGCCGAGGACCCCACGCAGGAGCGGGTCGACGCGCTGGCCCGGGCGGTCGCCGATTCGGGGGAGGCGTATGTGACGCCGACCGTGTACGGCGCGGTGGCCGGGCTGCGGGCCGCGTTCAGCAACTGGCGCACCACCGAGGCCGACACCGAGCGGGTGCTGCGGGTGCTGGCGGCGGCCTCGGGCTGACGGCTCAGGGGTGCCGTACGGCCGCGCGGAAACCGGTGTGCACCGCGGTGAGCCCGCCGTCGACCACCAGGGTGGTGCCGGTGATCCACGCGGCGTCGCGGGAGGCGAGGAAGGCGACCGCGGCGGCGATGTCCTCGGGCTCGCCGACCCGGCCGAGGGGGTGGAGACGGCGGATGGCGTCGAGTTCGTCCTCACGGCCCTCCCACGCCGAGGTGCGGACCGTGCCCGGCACCACGAGGTTCACCCGCACGCCCCGGCCCGCCGCATGCCCGGCCAGAGTGCGGGTGAGCGAGCCGAGACCGGCCTTGGCGGCGCTGTAGGCGTGGTTGCCGAAGTCCTGCAGCCCGTTGACGGAGCCGATGCTGACGATCGCGCCGCGTCCGGAGGCGGCCAGGTGCGGCAGGGCGGCGCGGCAGCAGCGGTAGGCGCCGGTGAGGGTGACGTCGAGGTCGAGCGCCCACGTGTCGTCGGACTCGTCCTCGAAGAGCGGGGCGTCCGGGGTGCAGTGGGCGGCGCAGTTGACCAGCACGTCGAGCGAGCCGAACGCGGCGACGGCGTGGGCGACGGCCGCCTCCACCGAGGCGCGGTCGGCGATGTCGCACGCCGACGCCTCGACGGCCAGGCCCTGTCGGCGCAAGGAGGCGGCGGCATGCTCGGCCTCGGGAAGGTCCCGGTCGGTGGCCAGGACCCGTCCGCCCTCCTCGGCGAGCCTCCTCGCGACGGCGGCGCCGATCCCGCGGGCCGCGCCCGTGACGAGAACTCCGTGTCCTGCGAAGCGGGTGTGATCCGTCATGCGGTGACCGTACGGCCCCGCGGGCGTGCGGTCACCGGTATCCGGTGACGTCGGCCGGCTTGCCCGCGTCCTGCACCTCGACCAGGTACCGCCAGGCGTCGGGCCGGCTGCCGTCGAGGTCGGTGAAGCCGTACTCCCGGGCGAGTTGGCCGCTGGAGAGCGACTGCCCGTTGAAGCGGGCCACGCCGGGGTCGGCGGCCAGGGCGGCGACGGCGCGGCCGACATAGCGCGGGGTCTCCGAGACGGCGAAGTGCGGTTCGCGCTCGAGGGCGTCGCGCCAGTTGTCCTCGCGGACGCCGTACGCGTCGAGCATCAGCTCCGAGCGCAGCCAGCCCGGGGTCAGGGCGAGCGCGGTGGCGCCGCGCGGGCCGAGTTCGTGGCCGAGGGCGAAGGCCATGCGCAGGACGGAGGCCTTGGCGAGGTCGTAGAAGAAGTTCACGCGGTAGGTGTCGCGGTTGTGGTCGGCGGTGCCGTCGGTCACCTCCACGACCAGGCCACCGGGGTGCCGCAGCAGGAGCGGCAGCGCGAAGTGGCTGGTGATCGCGTGTGTCTCCACCGCGAGCCGGAGCAGTCTGAGCCCGGCCGCGAGATCGTGCTCCCAGACCGGTGTGTCCCACTCGAAGAGTTTCTCGCCGCCCCAGATGTCGTTGACGAGGATGTCGAGGCGGCCCTGTTCGCGATCGATGCGCTCCACCAGGTCTCGTACGGCGGACTGCTCCAGATGGTCGGCGGCGACGGCGATGCCGTGTCCGCCGGCCGCGGTGACGAGGTCGGCGGTGTCCTCGATGGTCTCGGGGCGGTCGTACTCGGAGCGGCGCTCCCGGGTGCTGCGGCCGGTGACGTAGACGGTGGCGCCGGCCGCGCCGAGTTCCACGGCGATGCCGCGTCCGGCACCCCGGGTCGCCCCCGCGACCAGCGCCACCCTGTCCTGCAGCGGTCCTGACATGTCCGGCCTCCCGTGCGCGTGCGACTGCGACTGCTGTCGCCGTCCACTGTCACGGGAAAACCCGACATCTTCTGTCGGGATTGCCGGCGCGGTCTCAGTGTCCACGCCTGATCCACTCCTCCAGGTGCGGTGCCTCGGCTCCGATGGTGGTGGGCTCGCCGTGGCCGGTGAGGACCTTGGTCTCCGGCGGGAGGGTGAGGAGCTTGTCGCGGATGGAGTCGATGATGGTCGGGAAGTGCGAGTAGGTGCGTCCGGTGGCGCCCGGGCCGCCCTGGAAGAGGGTGTCCCCGGTGAAGACGGTGCCGAGCCCGGGGTCGTACAGGCAGACGGCGCCGGGGGCGTGGCCCGGGGTGTGCAGCACGGTCAGGTCGGCGCCGGCCGCCTCGATGACCTGGCCGTCCAGGAGGTGCCGGTCGGGGTCGCGGTGCGGATGGGTCGTCTTCCACAGCGGCAGGTCGTCGGGGTGCAGCCAGATGGTGGCGCCGGTCAGGTCGGCGAGTGCCGGTGCGGCGTTGACGTGGTCGTTGTGGGCGTGCGTGCACACGATGGCGATCAGGCGCCGGTCGTCGACGGCGCGGGCGATGGCCTCGGCGTCGTGGGCGGCGTCGATGACGATCACCTCCCGCTCGTCGCCGACGATCCACACGTTGTTCTCGACGTCCCAGGTGCCGCCGTCGAGCGTGAACTGCCCGGAGGTGACGAGGCGTTCGATGCGTACGGTCATCAGAACACCACCACGGATCGCAGCACGTCGCCGTGGTGCATCCGCTCGAACGCCTTCTCCACCTCGCCGAGCTGGACGGTCTCGGTGACGAACGCGTCGAGCGGCAGCCGCCCCTGCAGGTGCAGGTCGATGAGCATCGGGAAGTCGCGGGAGGGCAGACAGTCGCCGTACCAGCTGGACTTCAGGGCGCCGCCGCGGCCGAAGACGTCCAGCAGGGGCAGTTCGAGCTTCATCTCGGGAGTGGGGACGCCGACGAGGACGACGGTGCCTGCGAGGTCGCGGGCGTAGAAGGCCTGCTGGTACGTCTCCGGGCGGCCGACGGCCTCGATGACGACGTCGGCGCCGAAACCGCCGGTCAGCTCACGGATCGCCGCGACCGGGTCGCTCTCCTTGGAGTTGACGGTGTGGGTGGCGCCCAGGGTGCGGGCCTTCTCCAGCTTGCGGCCGTCGATGTCCACGGCGATGATCTTCGCCGCGCCGGCGAGGTTCGCCCCGGCGATCGCCGCGTCACCGACCCCGCCGCATCCGATGACCGCGACCGAGTCGCCCCGCCCGACACCGCCGGTGTTGATGGCGGCGCCGATACCGGCCATGACCCCGCAGCCCAGCAGGCCGGCGACCGCCGGGGAGACGGCCGGGTCGACCTTGGTGCACTGGCCGGCGGCGACGAGCGTCTTCTCGGCGAACGCGCCGATGCCGAGGGCCGGGGACAGCTCCTGGCCGGTGGCCGCGAGGGCCATCTTCTGCCGCGCGTTGTGCGTGTCGAAGCAGTACCAGGGCCGGCCGCGCAGACAGGCCCGGCAGTTGCCGCACACGGCACGCCAGTTGAGGACGACGAAGTCACCGGGCGCGACATCGCTCACGCCCTCGCCGACCGCCTCCACGACACCGGCGGCCTCATGGCCGAGGAGGAAGGGGAAGTCGTCCGAGATGCCGCCCTGCTTGTAGTGCAGGTCGGTATGGCAGACGCCGCAGGCCTGGACGCGCACCACGGCCTCGCCCGGCCCCGGGTCCGGTACCACGATCGTCTCGACCCGTACGGGCTCGTCCTTCCCCGGTGCGATCACGCCGCGCACTTCCTGCGCCATGGTCTGGCCCCTTCCTCGAATGCCTTCGCCGCCGACCCTATGCGCGACCGGCCGGTAGCGGGCGGACCACGGCCGTGATCGTGGATCTTTCCGGCCGCCGGGCGGATTACATAGGAAATGATCCGCTCTCCGGTAAGAATTTGACCGAATAAAGTCATTCCATGATGGCAATCTTTTTGCAGGGTGCATGAGTTCGCCTGGTGTGTGCATCGACCCGGGCGTGCCTCAATGGGGGGCATGCCCATCGAAGCCCGCAAAGGACGCATCGCATTCCTTTTCTCGGCCGGCGCAGCGCCGCGCCCCGGAACGGGACGTGAACTCGGGGACGCCTTCCCGGAGTTCACCGATGCCCTGGACGACATCTGCGGGCGGCTCGATCCGTATCTCGAACTCCCGCTGAAATCCGTGATGTTCGCGGACGACGGCACGCGTACGGCCGCGCTGCTGGAGCGGGAGTCGTTCGCCGGGCCCGCGGTGTTCGCGCTCCAGGTGGCGCAGTACCGGTTGCTGCGCAGCTGGGGCGTCCTGCCGGACGTGGTGTTCGGGCAGGCGGCCGGACGGATGGCCGCCGCGTACGCCGCGGGCGTCTTCTCGCTGGCGGACGCCTGTCACGCGGTCGGCACCCTGGCCCGGCTCCTGGGCGGGCGGGCGGACCCCGAGCCGCGCTCCGCGCGCCCGGACGGCGTCCTCGACGCCTACGGCCGCACCCTCGCCACGCTCCACCCGTGTGCGCCGCGCCTCCCGCTGGTGTCCGACATCACCGCCCGTCCGGTGGGCGCGGAGACCGCCGAGCCGGAGTTCTGGCTGCAGCGCGCACCGCTGCGGTTCGCCGAGGCGGTGGGCCTGCTGCACCGCGACGGAGTGCGCACCTGGCTGGAACTGGGCCCGGGCGACCGGCTCACCCGCCTGCTCCCGGACTGTCTCCCGGACTGCCTTCCGGGCGGTGCGGCCTCGGCTTTCGCGCTGTCCCGCGACTGGGCGGCGCTGCGCTCGGGGCCGGGCACCGGCTCCGGGGCCGTACGGCGGTGAGGCCCCGGACACGGACGGCGGCCCGCGCTGACCCATGCGGCCAGGGCCGCCGTCTGCGCTTGCCGTGGCCGCCGGGCCGGAGCAGTCTCGAAGGGTGGGCGTCCGTGCGGTCCGCGCCCCGCCGGGCCGGGCGACGCCCGAAGGAGGTCACCCATGGGCACCGCGACAGGTTCCGCCTTCGACATCGAGACACTGCGCCGGGGAATAGAAGGGAACACGGGGAACACCCTTCTGTCGCTCTACGCCGACGACGCGGAGATCCGCATCGTCGACCGCAACAACCAGCCCAGCCACCCCACCGTCCTGCGCGGCCGGGGTCAGATCGCCGAGTTGCTGGACGACGTCTACAGCCGCGACATGACACACAAGCTGGACCGGTGCGTCGTGCAGGGCGATCATGCCGCGTTCAGTGAGTCCTGCCAGTACGGGGACGGCACCCGCGTCCTCGCCGAGTCGATGGTCACGTTGCGCGACGGCAAGATAGCCGACCAGCTGATCATCCAGGCCTGGGACGAGTAGACACACCCCGGCATGACAGGCGCCGGAAGGAGCTACGCGAGGGTCCGCATCACCTCCCGGCTGACCTGGACCTTCTCGGCGCGGGCGAGTCTGGGGCGGATGCCCCGGGCTCGCCCTCGGCGGCCGGCACCAGCTTGCGCAGCAGGTCCGCCAGTGTGCGCCGCTCTGATTCGGTCAGCGCTGAGAGCAGTGTGCCTTCGCCCGCGTCCTCCGCTGCCGCGTGTGCTTCGAACGCGGCATGGCCGGCCTCGGTGAGCCGGACCCGCACGCGCCGGCGGTCACCGGTCTCATGGGTACGGGTGATCAGCCCGGCCTCCTCGACGGACCCGAGCCGTGCCGACAGCGCGCCCCGGGTCAGCCCGAGCCGGTCGGCCAGCTGTGCGGGGCCGGCCTCGTAGGGCGGCCCGGACCTGCGCAGCATCAACAGCACTTTGTACTGCGCGCCACACCACCCAGGCCCGTCGGGCCGTGCTGGACTCCGACGGCCTGAAGCACGGTCCACCGAGTCCTGCACTGTCTGCCTCCCGCAGTGGTTTTCTTGTGGATCATTTTTTGCATAACTACCTTGCCCGCCATGACACCTGCAGCGCACGCCTTCGTCGATGTCGAGGAAATCCTTTCTGCCGCCAGGAAGTTGAGCATCACGGGCCGCTGGGAGCGGGCCGCGCGGCTGCTGACCGCGGCCACCGCCGACGAGCCCGCGGCCCACGCCCGAATGATTTCCGGGCGTCCGCCGAAGTCGCCCTGGACCAGGACTGGTTCGCCGGAACGGACACCGCCGCCGAGCCGATCGCGGCGGCCGAGAGGGAGTTTCCGGACGGCGACTGGGACACGGACTTCCTGCGGCTCCGGCACTCCTACGCCCGGCTGCTCCTGATCGACGGCGCTCTGCGCATGGGCCCGGAGGGCAAGGACCCCTACGCGCTCGCCCGCCTCCACGACCGGGCACGGGAACTGCACGACGCCGCCCCGGACGAGCTGCACCGGGGCTGGGCGGCGATGTACCGCGGGCTGATCGCGGAGAACCACTACGCCGACCGGAAGGCCGCCAACGGGCACTACACGGCCGCTCTTCGCGCCGGAGAGAACGGTGGCGACGGTCTGCTGGCCCGCGAGGCGCTGCGGCACCTCGGAGACCAGGACCGTGACGCGGGCGACCTCGAGCGAGCCACGGAGCGCCGGCGCCGGGCCACCGCGCTGGGCGCCCGGGCCGGGACGGTGCCCGGCACCCTCTCGCAGCAGCTGCTGCCGGCGGTGCTGGCCCGCGACGCCGGTGACGAGGCGGGCGCCCGGGCACTGGCCTCGGAGATCGTGCGCTGGGCCGAGGCCATCGGCGCGCACCGCCTGGGCGCCCAGGCGGCCGCCTTCCTCGCCGGGTCCGATCCCACGGCACCCGGTCCCACGGACGCGGCCTGAACCTCGTACACCCCCTCGGTGACCCTGGAGCCGGGCCCGTGGGGCCCCGAAGCAGAACCGCCGCCGCGAGGCCGTCATCGTCTCCCGGCACGTGGCCCTGCCCGCCACCACGACCACCGAGGGGGCGGTCCACGGGGGTCAGCGCATCCAGGCGCTGTACTCCATCACGTCCCCGGCCTTCACCCCGTACCGGGGGTCGTCCCGGGTGAAGGTGGTCTCGAGGCCGAGGACGCTGCCGGTGCGCGGATCGAGGATGAGCATGCGCCGGGCGCCGGGGACGTCGTACGTGTACGCCTCCCCCGGCCGCCCGAGCCGGTCCGTCACCTGCCCGGCGGGGCGCAGGCCCTTGGCGTCGGCGAGGATCCGGACCAGCGCGGCGGACTCCCGGGCACCGAGTGTCCAGTGGTCCAGCAACTCCTGCACGGCGTCGAGGAGTTCGGACGTCGTCAGGGAGCCGGTGGCGGTGCGGGCGGTCTCGGCGAGGTAGCCCCGCAGGGCGGACGGCGCGTGCGGGGGCCGCGCCTCGGGCGGGGCGTCGCTCCAGCTCGGCGGGTAGGTGGTCCGGCTCAGCACGTGGCCGTCCGCCACCGTGTGCGGCGCGCCGCCCTCGTCGCTGAGGACCGGGCGGCCCGGGTGGCGCGGGTCGGTCGCCACGACGAGCTCGGTGTGGCTGTCGTCGGCGCTCCACCGCACCACGCGCTCCTCGGGGAGGGTCACCGGCGGCCTGTCGTCGCTCATGCCGAGGCTCCAGGACTGCACATGGGTGCCCTTGCGCAGGCCGGGCGAACCGCCCGTGGCGGCCGCGGCGGCCAGTTGGGCCATCCCGTCCAGCGGTACGGCCGTGGAGTGGGCGCGCACGGCCAGCGGGCGGGGCGCGGCCACGGCGGGCGGACTGCCCGGGCCGCCGAGCAGCGCGGTGAGCGTGGTGGCCAGCACGACGGCGGTGGCGGCCAGGCCCCACCACAGCCGGGGGCGCGGGGTGCGGAGCGGGGCGGGACGGCGTTCGTCCTCGCCGAGCAGCAGCTCCAGCCGCCGCTCGGCGCCGTGGTCGAGCGGACCGTCACCGAAGTACGGGCCGTAGGCCGGTACCGGGTCGGCACGGCGCAGGAGGTCGAGTTCGTCAGTCATCGCGGTGGTCCTTGCGCAGGGGTACGCCGACGGGGGCGGCGGAAGCGGAGTCGCCGGGACGGGATGGAAATGCCGGCTGGGCGCCTTCCCCGCTCACCTCCGTCGACGGTGAGGCGGTCGTCGGCGTCACCGGGGGCGTGCGATGCCCGGACTGCGACGCGTGCAAGGACGTGCCGGGTCCCGACCGACGCCCGGCGAGCGCCACACCGTCCGATGCCTCGGAAGGCTGCTCGGGACGCGGCACGCCGTCCGGCGCCGCGGGACGCGCACGCTGCTCGGGGACCGATGCCCTCGCGGGCGGTGCCGGGCGCATGCGGTCGATCTCGGCCCGCAGCCGGCGGCGGGCGCGGTGCAGGCGCATCGTCGCCGCGCGTCCGCCGCAGCCCAGGGCGACCGCGATCTGCGCGGCGTCGAGTTCCTCCCAGGCCGCGAGGCGCAGGACCTCCTGGTCGGCCGGGGAGAGCCGGTCCAGGGCCTCGTGCACCCAGGCGCCGGGCGTCTCCGCGTCCGGGCTGTCCACGATGTGCCGGCCGTGGGCGGCCTCGTCGTTGCCCAATCGGTCCACCAGCCGGCGCCGCCGCCCGTAGCCGCGTACCGCGTTCGCCAGGCAGTTGCGGGCCACCCCGTACAGCCAGGGCAGCGGCGCGTCCGGCAGGTCGCGCCGGCGCCGCCAGGCGACCGTGAACACCTCCGCCACCACTTCCTCCACCTCGTCGGCCCGTCCGGGCAGTCGCCGCGCGACATAGCGGCTGACGGCCCAGTAGTGCTCGCGATAGGCAGCGGCGAAGATCTCGTCGTTGCTCATGTTCCGTTCGTGTCCGGCACCGTCCGGATCGTCACACCGTTTTTCCGTGATGCTTCTCGCGTCGTCCGAGTGTGACCGGCGGGCCGGGCGCGTACACAGGCGGGGCGTGAAGAGGATCAGAGACTTCAGGGGCATCCGCGCCGTGCGGTGGCTGACGACCACCGATCACAAGACGATCGGGACCCTCTATTTGGTCACCGCGTTCGGGTTCTTCCTGATCGGTGGCGTGATGGCACTGATCATGCGCGCCGAGCTGGCCCGTCCCGGCCTGCAGATCATGTCGAACGAGCAGTTCAACCAGGCGTTCACGATGCACGGCACGATCATGCTGCTGATGTTCGCGACGCCGCTGTTCGCCGGCTTCGCGAACTGGATCATGCCGCTGCAGATCGGCGCGCCCGACGTGGCGTTCCCCCGGCTGAACATGTTCGCCTACTGGCTGTACCTGTTCGGCTCGCTGATCGCGGTGGGCGGCTTCCTCACCCCGCAGGGCGCGGCCGACTTCGGCTGGTTCGCCTACTCCCCGCTGTCGGACGCGGTCCGCTCCCCGGGTGTCGGCGCCGACATGTGGATCACGGGTCTGGCCATGTCCGGCTTCGGCACCATCCTCGGCTCGCTCAACTTCATCACCACGATCATCTGCATGCGCGCCCCGGGCATGACCATGTTCCGCATGCCGATCTTCGTGTGGAACGTGCTGCTGACCGGTGTCCTGGTCCTGCTGGCCTTCCCGGTCCTGGCGGCCGCGCTGTTCGCCCTGGAGGCGGACCGCAAGTTCGGTGCCCACGTCTTCGACGCCACCAACGGCGGAGCCCTGCTGTGGCAACACCTCTTCTGGTTCTTCGGACACCCAGAGGTGTACATCATCGCGCTGCCGTTCTTCGGCATCATCAGCGAAGTGATCCCGGTGTTCTCCCGCAAGCCGATGTTCGGCTACATGGGCCTGATCGCCGCGACCATCTCCATCGCCGGTCTGTCCGTGACCGTGTGGGCCCACCACATGTACGTCACCGGCGGTGTGCTGCTGCCCTTCTTCTCCTTCATGACGTTCCTGATCGCCGTACCGACCGGTGTGAAGTTCTTCAACTGGATCGGCACGATGTGGAAGGGCTCGCTGTCCTTCGAGACGCCGATGCTCTGGGTGATGGGATTCCTGATCACCTTCACGTTCGGTGGTCTGACCGGTGTCATCCTGGCCTCGCCCCCGATGGACTTCCACGTCTCCGACTCGTACTTCGTGGTGGC
>NZ_JBSFJZ010000004.1:0-126924 GCF_053598315.1 Streptomyces sp. NPDC001153
GGGCGGCGGGGGGGGCCGCGGGGGGTGCGCGTGTGGTTTCCGGTGGGGGGGGCGCGCGCCCGGCCCCGGCGCCCCCCCCCCCCCCCTCGGCTTTCCCCTCCGTATCAGAACCCCGTGAATCCCCCCCCGGGTCCCCTCCCCGGGTTCTGATGACAGGTACGACACTCAGGACCCGGGGAGGGTTGCACGAGTTCTCAAGATTTTTTGAGCACGTGTGCCACGAACCGCGCCGCCGTCTCCGCCAGCACCTCCCGCCCGTCCCGGGCCCACAACTCCTCGTTGAAGAGTTCGACCTCGATCGGACCCGTGTAGCCGGCCGCCTCCACGTACCCCCGCCACTCGCGCATGTCGATCGCGCCGTCGCCGATCTGGCCCCGGCCGTTGAGGACGCCCTCGGGCAACGGGGTGATCCAGTCGGCGAGTTGGAACGTGTGGACACGGCCGCCCGCACCCGCCCGCGCGATCTGCGCCGGAGCTTGGTCGTCCCACCAGATGTGATACGTGTCCACCGTCACCCCGACCTGGTGCGCCGGGAAGCGTTCCGCGAGGTCCAGGGCCTGGGTCAGCGTCGACACCACACAGCGGTCCGATGCGTACATGGGGTGGAGGGGCTCGATGGCCAGGCGGACGCCATGGTCTTCGGCGTAAGGCACGAGTTCGGTCAGGGCGTCGGCGATGCGTTCGCGGGCCGCGCGCAGGTCCCTGCTGCCGGGCGGGAGGCCGCCGGAGACCAGGACCAGGGTGTCGGTGCCGAGCGTGGCCGCCTCGTCCACCGCCCGGCGGTTGTCGTCCAGGGCGCGGGCACGCTCCTCCGGGTCGATCGCCGTGAAGAAGCCGCCCCGGCACAGCGACGTCACCGTCAGGCCCGCGTCCCGGACCAGCTTCGCCGTCGCCTCCAGGCCGTACTCCCGGACCGGCTCCCGCCACAGGCCCACCTGGCTCACGCCCAACTGGCCGCAGGAGTCCGCCAGTTCCGGCAACGACAGCTGCTTCACCGTCATCTGGTTGATGCTGAAGCGCGCGAGATCGGTCATTGGTTCACCCCGTACAGGGACAGAAGGGTCTTCATGCGCTCCTCGGCCGGGTTCGGGTCGGGGAACAGGCCCAGTCCGTCGGCGAGTTCGTAGGCGCGGGCCAGGTGCGGGAGGGAGCGGGCCGACTGCAGGCCGCCGACCATCGTGAAGTGGGACTGGTGGCCCGCGAGCCAGGCCAGGAACACCACGCCCGTCTTGTAGAAGCGGGTGGGGGTCTGGAAGAGGTGGCGGGACAACTCGACCGTCGGGTCGAGCAGTTCACGGAAACCGGTCGCGTCCCCGGTGTCCAGGATCCGTACCGCCTCGGCCGCCAGCGGGCCCAGCGGGTCGAAGATGCCGAGGAGGGCGTGGCTGAAGCCCTGGTCGTCGCCGGCGATCAACTCGGGGTAGTGGAAGTCGTCGCCGGTGTAGCAGCGGACACCGCGTGGCAGCCGGCGGCGCAGGCCGATCTCGCGCCGGGCGTCGAGCAGGGACACCTTGATGCCGTCCACCTTGTCCGGGTGGGCGGCGATGACCTGCAGGAACACCTCGGTCGCCGCGTCCAGGTCGGTAGAGCCCCAGTAGCCCTCCAGCGCCGGGTCGAACATGGGGCCCAGCCAGTGCAGGATCACCGGCCCGGCGGACTGGCGCAGGAGATGGCCGTAGACCTCCAGGTAGTCCTCGGGGCCGGAGGCGGCAGCGGCCAGCGCCCGCGACGCCATCAGGATCGGCTGGGCGCCCGACTCCTCGGCGACCGCGAGCTGTTCCTCGTAGGCCGCGCGGATCTCCGCCGGAGAGCCGGCCTCGATCTGGTCGGTGCCGACGCCGCAGGCGATCCGGCCGCCGACCGACCGTGCCTCGGCCGCGCTCCGGCGGATCAGCTCGGCCGCGCCCGCCCAGTCCAGGCCCATGCCGCGCTGGGCGGTGTCCATCGCCTCGGCGACACCGAGCCCGTGGGACCACAGGTGGCGGCGGAAGGCGAGGGTGGCCTCCCAGTCGACGGCGGCGGGCGCGTCGGGGGACACGTCCGCGAACGGGTCGGCCACGACGTGCGCCGCCGAGAACACCGTACGGGAGGTGAAGGGGGTGCCCGGCGAGACGCGCAACGGCTCGGTGCGGGGCTCGTACGTCCGCAACCGCCCGTCCGCGGAGGGGAGTTGGATGGTCACAGGCCGATCTCCGGTACGTCGATGCGGCGGCCCTCGGCGGAGGACTTCAGGCCCAGTTCGGCGAGTTGGACGCCGCGGGCGCCGGCCAGCAGGTCCCAGCGGTACGCGGTGTCGGCGTGGACGTGCCTGAGGAACAGCTCCCACTGGGCCTTGAAGCCGTTGCCGAAGTCCGCGTTGTCCGGGACTTCCTGCCACTGCTCGCGGAAGGCCTCGGTCGCCGGGACGTCCGGGTTCCAGACCGGCTTGGGGGTCGCCGACCTGTGCTGGACCCGGCAGTTCCTCAGTCCCGCCACCGCCGAGCCCTCGGTGCCGTCGACCTGGAACTCGACCAGTTCGTCGCGGCCCACGCGCACGGCCCAGGAGGAGTTGATCTGGGCGACGGCGCCGCCCTCCAGCTCGAAGATGCCGTAGGCCGCGTCGTCCGCCGTCGCGTCGTAGGGCTTGCCCTGTTCGTCCCAGCGCTGCGGGATGTGGGTGGTGGCGAGGGCCTGGACGGACCTCACGCGGCCGAACAGCTCGTGCAGGACGTATTCCCAGTGGGGGAACATGTCGACGACGATGCCACCGCCGTCCTCGGCGCGGTAGTTCCAGGAGGGGCGCTGGGCGGGCTGCCAGTCGCCCTCGAACACCCAGTAGCCGAACTCGCCCCGCACGGAGAGGATCCGGCCGAAGAAGCCGCCGTCGACGAGCCGCTTCAGCTTCAGCAGGCCCGGCAGGAAGATCTTGTCCTGGACCACGCCGTGCTTGATCCCCTTGGCGTGGGCGAGGCGGGCCAGCTCCAGGGCGCCCGCCAGGCCCGTCGCCGTCGGTTTCTCGGTGTAGATGTGCTTGCCGGCCACGATCGCCTTCTTGATCGACTCCTCACGGGCCGAGGTGACCTGGGAGTCGAAGTAGATGTCCACGGACGGATCGGCCAGTACCGCGTCCACGTCCGTCGAGACGTGGTCGAGCCCGTGGCGGTCGGCGAGCTCCCGCAGGGCGTACTCGCGGCGGCCGAGCAGGATCGGCTCCGGCCACAGCACGGTGCCGTCGCCGAGGTCGAGCCCGCCCTGGTCGCGCAGGGCGAGGATCGACCGGACGAGGTGCTGGCGGTAGCCCATGCGCCCGGTCACGCCGTTCATGGCGATACGCACCGTCTTGCGTGTCACGTCTATCCCCTCTGTCACACACTGCAGCAAGCGCTTTCTATCCCGAGAAGCTAGCCTCTGGGCGGTGGTCCGTACAAGACCGTGTCCCCTTCGAGTTGTTCGAGGGGGCGAACAACCGAGGGCCATGGCTTTAAGGTCTGCTCGACGGATTCTCGGAACCAGCAGCATGACCTGGCTGTCTACGAGGGCGTACGACACGATGCGCGACCGGAGGACGACGAGATGACGGTGACCCTGGCCGATGTGGCGGCCCGCGCCCAGGTCTCACCCGCGACGGTGTCGCGCGTGCTGAACGGCAACTACCCGGTGGCCGCCTCCACGCGCGAGCGGGTGCTGCGGGCGGTGGACGAGCTGGACTACGTCCTGAACGGCCCGGCGAGCTCCCTCGCCGCGGCCACCTCCGACCTGGTCGGCATCCTCGTCAACGACATCGCCGACCCCTTCTTCGGGATCATGGCGAGCGCGATCCAGGCCGAGATCGGGGGCGTCGGGGGCGGCCGGGCGGGCGGTGAGCGGCTCGCGGTGGTCTGCAACACCGGCGGCTCACCGGAGCGTGAGCTGACGTACCTGACCCTGCTGCAGCGGCAGCGGGCGGCGGCCGTGGTGCTGACCGGCGGGGCCGTGGAGGACGCGCCGCACGCGGCGGCGGTCGCGGCGAAGCTGCGCAAGCTCGCCGAGGCCGGGACCCGGGTGGTGCTGTGCGGGCGGCCGCCGGCGCCCGACACCGGTGCCGTCGCGCTCACCTTCGACAACCGGGGCGGCGCGCGCCGGCTCACCGAGCACCTGCTGGGCCTGGGCCACCGCCGGCTCGGCTACATCGCGGGCCCGGAGGAGCGTACGACGACCCGGCACCGGCTGGAGGGCCACCGGGCGGCGCTGGCGGCGGCGGGGGTCGCGGAGGACCCGCGCTGGACGGTGCACGGCCGCTACGACCGCCAGTCCGGGTACGAGGCGACGCTGGAGCTGCTGCGCCGCGATCCGTCGCTGACCGCCGTGGTCGCCGCGAACGACTCCGTCGCGCTCGGGGCGTGCGCGGCACTGCGGGACTCCGGGCTGCGGATCCCGGACGACGTGTCCGTCGCCGGGTTCGACGATCTGCCCTTCAGCGTGGACGCGGTGCCCGCGCTGACGACCGTGCGGTTGCCGCTCGCGGAGGCCGGGGCGCGGGCCGGGCGTATCGCCATGGGGCGGGAGGAGCCGCCGCCGGGCGCCATCGCCGCGATCCGGGGGGAGTTGATGGTGCGGGGGTCCTCGGGGGTGCCCCGGTCAGCCGGGGAGTGACCGTCCCAGCAGGGGCAGTGGCGCCTGGCCCCTGCGGCGGTCCCGGTACCAGCGCTTGCCGGTGTCGTAGGCCCGGCGGGCCCTGCGGACGGCGGAGATCTGCGTGGCGAGGTGGACCTGGTAGCGCCAGGGGCTCTGGTGGCCCTGGCGTACCGCCATGGCGTAGGAGAAGGAGACCGGGTCGCGGTCCAGGTAGTCGTCGAGCTGCTCGAACCAGGCCATGCTGGAGCGCGCTCCGGCCTGTACGGGGTGCATCTCGGCGCGGCGGTGCTGGTCGTACTCGCGCAGCGCCACCCGTGGGTCCGGGTACTGGGAGAGGCTGTGGGCCAGCACGATCGCGTCGATCATCGCGAGCCGGGTTCCGGACCCGAGCGTGAAGTGGGTGGTGTGCGCGGCGTCACCGGCCAGGACGACATTGCCGTCGACCCACGTCCGGTTGCTGAGGTGCTGGAACCGCTGCCACTTCGCCGGTTCGCCGCGTGACCTGCTGATCAGGGAGTGACCGTCGAGTGCGCGGTGGAAGATCTTCTCCAGCAGCGGGACGGCGTCCTCGGGGTCGAGCGTGTCGAGGCCGAGGCCCTGCCAGGTCTGCGGAGAGCACTCCACGATGCAGGTGCTGATCCTCCCCTTGATCGACGGGTAGGCGTGGAACCAGATCCAGCCCGCCGGAGTCTCCTCGAAGTCGAAGACGAAGCTCTCGAACTGCCGGTCCGTGCCGAGCCAGATGTAGGGGTTGCGGCCCGTCTCCACCTTGGTGCCGAAGCGTTCGGCGCGGCTCTGCCGGATCCGGCTGCCCGCCCCGTCGGCGGCCACGATCAGGTCGGCCTCGGGCAGGTCGGCGGGGTCGGCGAGCCTCTCGTGCCGGACGTCGACGCCGAGCGCCCGTGCGCGGCGGGTCAGGACGTCCAGCAGGGCCGCCCGTCCCATGCTGTAGCCGTAGCCGCCGAAGTACGCCGTGCCGTCGTGCCGGCTGCCGTGGACGCGGATCTCCTGGTCCTGCCACAGCACGGAACCGGCGCTCACCGCCCGCGCGCTCTCGGGGTCGTTGCGGTGCAGGATGTCCAGCAGATCGTTCCAGTACACGACACCCCAGCCGTACGTCGCCTCCGGCGGGTCGCGCTCGATCACGGTGATCTCGTGACCGGCGTCCCGCAGCTTCGCGGAGATCGCGAAGTACAGCCCGGCCGGGCCTCCGCCCACGCAGACGATCCTCATCCGGTACCTCCATCGTCACGGTCACACCGGCACATCGCTTGCTACGGCTTCCGGCATATGGATCCGGGTGCCCATGGGGTCGGGCACCCGGATCCACCCTTGGTTTGTCGGGGGGTGTCGGTCAGAGCTGATGCTCAGCAGCCTCCCCAGCCGCCGCCCCAGCCCCAGCCGCCGCCCCAGCCGCCATCGCCCCAGCCCCAGCCCCAGCCCCAGCCGCCGCCGCCCCAGCCCCAGCCGCCGCCCCAGCCCCAGCCGTCTCCGTGGTACGAGACGACCTGCTGCGGAGCAGCGGTGGTGGTGGCTGCCTGAGCGGCTCCGGCTCCGACTGCGAGGGCCAGGACCGGCGCCGACGCGACAGCGATGGCAACTCTCTTGATACGGGTGGTGTGCGCGCGCATGATGAGCCCCTCTCCGGAGGGTGTGGTTGACTTTTCGACGGCCTCGGGGGGCCGTCCGTGCGCTCCAGAGCCTGCGCGTCGCTCTGCGCGCCGCCCGCCACCCGCGGATGCGCGTTCCGGCGGCGGACCGTCACTTTCCTGGTGTAAATCGGACATAAGTGACGTTTCCCCTTCAACCTACGACGAGATTGCGGCGCCGTCAAAAGCAGGACCCGGTACCGAGCTAAAGAACAGGCAAAGGAAGCGGACCCCGGTCCGGACAGTCAACACCCGTGCACCGCAGGTGATTTCGTACGGTCCCCGAGCCGAACCGTGGACGCGGACGGGCGGCTGACCTAGTCTCCGAGGGACGGCATCTCTGACTGAGTCAAACATCCGGGGGCGATCATGACCGTCCAGGACGTCCGCGCCTTCAACCGCTTCTACACCGGCCTCATCGGCGCCCTCGACTACGGCCGCCATCTCTACGCCCCGTACACCCTCACGGAATCCCGTGTGCTGTACGAACTCGCCCGGGTCCCGCACCTGGACGCGATCGATCTGCGCACCCTGCTCGACCTCGACGCCGGGTATCTGAGCCGGATCCTGAACAGGTTCGAGGACGCCGGGCTGATCGAGCGCGGGCCCTCGCAGAGCGATCCGCGCCGACGGCGGGTACGGCTCACCGCGCGGGGGCGGGAGGCCGCCGCCCTGCTCGACGAGCGGGCCCGGGAGACGGTCGGGACCATGCTCGACAGCGTGGTCCCGGCCGACCGGCCACGGCTGGCGGAGGCCATGCGGACCATCCAGGACATCCTCGGCGAGGGCGGGGCCCGGTCCGGCGAGGCCGTGCTGCGCGAGCCCCGCCCCGGCGACCTCGGCTGGATCGTCCAGCGCAACGCGGCCCTGTACGCGGCCGAGTACGGCTGGAACGCCGACTACGAGGGGCTGGTCGCCCGGATCGTCGCCGACTTCGCGGAGGACCACGACCCGCATCTGGAGCGGGTGTGGATCGCCGAACAGGCGGGGCGCCCGGTGGGCTGTGTGATGTGCGTACGGGACGACGCGCCCGGTACCGCGCGGCTGCGGCTGCTGCTCGTCGAGCCGGAGGCACGCGGGCACGGCATCGGCGACCGCCTGGTGCGGGCCGTGATCGACTTCGCGCGCGGGGTCGGCTACCGCGACCTGGCGCTGTGGACCAACGACGTGCTCGACGGCGCCCGCCGGATCTACCAGCGGCACGGCTTCGTGCTCGTCGCGGAGAAGCCGCACCGCTCCTTCGGCAAGGACCTCGTGGGCCAGGACTGGCGACTGGATCTGCACGAATCGGACGAATGACGGGTCACGCACGGGGCGGATGGCGAGTAATGTCCGGCCCATGAAGCTGGCGTTCTCCACTCTCGGTGTCCCCGGCCTGCCCGTCCCTGAGGTCCTGGCGCTCGCGACCGCGCACGGCTACCACGGCGTCGAACTGCGCGCCCACCCGGAGGAGCCGGTCCATCCCGGTCTCTCCCCGGCCGAACGCGCCGCAACCGCGCACCTGTTCAAGGAGGCCGGGGTCGAGGTGCTGGGCCTCGCCGGATACGCGCGGGTCGCCGCGCCCGGTGAGGACGCACCCGTACTGGCGGAGATCCGGGACCTCCTCCACCTCGCCCACGACCTGGGCGCCCCCTACGTCCGGGTCTTCCCCGGCGCCGACCCCCACCGACCCCCGGAGGAGTCCGACGCCCTGGCCGCCCGGCGGCTCGGCACCGCCGCGGAGGACGCTGCCGCGCTGGGGGTGCGGATCCTGCTGGAGACGCACGACTCGCATCGCACCGGTGCCGACGCGATCCGGGTGCTGGGCCCGGTCGGACACCGGCAGGTGGGTGCGCTGTGGGACGTCATGCACACCTGGCTGGGCGGCGAGCAGCCCGCCGACACCTACGCGGCGCTTGCTCCGTATCTGGGGTATGTGCAGGTGAAGGACATCGCGTCGGCGCAGGACACCACGCCGCTGCCGCTGGGCTCGGGGGTGCTTCCGCTCACCGAGTGCGTGGACGTGCTGTGCCGGCGCGGGTGGGACGGGTGGCTGTGCTGGGAGTACGAGAAGCGGTGGTACGAGGCTGCCGCCCCGCTGCCGGGGCTGCTCGGTGCCGGGCGGGAGCATGTGCTGCGCCTGCTGGGTGAGGCTGCGTAGGTTCACTGCGGCCACGAGCTCGGGGCTGCGGCGTCGTTGCCGGGTGCGGGTTCGTCATGGTTTGTCGCGCGGTTCCCCGCGCCCCTTACGGGGCGCTGCGCTGCCCGCGCTGCCGTCGAGGCGCCGGGCCCGGCCACCGAGTGCTGCCGAGTGTCGTGCCGGCAGCCGTGGCGGTCGGTCAGAGCCGTCGTGCGCAGCCCACCGGTGCGGCCCCGCCCAGTTGGACGTACAACGCCGTCGAGCCCGGGCAATCCTCCCGCGTCGCCGTCGCCCTGGTGATCCGGTACTCGGGTTTCCGGCGGCCCGAGCCGTCGCACGGTGTCTCACGGACCTGGCCCCTGCCGGAGTCGTACACGCAGTCGCCGGGGATCGTGCGGGGGCCGCCCCCGCCGCCGGGGTCGCCGGGGTGCGGGGGCTCCAGGTTGCGCATACAGGCGTAGCCCTGGGGGATCACGCCGTCGCCGTCCTCGTCGGCGGCCGTGGACCGGTCGCTGATGTGCAGCACGAAGTCGGTCGTCGCCGGGCACAGGGGGCCGTCGGTGGCCGCGCCGTCGTAGCGGGCGACGACCCTGGCCGCCGCCCGCTCGCTCGCGCAGGGCACCTCGGTGAAGCTGGTCGTGCCGAAGGAGCTGCACTCGCCGACCGCGAGGAACTCGGCGCCGTAGCCGCCGGTCGTGGCCGGGGTGGGGCGGGCGTCGCCGACGGGGGTGCCCGCCGTACCCCGGCAGCCGGTCAGCAGGGCGGCCGGCAGCAGGCAGGCGAGGCACACGGCCGTCACGGCACCCTTCCCACGCATGGCAACCCCCCTGCACACCCCGGTCCAGCGTGGCCCCTGGAGGCGCGGCCACGCCAGACATGTGGGCAGGTTTCCCCCCATTGGAGGTATTGCGCCCGGTGTGTGGCGTACGGCTAGTACGTCAGCCCGTGCCCGATCGGGTACAGCACCTGCGTGGGGGCGTCGGCCCGCTGCACCGGCACCGGCAGCTTGCCGCGCGGGGCCACCCGTCCGGCGATCACCCGTGCGGCGGCGCGCACTTCGACGTCCGTCCAGCCGTAGGAGGTCAGGCAGGCCTTGACGGAGGGGAACTGGGCCACGTCGTAGGGGTTGCGGACGGCGAGGGCCGCCAGGGGCCTGCCCGTGGACCGGAGCTGTTCCACCAGCGTGCCTTGCGCGTTGCCCGCCGTCACGTTGTAGGTCGCGACGACCACCGCGTCCGCGTCCCGCGCGGCCTCGACCGCCTGGGCGATGGCCGCGGCGGAGGGCGCGGTGCCGGTGGACAGGGCGGTGGCGGTGAAGCCCAGCTCGGTGAGGGCGTTGGCCAGCACGCCCGTGGGCGGGCCGTCGGTGCCGGAGGGGGAGGCCGGGTCGGCCCCGACGACCAGGAGGCGGGGCTCGGTGCGCGGGGAGAAGGGGAGGGTGCGGTCCTCGTTGACCAGCAGGGTCGTGGTCCGTTCGGCGATCCGGTCGGCGGCGGCCAGGTGCGCCTCGGTGCCCACCGTGCGGTCGACGCCGCCGGGACGGCCACCGCGCGCGTCGGCGAAGAGGCCGAGCCTGGCCTTCAGGCGCAGGATGCGCAGGATCGATGCGTCGAGGCGGGCCTCGGTCAGCTCGCCGTCCTGGACGGCGTTCAGTACGGCGTTCCAGGCCACGTCGAGGGACGGCGGGTTGAGCAGCTGGTCCACCCCGGCCTTCAGGGCGAGCACCGGCACCCGGTCGTCGCCGTACTTGGTGCGGACGCCCTCCATGCCGAGGGAGTCGGTGATCACGACCCCGTCGTAGCCGAGTTCGCCGCGCAGGATGCCGGTGAGGACCGGGGGGGAGAGGGTGGCCGGGTCGCCGGAGTCGTCCAGGGCCGGGAACTGGATGTGCGCGGTCATGATGCAGTCGATGCCCGCGGCGACCGCGGCCCGGAAGGGGACGGCGTCCAGCTTCTCCCACAGCTCCCTGCTGTGCGTGATGACCGGGAAGCCGGTGTGGCTGTCGGTGGCGGTGTCGCCGTGCCCGGGGAAGTGCTTGGCGGTCGCCGCGACCCGGGAGGCCTGGTAGCCCTTGACCTCGGCGGCCACCAGCGCGGCGACCGCGTCCGGGTCGGCGCCGAAGGACCGTACGCCGATGACCGGGTTGGCCGGGTTGACGTTGACGTCGGCGTCCGGGGAGTAGTCCTGGTTGATGCCCATCGCGCGCAGCTCGGCGCCGGAGATCCGGCCGACGGTGTGCGCGTCCGCGCGGGAGCCGGCGGCGCCGAGCGCCATGGCGCCGGGGAAGAGGGTGGCGGGCTTGCCGACCCGGCACACCGCACCGTGCTCCTGGTCGGTGGCGATGAGCACCGGCAGGCCGCGCGGCTGGTCCAGGGACGCCTGCTGGATGCCGTCGGAGAGGCCGGCGATCTGGTGCGGGTCGCGGGTGTTGTGGGCCCAGGTGAAGTAGATGATCCCGCCGACGCGGTACCTGGCGATCAGCTCGGCGGCCGTGCGGACGCCGATCTCCTTGAGGTTGGCGTCGATGTCGGCCTGGTCGGGGGCGGTGGCGGAGTGGCCGTAGACCCGCATCACGAAGAGCTGGCCGACCTTCTCCTGAAGTGTCATCCGGGAGATCAGGGCGCGCAGCCGGCGGTCGTCGCCGGGCGTGGCGGCGCGGGCGGCCGTCGGTACGGTCAGCGCGGCGGTGAGGCCCGCGGTCGCCGCGAGGACGGCGCGTCTGGAGGGTCTTGCGGTGTTTCCGGTGCGTCCTGTGCTTCTCGTGCTGGTGTCGTCGCTTCCCGTGCTGGTGTGGGGCACGCGCGCTCCTTCCAGAGGAGAACCGCTGAAGGAAACTTCCGAGGAGTCACCAATATCCGGGAGGTTTCTTTCCGTCAAGGGACTGCACAGTACCCGCAGCAGGGGCCGCCACCGGCGCATGGGAGGGGGGCGCGCCGGTGGCGGCGGGCGGCCGGCCGTGCCGCGGCGAAGAGGGTGGGTCGGCGTTCGCGGCCAGTCGCGAGGGGCCGACACCACGGCACGGAAGACTCGTCCGGCAACCTGCGCGTTGGACGAGCCGGACACGCGCCGGGTTCCACCGCCCGGCGCGCGTCCACCTCCCGGACGGCCATGACCGGAGTGCGGACGACGGGTCATCATGCGGGCATGCCCGCAGTCGCCATCCCCGGTTCCAAGTCCATCACCGCCCGCGCGCTCCTCCTCGCCGCCGCGGCCGACGGCGTCAGCACGCTCCTGCGCCCCCTGCGCTCCGACGACACCGAGGGCTTCGCCGAGGGTCTGGTCCGGCTCGGCTACCGGGTGGGCCGTACCCCGGACGCCTGGCAGGTGGACGGCCGCCCGCAGGGCCCGGGGCTCGCCGAGGCCGATGTGTACTGCCGCGACGGCGCCACCACCGCCCGCTTCCTGCCCGTCCTGGCCGCCGCCGGGCACGGCACCTTCCGCTTCGACGCCTCGCCGCAGATGCGCCGGCGCCCCCTCGGCCCGCTCACCCGCGCCCTGCGCGACCTCGGCGTCGACCTGCGGCACGAGGAGGCGGAGGGCCACCATCCGCTCACCGTCCGGGCGGCCGGTGTCGAGGGCGGCGAGGTCGTGCTGGACGCCGGCCAGTCCTCCCAGTACCTGACCGCGCTGCTCCTGCTGGGCCCGCTGACCCGCACGGGCCTCCGGATCCGGGTGACCGGCCTGGTCTCGGCGCCGTACGTGGAGATCACGCTCGCGATGATGCGGGCCTTCGGCGTGGAGGTGGTGCGGGACGGCGCGGTGTACGACGTCCCGGCCGGCGGCTACCGGGCCACCGCCTACGCCGTCGAACCCGACGCCTCCACCGCGAGCTACTTCTTCGCCGCGGCCGCCGTCACCCCCGGCCGTGAGGTGACCGTGCCGGGCCTCGGCGCCGGCGCGCTCCAGGGCGACCTGCGTTTCGTGGAGGTGCTGCGGCGGATGGGCGCCGAGGTGGAGCTCGCGGCGGACCGGACGACCGTACGCGGCACGGGAGTTCTGCGCGGGCTCACCGTGAACATGCGGGACATCTCCGACACCATGCCGACGCTGGCGGCGATCGCGCCGTTCGCCTCCGGCCCGGTGCGCATCGAGGACGTGGCCAACACCCGGGTGAAGGAGTGCGACCGGCTTCAGGCCTGCGCGGACAATCTGCGCAGGCTCGGCGTGCCGGTGGCCACCGGCCCCGACTGGATCGAGATCCGGCCCGGCACGCCCGCGCCCGGCACCGGGATCAGGACCTTCGGGGACCACCGCATCGTGATGTCCTTCGCGGTGACCGGCCTGCGCACCCCCGGCCTGTCCTACGACGACCCCGGCTGCGTCCGCAAGACGTTCCCGGGGTTCCACGAGGCGTTCGCGAGGCTCCCGGAAGCGAGCTGACCGGCCCTGCCGTCAGCAGAGGATCCACCCCGAGCTGACCGACCCCTGCGACCCCACCGCGCCCTTGATCCACACGCAGCGGTGGCCGGCGTAGACCGTCACCGGCCCCGCGTGGTGCCGGTAGCTGCCCGTGTCCACGACCGGGCGGGTGCCACGGGCCTGGACGCTGACGGACATCGTCTGCGCGGGGCCCGGGTGCCGGGCGACGGTCATGGCACAGACGTACCCGTCGCTCTTGTAGACGTGGGTGACCCCACTGCTGAACGGCAGGGCCCGTACCTCGTTCCCGGCGCAGCCGCCGACCGTGCTCGCCTGGGCCGTGCCGGACGTCACGAGCGCGAGCACCCCGCTCGCGGCCAGCATCGCCGTACCGAGCGCCAGACGCCTGCGTATCCCACCACTGTCCACTGTCGTCCTCCCCGTACCACGGTTGTACTCCCCCTGCAGCCGTACTGATGTACGGACGCAGGACGTATGCCGGATGGTTGCACGGCCGTCAGAGAGACGCGTCGACGGGGGGCTTCGGCGGGACGGTGCGACGGGTCCGGCTCAGCGGGAGGCGGTGACCGGCTCCTCCGGTTCGGGGCGGCCGACGAAGGTGCGCCACAGTTCGGCGTACCGGCCGTCGCGGGCGAGGAGTTCGTCGTGGGTGCCGTCCTCCGCGACCCGTCCGTGGTCCATCACCACCACCCGGTCCGCGCGGGCGGCCGTGGTGAGGCGGTGGGCGACCACCAGCGTCGTACGGCGGCCCGCCAGGCGGTCGGTGGCCTGGTTGACCTGGGCCTCCGTGGCCAGGTCCAGGGCGGCCGTGGCCTCGTCCAGCAACAGGATGTCCGGGTCCACCAGTTCGGCCCGGGCCAGTGCGATCAGCTGGCGCTGGCCGGCCGAGAGGTTGCGGCCGCGCTCGGCGACCTCGTGCAGATAGCCGCCCTCCAGCGTGGCGATCATCTCGTGCGCGCCGACCGCCCGCGCCGCCGCCTCCACCTCGGCGTCGGTGGCGTCGGGGCGGCCATAGGCGATGGCGTCCCGGACCGTGCCCGGGAAGAGGTACGCCTCCTGCGGGACCACCCCGAGGCGGTGGCGGTACGAGGTCAGGTCCAGGGCGCGCAGATCCGTGCCGTCGACCGTGACCCGGCCCGCGGTGGGGTCGTAGAACCGCGCCACCAGCTTGACGAGTGTCGACTTGCCGGCGCCCGTCTCGCCGACGAAGGCCACCGTCTGCCCGGCCGGGATCGTCAACTCGATGCCGGTGAGCGCCTCTTCGTCGTCACCGTAGGCGAAGTGCACGTCCTCGAAGGCGATGTCGCCGCGCAGGGACGGCACTTCGCGGGGCTCGTCCGCCGGCTTCGTGGACGTCGGCTCGCGCAGCAGCTCCTGGATGCGGCCCAGGGAGACCGTGGCCTGCTGGTAGCCGTCGAAGACCTGGGACAGCTGCTGGACCGGCGCGAAGAACAGGTCGATGTAGAGCAGGTAGGCGACCAGGGCGCCGGTCGTCAGGGTCGCCGCCTCGATCCGGTGCGCTCCCGCGATCAGCACGCTCGCCGCCGCCACCGACGACAGCAGCTGCACGAACGGGAAGTAGATGGATATCAGCCACTGGCCGCGGATGCGGGCGCTGCGGTAGCTGTCGCTGCGCCCGGCGAACCTCAGCCCGCCGTCCCGCTCGCGCCGGAAGGCCTGCACGATCCGCAGCCCGGCGACCGACTCCTGCAGATCGGCGTTGACCACCGAGACGCGCTCACGGGCGAGTTCGTACGCCTTCACGCTGGCCCGGCGGAAGAAGAAGGTCGCGACGATCAGCGGGGGCAGGGTGGCGAAGACGACGAGCGCGAGCCGGAGGTCGATCACCAGCAGGACGCCCATGATGCCGAAGAAGGTGACGACCGAGACGAACGCCGTGACCAGACCCGTCTGCAGGAAGGTGGACAGGGCGTCGACGTCCGTGGTCATCCTGGTCATGATCCGGCCGGTCAGCTCACGCTCGTAGTAGTCGAGCCCGAGCCGCTGGAGCTGGGCGAAGATCTTCAGCCGCAGCGTGTACAGCACCCGCTCGCCCGTACGGCCGGTCATCCGGGTCTCGCCGATCTGCGCGACCCACTGGACGACGACGGTGACCAGGCCCAGCAGGGACGCCGCCCAGACCGCGCCGAGGGACATCTTCGTCACGCCCGCGTCGATGCCGTGCCGGATCAGCACCGGCAGCAGCAGGCCGGCGCCGGCGTCCACGGCGACCAGCAGCAGGCTGAGCAGCAGGGGCGGGCCGAAGCCGCGCAGCAGGCGGCGCAGGCCGTAGGAGTCCTCCGGGAGGACCGCCCGGGTCTCGTCGATGCCGGGGGTGTCGGTGGCCGGGGGCAGCGCCTCCACCTGGCCGAGGAGTCCGGGGGTGGCCGGGGTGCCGGAGAGCGCTGTGTCCTCGGCGTTCTTCGGTTCGCGGTCGCCGGTCCACAGCCTGGGGGTCACCCCCCGCTCGGCGTCGAACTCGGCGTCCAGCTCCTCGCGGACGGAGGTGTCCTCCTGCGGTACGGCGGGTTCGACCCGGCCCGGGGAGACCCCGCCCAGCTCGTCCGGGTCGGTGAGCAGCCGGCGGTAGAGGGCCGACCGCTGCTGGAGTTCCTCGTGGGTGCCGAGGTCCGCGAGCCGGCCGCCGTCGAGGACGGCGATGCGGTCGGCGAGGTTGAGGGTGGAGCGGCGGTGCGCGATGAGGAGGGTCGTACGGCCCTGCATGACGTGCCCCAGGGCCTCGTGGATCTCGTGTTCCACGCGGGCGTCGACGGCGGAGGTGGCGTCGTCGAGGACGAGGAGCCGTGGGTCGGTGAGCAGGGCGCGGGCGAGCGCGACGCGCTGGCGCTGGCCGCCGGAGAGGGTCAGGCCCTGCTCGCCGACCTTGGTGTCGTAGCCCTCGGGGAGCTCGGCGATGAAACGGTCCGCCTGGGCGGCGCGTGCGGCGGCCTCGATCTCGTCCTGGGTGGCGTCCGGGCGGCCGTAGGCGATGTTGTTGCGCACGGTGTCGGAGAAGAGGAAGGAGTCCTCGGGGACGAGCCCGATCGCGGCGCGCAGGCTGTCCAGGGTGAGCTCGCGGACGTCGTGGCCGCCGATCAGGACGGCGCCGTGGGTGACGTCGTAGAAGCGCGGCAGCAGCAGGGAGAGGGTGGACTTGCCGGAGCCGGAGGAGCCGACGACCGCCAGGGTCTCGCCGGGCCGGATCTCGAAGGTCAGCCCGTCGAGGACCTTGGCCCCGCTGCCGTACCCGAAGGACACGTCGTCGAACTCGACGGTCGCGGGCGCGTCGTCCGGGAGGGTCTTGGTGCCCTCCTTGAGCGTCGGCTCGGTGTCGATCAGCTCCAGGACGCGCTCGGTGCCGGCGCGGGCCTGCTGGCCGACGGTGAGGACCATGGCGAGCATGCGGACCGGGCCGACCAACTGGGCGAGGTAGGTGGAAAAGGCGACGAAGGTGCCGAGCGTGATGTGCCCGCGCACGGCCAGCCAGCCGCCGAGGGCCAGCATGGCGACCTGGCCGAGGGCGGGGACGGCCTGGAGGGCGGGGGTGTACTTGCTGTTCAGCCGGATCGTGCGCAGCCGTCCCGCGAAGAGCCTGCGCCCGACCTCCCTGAGCTTGCCGGTCTCCTGCTCCTCCTGCCCGAAGCCCTTCACCACGCGTACGCCGCTGACGGCGCCGTCGACCACGCCCGCGACGGCGGCGGCCTGCGCCTGGGCGTACCAGGTGGCGGGGTGGAGCCTGCTGCGGCTCCGCTTGGCTATCCAGCCGAGCGCGGGCGCGACGGCGAGGGCGACGAGGGTCAGCGGCAGCGACAGCCACGCCATGATCATCAGGGACATCAGGAAGAGCAGGACGTTCCCGATCGTCATCGGGAGCATGAAGAGCAGGCCCTGGATCAACTGCAGGTCGCTGGTGGCGCGGCCGACGACCTGCCCCGTGGACAGCTCGTCCTGACGGCGGCCGTCGAGGCGGGTGATCGTGCCGTACATCTCGGTCCGCAGGTCGTGCTGGACGTCGAGGGCGAGGCGGCCGCCGTAGTAGCGGCGGACGTAGGTGAGGACGTAGACGAAGAGGGCCGCGCCGATCAGGGCACCGGCCCAGGGGGCCATGGAGCGGGTGTGGTTCCCGATCACGTCGTCGATGATCACCTTGGTGATCAGGGGTACGACGGCCGTGACGGCCATGCCGCCGAGGGAGGAGCCGAGGGCGAGGACGACGTCCTTCGGATACCGCCAGGCGTATGCCGCCAGGCGTCGTGCCCATCCCCGTTGCGCTGCCACGCGGGTGCCTTCCTGTCGTCCTGCTCTACCGGAAGGCACCAACGCGGATGGGAGCCGATTTCATCCCCCTGCAACAAACCGGGGCCAGGGTCGGAGGCGTACCCGCAGGTGTCAGACGCGTACCCGCAGGTAGTAGAACCTCGTCGTCTGGGCCGGGTTCTGGTTGTCGTCGCTCACCAGGAGGACCTTCAGCCGGCCCCGGTGATCACGGCCGGTGATCGTCATCCCTTCGATGTTGTCCAGCAGGGGGTTCGGCTGGGGCTGCCTGGCCGTGGCGCCGAGGGAGGGGCAGGAGGCGATGTCGGTCAGCAGGGTCTTCTTGATCAGGCGGACGTCCGGCTGCCCCGTCAGGTTCTCGATGCCGCTCGTGTCCGTCGCGTGGCGGGGGTCGGCCAGGTAGAGGCGGACGGTGTTGCCGACGCCCGGGGTGAAGCCGCGCTCCAGGACCAGGAGCCGGCCGTCGGGCGTGGCCTGGACCTCGGGGACGCCGAGGCCGGTGTCGGTGCGGTAGGCGTACTGGGCGGAGAGGCGGAAGTGGTCGCCCTTGGTGCGCTGCCAGGTCTGGAAGCGCACGATCCCCGTCGAGTCGCCGGAGATCGCGTCCTCCATGGAGGCCAGCAGGGTGTGCCCGCCGGGCAGCAGGGTCAGGCCCTCGAAGGTCTGGTTGGCGGTGGCGCGGCCGGCCGGGGCGACGAGGAGGGAGGACGGGACCGGGAGGCGGTCCAGGATCCTGCCGTCGGCGGAGTAGCGGCGGACGGACGGCTCGGTCTCGGAGGTGATGAGCCGGGTGCCGTCGCCGTCTATGACCAGACCCTCCGAGTCGAGGTCGGCGCCCTTCTCGTCGGCGAGGCGGACGGCCCGCCGCGGCTGCAGGGTCCTGGGGTCCAGGTCGAACAGGGAGGAACGATCCTCCAGCGCGGCGAGGGAACCGTCACCGTCGACCGCGAGCGCGGAGAAGTTGCCGACGAACCTGCCGTCGTACGTCGTCTTGTCGAGCGCGTCGGAGAAGCGGTCGATGGAGACCGACGGCGAACAGGCCTTGCCGCTCGCGGAGTTGGCGTCGGCGGGCCCGGCGGCGGCCAGGGAGGCGGCCGCCGCCAGGCCGGCGGTCAGGGTGGCGAGTACGGTTCTCAGACGCATGCCGGTCACCGTAGGGCGGGCGGGTGTCCGGCGGGAGACCGCCTCGTGAACCGCCTCGCGCGTCGTCAGCCCTGCGGCGGCACCGCGACGAACGCCTCGCTGGGCCGGCTGGTCGGGGTGTAGACCGCGGTGCCGGGGGTGGTCGGCACGAGGTCCTTGTGGATGGCCTTGGCGACGTTCTGGATGGTGGTGACGCCGTAGTCCATGGTGCTGTTGTCCTGGGTCAGCACCGAGATCATGTAGTCGTGGCCGGCGCCGTCGAAGGTGCCGAGGCTGTGCACCCGCCAGCCGTGCGTCGCGCGCTGCAGCCAGCCGTTCTTGACGTGCACGGAGACCGTGGACGGCGCGCCCGCCGGAGTGCCCCAGCGCTGGGCGGAGATGACCTCGCCCATCAGCTTCAGGATGTAGGCGCGGGAGTTGTCGCTCAGCACGCTGTTCCTGGCGGTGACGAGCTTGAGCAGCTTCTGCTCGTCGGTGACGTTCTCCTGGGTCAGGCCCCAGTAGCCGTTCGCGCCCGGCACGGTGTTCGTCATCCCGGCGGCGGCGAGGAAGCCCTTGATCCTGGTGAGGCCCAGCTGCTTCCACAGCGCGGTCGTCGCGTCGTTGTCCGACTTGGTGATCATGGCCTTGGTGAGCGAGATCTCACGGTCGGTCAGATAGCGGTTGTGCTGCTTGGCGTCCCACAGCAGCGTGGCGAGCACGGTGACCTTGACGGTGCTGGCCGAGTCGTAGGAGCTGGTGGCGCGCAGGGTGCAGGTGGTGCTGGTGCTGCGGTCGTACAGGCCGATCGCGACCGTGCCCTTGCGGGTGGCCAGCGCCGCCGTGATGTCCTTCTGCAGCTTGGCGGCGAGGCCCGCCTTGGCGGACGTACAGCTGACGGTGGGCGTGGCCGCGGCGGCGGGTGTGGCGGCGGTGACGGCGGTGACCGCCGGTATGAGCAGGGCGGCGGCGAGCGCGCCGGTACGCCTCGATGTCCGGGAATTCATGCCCCAGTTGACTCACGGAGGCGGCCCAATGGTTGCACTCCGTTCTTACCGAGGGGATCGGGGACCTTACCCGGCTTTCACCGACACACAGCTTCCGCCCAGGTGCACCACAGCGCGCACCCATCGCGGGTCTGCAGGGTGCAGTGGTGACATCTGCCACCGATCCCCTCCCTCGCGCCACGACGACGACCCCCGCTCCCCCGGCACCGGACGCCGTACCGCCGGAGCGCGCACCGCGCTGGTCGCTGCCTGCGCTGCTCGCGATCCTGCTGCTGGCGGCTGTGCTCTACACCTGGAACCTCTCCGGCGCCGGCCTCAACAGCTTCTACAGCGCGGCCATCTACAGCGGCACACAGAACTGGAAGGCGTGGTTCTTCGGCTCACTCGACGCCGGGAACTTCCTCACCGTCGACAAACCGCCGTTCGCCGACATGGTCATGAGCCTGTCGTGCCGGATCCTCGGCTTCGGCACCTGGCAGATGATGCTGCCGGAGGTCGCGGCCGGGCTCGCCACGATCTGGATCCTGCACTCCTCCGTGAAGCGGGCGTTCGGGCACGCGGCGGCGGCCGTGGCCGCGCTTGTCCTCGCGCTGACCCCGATCACGGTCGCCATCGACCGGGACAACAACCCCGACACGATCCTCGTCCTGCTGATGGTCGGGGGCGCGGCCCTCGCCCTGCGCGCGGTGACCAACGGCCGCCTGCTGCCCCTGCTCGGCTCGGCGGTGTGCTTCGGCCTGGCCTTCAACACCAAGATGCTGGCGGGCTACATCGCCCTCCCCGCCGTCTTCGCGGTCTACCTGCTCGCGGCGCGCCCGAAGCTCGCACGGCGGATCGTGAACCTGCTGCTCGCCGGTGTGGTCCTGGCGGTCTCCAGCTTCTGGTGGGCGGTCGCCGTGTCCCTCGTCCCCGCCTCCGAACGGCCGTACATCGGCGGTTCGACGGACGGCACCGCCTGGGACCTGATCATGGGTTACAACGGCCTCGGCCGGATCTTCGGCGGCGAGGGCAACGGCGGCGGGGGCGGGGGCGGCGGGGGCGGCTTCTCCGGCTCCGCGGGCCTCGGCCGGATGTTCAACGACATCCTCGGCGGCCAGATCTCCTGGCTGCTTCCCTTCTCCGCCGTGGCGCTGGCCGCCGGCCTGATCCTGTGCGGCCGCGCCCCGCGCACCGACCTCACCCGGGCCGCGCTGATCCTCTGGGGCGGCTGGACGGTGCTGCACTACGTCACCTTCGCGACCGCCGAGGGCACGATGCACCCGTACTACACGACGGCCCTGGCACCCGGCATCGCGGCGCTGTGCGCAGGCGGTGGCGTGCTGTTGCTGCGCGCGTTCCGTACCGACAAGCGCTGGGCGTGGGTGCTACCGGCGGGTCTGGCGGTGACGGCTGTCTGGGCAGTCGTGTTGCTGCGCCGGGCCTCCGGCGGGAACACCTGGCTGTGGCCGGCCGTCGGTGTGCTCATGGCGGCGGCGATCGTCGGCCTGTTCGTCTTCCGGTCGGGCAACCGGGTACGGCTGCTCGCGGCATCCGTGGCGGCGGCCGTGGTGGCGGCGCTCGCGGGCCCGGCGGCGTACGCCTGGTCGGTGCCGTCCGGTTCGGGTGGCGGCATGAGCGGGGTGAACCCGACGGCCGGGCCCTCGACGGGTGGCGGCTTCGGCGGCCCCGGTGGCGGCCGGGGCTTCGGCGGGGGCCGGGGCGGCTTCCCGGGCGGCGGTGAGCTGCCGGGGCAGAGCGGCGGGACCGTGCCCGACGGACCGGCGAGCGGCGCGCCCGGGGGCGCCTCGGGCGGAGTGCCGGGCGGAGCCTCCGGTGGGCAGATGCCGAGCGGCGGACAGCAGTCCGGTGGCTTCCTCGGCGGCGAACTCCCCGGAGGCCAGGGCGCGTCGGGCGGTACGGCCCCGGGCGGAACCGGCGCCCCGAGCGGCGGCACGGCAGGCACGGGCGGCCGTATGGGAACCGGCATGGGCGGTGGCATGATGCGCGGCGGCATGATGGGCGGGGCGAACAGCGAGGTGATCGCCTACCTGAAGAAGCACCAGGACGGCGCCACCTGGCTGCTCGCGGTCTCCAACTCGCAGAGCGCGGCCCAGATCGAGCTGAGCGCCAGGGTGCCGGTCATCTCCATGTGGGGGTTCACCGGCACCGACAAGGCGATGACCGTCGCCAAGCTCGAGGAACTGGTCAAGAAGGGCGAACTGCACTACATCCAGCTCGGCGGCGGCATGATGGGCGGCGGCCCCGGAGGGAACAACAACAGCGTGTCGTCCCTGGTGACGGCCTGGGTGAAGAAGCACGGGACGCTGGTGAAGGAGAGTGCGTACAGCAAGAGTTCAAGCTCTTCCTCCTCCACCGACCAGTCCACGATCTACCGTCTGGACCCGTCGGACGTGAGCTGAGACGGACGTCGACAGCGCGCCAAGGGCCTCGATGCCGTTGGCGCGCTGTGCTGCTTCGATCAGCCGGCCGGCCGGCTCGGACGGGCAGGGTCGAAGCTCAGCCCGTTCTCGTCGAGGGCGTTGAAGATCGTCACTCGGCCTGTCTCGAAGGCGAAGCGGACGTCGACGTTCCCCTGAGCGACATCCTTGCCCGTCCACTCGAGCAGTTCGGCCCCCTTGAGGGCCAGGCCCCGCAGAGCCTGCAGTTCCGGGAGAGGCTCGGGACGCCACCGCAGGTCGAAGCCGGGCCACCGCACGGGACAGCTGGGGTCGATCGTGTTCCACGTGAGGGAGAGCTCGTCGAGCTTGTGATGATTGATCTCAACCTGCTCGCCCTCGAAGTCGAACAGCACCGGGCAGTCGGGGAACCACTCGTCGTCCTGAAGGTCCCAGACCATCCAGACCCTCGTAAGGGTCCGGCCGACAAGACCACGCAGGCGGTCCCCATGCGCACGCGCTGTGTCACCACGGCCGGACGACCACGTGGCCTGGTAACCCGCGATGCCGAAATCGAACATCACCTCACCTTGCCAGAGCTGCCCGCGCAACGGCCACGCGCTCACTCCTCGGCGAACAACTCCGTGGCATCCGTGGCGTGTACGGCGCGCTGGGCCCAGACCTCCAGTTGATCGAGGTCCGTGCAGGCTTCCACTCGCTCGCGGACGTCGTCGGGCACGGGAAGCTCGCGCCATTCCAGGATACGCAGGATCATCTCCCGGCGATCCTCGATACGGCCCTGTTCCCGGCCTTCCGCGCGTACCTGCTCGGCCAGCGGGTGTCGCCAGAAGTACTGGATCGCCGTCATCAAATCCCTCCACATCTGCTTCGCCTGGGGGTCGGCCAGGCAGGAGTCGACGAACTGCACGAAGACTGCGGCACTGTCGGCATCGATGGTCCGCAGGGCGGCGGCCAGGGATTCCAGTATGGCCGCAGCCTGCGGTCCACGCCCGTGTGTCATGGCCGAGAGCACCGCAAGGGGGACGTCCTTCTCGGCCTGCCGCTCGTCCGCGATCACCGGCACGTTGTCCGGACCGAGGACCAGCGGCCGCACCGTCAGTGACTCCCAGCCCGGGAAGCCGAGCCGGATCGGGCGCGAGGCCCACTGGGCGGTCCTGCTGCTCTGGGTGATGACGATCAGCACCGGCTCACAGCGGTACTTCTCGTACAAGTAGGACAGGTAGTACGGCCAGCTGCCCCGCTTGCGCTCGCCCACCTTCCCCTGCGACTCCACCACCAGCAGATACGTGCCCTCGTCCGTCTCCGCCCGCAACAGCGTGTCCACGCGGCGCTCGACCGGTTCGATCTCCGTCAGGTCGATGTTCAGCGCCGCGATCTCCCTCGGTTCGGGGAACGGCACATGCAGGACCTTCTGTAACGCCTTCGTCAGCAGCGTCGGATCCTTCTGGAAGATCCGGTGCAGCGCCTCATGCGACGAGCCGACCATCAGCTCTCCTTTCCATCGCCGTGATCAACGAGCTACGCCGCCGCACGTTCGCACCACACGTACTTCCCTCGGTCCCCGAACCGAGCCGTCGGCTGCCACCCCCAGTACTCCGCGCACGCCTTCACCAACCCCAGCCCCCGCCCCTCCTCCAACTCCCCCACCTCCTCCAGCGGACACGGCGGGTCCGGCGGCGCGGGGTCGGTGTCCCACGCCCCGATCCACACGGCGCCCTCCGGGGTACGGCGGACCCTGAGCGCGGCCGGCCCCTTCGTGTGGCGTACGGCGTTCGACACCAGCTCCGCCGCCAGCAGCTCCGCCGTGTCCACCAGGCCGATCAGACCGTGCAGGATCAGGATCAGGCGCAGGGTGCGGCGGCATACGGTCACCGCTCTGAGGTCGTTCGGGATGTAGAGGGTGTAGTCCCAGGTGTCGTCGTCGTTTTCGGGCATGCGTCATCGACTCCAGTCGGTGAATGGGGAGTTCACGCGCGGTGGCCTGCCGCACCCGTCATGGCAGGACGGCGCGGTGCGCTTCCGCTGCGTGTGCGGTACGTCACCGAAGGTAGGCCTTAGAATTAAGAGCAAGCAAGCCGATCCCGTAATCTGACCCCGAACGAGTCGCATAGTCAGGCGTGTTGAAACGAGGAGCGGCCGATGGGGACCAAGCGCGAACCCACAGCGCGGCAAATGCGGCTGGCCGTGGAACTGCGCCGGCTCCGGGAGGCAGCAGGCCTCAGCTCCCGCGAGGCGGCCGCGATGCTCGGTGTGAACTCCGTTCAGATCAGTCAGATCGAGGCCGGTACCTCAGGGGTGAGTGAGCAGCGCCTGCGTCGCATGGCTGCCAACTACGCCTGCGCCGATGCAGAGCTGATCGATGCCCTCGTGGCCATCGCGTCCGACCGGACCCAAGGTTGGTGGGAGGAGTACCGGAGCGTCCTTCCCGCCGCCTACCAGGATCTCGCCGAGCTGGACCATCACGCGACGTTCCGCAACGACGTGGCAGTCATCCACGTACCGGGGCTCTTCCAGACGGAGGACTACGCCCGAGCCCTCTTCGCCTACATGAACCCCGAGTTCCCGGACAGCGAAGTGGACCTCCGCGTGGAGCACCGAATGAAGCGGAGGGTCGTCATCGACGGGCCCGAGCCCATCCCGTACGAGACCGTGATCCATGAGGCGGCACTCCGCATCCAGGTCGCCGGACGGGCGGCCTCCCGGACTCAGCTGAGTCGCATTCTCGAAGCGTCCGAGGCCGACCATGTCTCCGTGCGGGTCATTCCCTTCGCCTTGCACGACTTCGCGGGAGCCGGAAGCACCATGGTGTACCTCGGTGGAGCAGTCCCCCGGCTGGACACCGTCGTACGCGACGCTCCACACGGCACGGCCTTCGTCGACTCCGAAGCCCAACTGGAGCACTTTCGAACACTTTTCCGTAAGGTGAAGGAACAGGCACTGCCCCCAGAGCAGTCACGTGACCTCATCCACCAGTTGGCGAAGGAGCTGTGAGGACCAGCATGATCACCCCTGCCTCATGGAAGAAGTCGTCCTTCTCCGGCGGAGGCGAGGGGAACGACTGTGTCGAAGTCGCCGACCTGGACACCCACATAGCCGTCCGCGACTCAAAGGCCCCTGCCCGAGCCACCCTCACCTTCCCGGCCGCCGCCTTCGCCCCGTTCCTCGAAGCCCTGAAGGTGACTCACTCCAGGCAGGCGGGCCTCACTCACCGGTGAGGTACATCTACCTCGACCCGGAAGGCACAGGCGCCGGTTGGGTGTTCGTCATCGTCGCGGCCGAGACCGGCGTCGTCTACAAGGTGCAGGGTGGTGGCCACCGCTGTGCCCAATACGCGCAGGAGGGCTATCTCATCCCCGTGTTCGGGCGGGGCCTGGACCAGGAGCTGAAGGAGATCTTCGTCGGCGCCTGGAAGGGACAGGGTGCCCGCCACGCGGACTGGCCGCCGGCGCTGCTCGACCGGCTGCGCGCGGCCGTCGCCTTCCATGTGTACGGTTCCGCGAACCAGGACGACCTCTTCCCCACCCCGCTCGCCCTCGACGAGTCCCGCCTCGCCGACGTCGACGAGGCGTGGGTGCCGGTCGTCACCCCCGACGGGCCCGGGGTGCTCGTCTGGGAGAACTCCGACTAGCCCCGCTCCGGGCCGAAGCAGTGCCGCTTGCCGTCCCGGACCAGGCAGGCGCGCACCTGGTCCAGGTCGGACGGGGTGGCGGCGACCATCGGGGTCGACAGGGAGTCCTTGGCGTCGTACCGGTCCTTGACCTCGATCCGCCAGGGCGCGTGATGCGGTACGAGGATCTCCGCGCGGTCCCCCACCTTCCCGAGGTCGATCCGCGCCCACACCGCACCGCAGGCCGTACTGTGCCGGATCTTCACCACCGTCGGCCCGGGGAAGCTCTGCCGCCCCAGGGTCACCGGCACGGGGTCGGCTCCGCAGCCGTACATCTCGGGATCCTTGCCCGTGCAGCCGGTGCCGTGGCATCCCTGCACCGGTACGGGTGCGGAGGGAGACGGGGACGGGGATGCGTCCGAGCCGGACTCGCTGAAGGCGCCGGTGGCCGCCAGTGTCAGGACGAGCGCGGCTGCCGTGAGCCCACCGCCCATGACTCCGGCGATCAGGCCGCGCCGGGCCGGACGCGGAACCGAAAGCGGGAGGGACTCGGCGGGGTCAGGCGCGGGCACTGCCGTAGGAGGGAGCCCACCCGCCGCACGCCCGGCAGAGGCCCCGCCCGCCGTACGTCCGCTCGCCGCCCGCCCACTGGCCACCGCGTCGGCCAGCTCCCACAGCGCGAGCGCCCGTCCGGGGTCCTCGCCCGCCAGGTCGCACAGTTCCGCGACGGCCTGCCGGGGCGGGACGGTCCTGCCGTTCAGGTAGCGGTCCCAGGACGACTTGCTGTACGGCGTCTTCGCGGCCAGCGCGGCCAGGCTCAGCCCGGTCCGGGCCCGCAGCCCGCGCAGGGTCTCCGCCAGCCGCTCGCACTCCAAGGGCCGGCCGGCGGACGGGTCACCGGAGGTCATTTCCGCAGCACTCCCCATGTGTCCTCGCCGACGACCCCGTCCACGCGGAGGTGCGCCCGGTCCTGCAAGCGCTCCACCGCGCGCTCGGTGCGGGAGCCGAACGCCCCGTCGGCGATCCCCGGTGAGAAGCCGTGATGGCGCAGCAGGCACTGCACCTCCACGACGGACCACTGCGACGATCCCATGCCGATCAGGTCGGCACGGGTCGTGCTGTACCCCGCGTACAGCAGCCCGTCCTCGGCCCGGTGCACCTTGCACGGGTGGTCCTTGCCGGCCCGGAACACGAACGCCCCCTTCGCCGCGGCCCCGGTCCCTGGGGCCGGCTCCGTGGCATTCGCCGAGGCCGGCCGGCCGGCGGTCCGTCCCCCGCCGCCGTCCCAGGGCGCGGCCACCAGCAGGGCGGTCACCACCGTCACGAGCACGGCCGACACCAGTACGGCAGCACGTATCCGCCGTCCCCGGCCGTCTCCTGGTGTGTCCTGCTTCTCCGCGCTCGGTTCCGCCTGCGTCGCTTGGCCCAAACCGTGCTCTCCGCCTCGCCCCGCCGCCACCGCCACCTCGTGCAGGGCCAGCAGCCGGGCCGGGTCGATGTCGCAGGCGCGGGCGAGTGCCGTGACCGCCTCCTGCGGCGGTAACGAACGGCCGTTGAGGTAGCGGTCCCACGAGGCACGGCTGTAACCCGTCCGGGCGGCCAAGGCCTGCAGCCCCAGACCGCTGTGGTCCTTGATTCTGCGCATCTGTACGGCGAGTTGTCGTACTCGTGGGTCGAGCGAGTCCGGCAACTGCTTCCAACGAGACACGTTCCACCCCATGTCTGTTGCAACTCCCCGGACGAGCATGCCCCACCACGCGCCCGTGGTTCCCCTGAACGGCCTTTCGAGCACAGGGTTCCGGCCACACCACCGGCGTACGCGCGTCCCGCCGGCGACTCAGTACGCAGGGCGTCTTCGCAGGTCGGAGGGTGGGACGTCCCGCGTCGGCGGCACCTGCCGGGCAGGCCTGTACCCGTCCTGGACCCGCCCCGCACAGTCGGTGGTGCACGGCGGGCGGTGCGGTCCACCCCGCACCGCCCCAGGCAGCCGGCGGCCCGTCCCCACGGGGGTGGGGCGGGCCGCCTCAGGGCAACCGACACCAAGGAGCATCCATGCGATTCCGCATCGCGACCGCAGCCGTCCTGACCGCGTGCGCCATGGCCGGCGGCGGCCTGGCCGTCTCCGCACAGGCCGCCTCGGCCGATACGCACACCGCGTCCACCGCCGCCCGGCCGGCGTGTCCGTATCCGTACGTCTGCTTCTACAACGGCGACACGATGACGGGGAAGTTCAAGGACACCGGGCACTGGCAGACGCTCGGTGCGAGCCGCAACGCGAAGGGCGCGGTCAACACCCGGCACGACGACGTGGCCTACGTGAGGTTCTCCAACCACCCGGCCATCTGCATGAAGCCCGGCGAGGGATGGGCCTTCAACGGGGCGCACCCGACGCAGGTCTACATCAGCAGCTCCAGCACCTGCCACTGAGGCCGCCTCGGCCCCGGACGGTCCGCCCCGGCGCAGGTTCCGCACCCGCGCCGGGGCGGCGCCGGGCGCTCACTGTCCGAGATGCGTCGGTGCGAACATCCGCAGCACCGCCGGGAGGACGACCACCGACGGCCCCGGAGCCGACAGCGCCTTCCGCAGGTCCTCCTCCAGGGTCTCCGGGGTCGTACGGACGCCCGGAACCCCGAAGGACTCCGCCAGCGCCACGTAGTCCGGGCGCGTCAGTTCCGTCGCCGTGGCCTGGCCGAAGGCGTCCGTCATGTACTCGCGGAGGATGCCGTAGCCGCCGTCGTCGACGATCAGCCAGGTGACGGGGAGGTCGTACTGCTTGGCCGTGGCCAGCTCGGCGATCGAGTACAGGGCTCCGCCGTCGCCCGACACCGCCAGCACCGGGCGTGCCGGGTCGGCCGCCGCCGCGCCCAGTGCCGCCGGGAAGCCGTAGCCGAGGCCGCCGGCGCCCTGCGCGGAGTGCATGGTGTTCGCGCCCCGGGGGTCGAAGGCCGACCACGCCCAGTACGCCAGGATCGTCATGTCCCAGAAGGACGGGGAGTCGGCGGGCAGGGCGCGCCGGACGGCTCCCAGCACCTCGTGTTCCAGGGTGAGTCCCTGGGACGCGATGCGCTCACCGACTCGGGACAGCAGCCCCCGCACCCGCTCCGGCGCCGAGTCGTCCGTGCGCTCCTCCACCGTCTCCAGCAGCGCCTGCAACGCCAGGCGCGCGTCCGCGTGGATGCCCAGCGCCGGGTGGTTGGACTCCAGCTTGCCGAGGTCGGCCTCGATCTGGACGACCCGGCCGCGCGGCTTGAACGTGTGGTAGTTGGAGGAGAGTTCGCCGAGGCCCGAGCCGACCACCAGGAGTACGTCCGCGTCCTCCAGGAAGTCCGTCGTGTACCGGTCCTCCAGCCAGGACTGCATCGACAGCGGGTGCTCCCACGGGAACGCGCCCTTGCCGCCGAAGGTGGTCACGACCGGCGCCTGCAGCTTCTCGGCCAGCTGAAGCAGCTTGCCCGAGGCGTCCGACCGCACGACCCCACCGCCGGCGATGATCGCCGGACGCTCGGCCCGTGACAGCAAGTCGGCGGCCACCGCCGTCAGTTCGGGGCGGGGGACCAAGTCCTCGGGAGTCGCGTCCGGCGCCGTCACCACCGGCAGAGCGGTCGGAGCCAGCAGCACGTCCTGCGGGATCTCCACCCACACCGGGCCGTGCGGTGCCGTCAGCGCCGACTTCCAGGCCGCCGCGATCGCGGACGGGATCTGGGACTGCGTGCGGACCGTGTGGACCGACTTCACCACGCCCCGGAACGAGGCTGCCTGGTCGGGGAGTTCATGCAGGTAGCCGTGGCGGCCGCCGCCCAGGCCCGCCGTCGGGATCTGGCTGCTGATCGCCAGCACCGGAGCCGAGGCGGCGGCTGCCTCCTGGAGCGCCGCCAGCGACGTCAGCGCGCCCGGGCCGGTCGACAGCAGCAGCGGCGCCGCCTCGCCCGTCACACGGCCGTACGCGTCCGCCGCGAAGCCCGCGTTGTTCTCCACGCGCAGGCCCACATAGCGAAGAGAGGACCGGCGCAGGGCGTCGAACATGCCGAGGGCGTGCTGGCCGGGCAGGCCGAAGACCGTGGTCGCGCCGAGCCCGGCCAGTGTTTCCACGACCAGGTCTCCGCCGTTGCGCCCCGGGGGAGGATTCAGGGCGGCGGTGATCTGCGCCGGCGTCGGGCGGAGTACCAGGTCGTGGTCGTGAGTCACAGCTCTCGTTCCCCTAGGGAGAGTCAGGCGTTGCGGGCCGCCGCGATCTGGCGGCTCATGATGGTGGTCAGTTCGTAGGCCGTGTGCGAGGCCGCGACCGAGGTGATCTCCGCGTGGTCGTACGCCGGGGCGACCTCGACGACGTCCGCCGAGACCAGGTTGCACGAGGCCAGGCCGCGCAGGATCTCCAGCAGCTCCCGCGAGGTCATGCCGCCCGCCTCCGGCGTGCCCGTGCCGGGCGCGTGCGCCGGGTCGAGGCAGTCGATGTCGATGGAGATGTACAGCGGGCGGTCGCCGATGCGCTGGCGCAGCTGGTCGGCCACCTCGTCGGCGCCCCGGCGGTAGATGTCCGCCGAGGTGACGATGCCGAAGCCCATCTTCTCGTCGTCGGTGAGGTCCTGCTTGCCGTACAGGGGGCCGCGGGTGCCGACGTGGGAGAGGGCCGAGGTGTCGAGGATGCCCTCCTCCACCGCGCGGCGGAACGGGGTGCCGTGGGTGTACTCGGCGCCGAAGTAGGTGTCCCAGGTGTCCAGGTGGGCGTCGAAGTGAAGCAGGGCGACGGGGCCGTGCTTCTTCGCCACCGAGCGCAGCAGCGGCAGGGCGATGGTGTGGTCGCCGCCCAGGGTCATCAGGCGGGCGCCCGTGCCGAGCAGCTCGTCCGCCGCGGCCTCGATGGTCTCGACGGCCTCGTTGATGTTGAACGGGTTCACGGCGATGTCGCCGCCGTCCGCCACCTGCGCCAGCGCGAACGGCGACGCGTCCTGCGCGGGGTTGTACGGGCGCAGCAGCCGGGACGCCTCGCGGATGGCGTTGCCGCCGAAGCGGGCGCCCGGCCGGTACGAGACGCCGGAGTCGAACGGCACGCCCACCACGGCGACGTCGGCGGTGCCGACCTCGTCCAGGCGGGGCAGCCGGGCGAAGGTCGCGGGGCCGGCGTACCGCGGGATGCGGGAGGAGTCGACGGGGCCGCGGGGCGTCTCGTTGCTGCTCATGGTCAAATGCCTTCTTTCTTGCGCTTCGTCGCGCATGTACTGCTTTCCCTATGACTCTACTGGTGAGCCGGGACCGGTTCGGACGCGAGTTCGGGGGTGCGGCCGGCGAGGCGCTCGCGCCAGGTGGCGAGAACCGTCTCGTCGGTGGGCTTCGTCGCCAGGGAGACGACGACGTAGGCGGCGAGGGAGGCGAGCAGGCCGTAGTAGACCGGCTCGTTGGCCAGGATGCCGTAGCCCGCCATCAGGCCGATGACCGCGAGGCCGCCGACGGTCACGGAGGCCAGCGCGCCCTGCACCGTTCCACGCTTCCACAGCAGGCCGCCGAGGATCGGCACGAGCAGGCCGCCGACGAGGAGGTTGTAGGCGACCGTCAGCGCCTCGACCACGTTGTTCAGGGCGATCGCCGTACCGATCACCGCCACACCCATGATCAGGATGAAGGCGCGGTTGCCGCCGACCTCGTCGTGATCCTCGCCGTCCCGGCGTACGGCACCCCGCAGCCGCGACCAGATGTCGTTGTTGGCGACCGTGGCGCAGGCGATCAGGGCGCCGGAGGAGGTGGACATGACGGCGGCGAGGGCGGCGGCCAGAACCAGGCCGCGGACGCCGACGGGGAGTTCGTCCTTGACGACGGTGGCGAACGCGTCGTCGGGGCTGCCGAGCTTGGGGTAGAGCACCTTGGCCGCGGTGCCGATCACCGCGCCGGCGAGGGCGTAGGCCAGACAGTAGGTTCCGGCCACCGTGCCGCCCCACTTGGCGGTCCTGTCGCTGCGGGCGGTGAACACGCGCTGCCAGATGTCCTGGCCGATCAGCATGCCGAACGTGTAGATCAGGACGTAGGTGAAGATCGTCTCGCCGCCGATGCCCAGCGGGTCGAAGTACGAGGTCGGCAGCTTGGCCTTCATCTCGCCGAAGCCGCCCGCCTTGACCACGGCGATGGGCAGGAGCAGGAGCAGCACGCCGATGGTCTTCACCACGAACTGGACCATGTCGGTCAGCGTGATGGACCACATGCCGCCGAGAGTGGAGTAGGCGACGACGATCGAGCCGCCGAGGACGATCGCGACGGTCCGGTTCATGTCGAACAGGACGTCGAAGATGGTGGCGTAGGCGATGGTCGAGGTGACGGCCAGCATGAGGGTGTACGCCCACATGACCACGCCGGAGATGACGCCGGCCCGGCCGCCGTAGCGCAGGTCCAGCATCTCGGAGACGGTGTAGACCTTCAGGCGGGAGATGCGGGCGGAGAAGAACACCGACAGGGCGAGCAGGCCGAGGCCGATGGTGAAGACCATCCAGGCACCGGAGAGGCCGTACTGGTAGCCGAGGCCCACGCCGCCGATGGTGGAGGCGCCGCCGAGGACGATCGCCGCCATGGTGCCGGAGTACATGGCAGGTCCCAGGCGGCGGCCCGCCACGAGGAACTCGCTCTTGGACCTGGCGCGGCGCATGCCCCACCAGCCCATGGCCAGCATGCCGGCCAGATAGACGACGATCACTGTGTAGTCGACGGCCATGGGGCCTCCTCCACTCGAAGTCGTACTGGGGATCGCCGGCGGGTGATGTCCATCGACAGTAGGTGGCCGGAAAGCGACTGCGAAGTGTACGTTTCATCCATATGAAGGGGCGCGGATGGAGGGAACGCACACCATGCCGGAAACAACCGCCCCGGTCACCCCGGCGGTCCCACCGACCCCACCGGTACCGCTCTCGGCCCTGCTGGCCCGCGAGGATCTCGCCCTGCGCCAGATCGCGGGCCCGGAAGACCGGGGGACCGTGATCCACTGGGCGCACACCTCGGAGATGGCCGACCCGTACCCGTATCTGCTGGGCGGCGAGCTGCTGCTCACGGCCGGGGTGCACGTCCCTGAGGCGGCGGGTTCGGATGGGGGCGCCCCCGGTCGAGCGAATTCGAGACTGGGGGACTACTTCGACGATTACGTCTCCCGGATCGTCGCGGCGGGCGGCGCGGCCCTCGGCTTCGGCCTGGCCCCGGTGCACGACACGGTCCCGCGCGCCCTGGTGGCGGCCTGCGACCACCACGGCCTGCCCCTCCTGGAGGTCCCGCCCCAGACCACCTTCTCCGGGGTGGCCCGCGCGGTGTGGCAGCTGATGGCCCAGGCCCGCCTGGCGGAACTCCGCCGCGTCACGGAGGCCCAGCAGAGCCTCGCGGCGGCCGCCTCCAGCCCGGATCCGGTGCCTTCGGTGCTGCGCCGGCTGGCCCAGCGCCTGGCCGGGCACGCGGTGCTGTACGGCCCCGACGGCAGCGGGGTCGCGGCGGCGGGCCGGGAGCCGGCGGAGGGGGTGCGGGGGGCGCTCGCGGAGCTGTCGGGCGTGGTGCGGCCCACGGGGCGTACGGCGCCCAGGGCCACCTCCGCCACCGACACCGTCGGCGACATCCACCTGGCCGTCTACGCCCTCGGCGCCGGCGAAGGGTTCGTGCTCGGCGTGGCCACGGCCCGGCGCGACCCCGGCGACCACACCATCGCCTCCGTCGCCGCCGTACTGCTGTCCCTGCTGACCGGTGAGCACCACAGCGGCGCCGGTGCCGCCCGTTCCTCCGCTCTGGTACGGCTGTTGCTGGGCTCCCCGCCCGAGCGGGTGGCCCCGCTGCTCGGCACCGGAAGGTGGCTGATCGTGCACGCCCGGCCGGAGACTCAGCTGCCCGATGCCGTCGCCGCGTCCGCGCTCGGGGCCGCGCTGGGCTCGCCGCTGGTCGACCTCGGGCACGACGTCGTACGGGTACTGGTGCCGGGCGGACGGGTGCCGGAGCCACAGGCCGGCTGGACGCTCGGGGTGAGCGCCGCCGTGGAGGCGTCCGAGTGGCAGGCCGCCGATGCGCAGGCGGGCCGTGCGCTCGCCCGGGCCCGCGCCACCCGCACCCCGCTGATCCGGCACGGTGCCCGGCCGGGGCTGGAGGACCTGGTGCCGCGGGCGGACGCCGAGGCACACGCCCACGCGCTGCTCGCCCCCCTCTCCGGCCGCCCCGAGCTCACCGAGACCCTGCGCAACTGGCTGGCACTGCACGGCAGTTGGGACCGAACGGCGGTGGCGCTGGAGGTGCACCGCAACACCGTGCGGCAGCGCATCGCGCGCTGCGCCGCCCTGTTGGACACCGACCTGGACGACCCGGACGTGCGCATGGAGCTGTGGTTCGCGCTGCGGCACAGCTGAACCGCCGCGGTCATCTTGGCATGCCGCGCTCGGCCAGGCCGCTCTCGTAGGCGATGATGACCAGCTGCGCGCGGTCCCGGGCGTGCAGTTTGGCCAGGAGGCTGCCGACATGGGTCTTCACCGTCGGCATGCTGACGACGAGACGTTCGGAGATCTCCGCGTTGGACAGCCCGTTGGCGATCAGCACCAGGACTTCCTGTTCCCGCTTGGTGAGCCCGACGACCCGCGGGGCCGGGCGAGCCGGCTCGCCGCGGCGGGAGAAGTTCGCGATCAGACGCCGGGTGACACTGGGAGCCAGGACTCCCTCGCCGGTGGCGATGACCCGGATGCCGTTGACCAGGTCGGACGGTGAGGCGTCCTTCAGCATGAAGCCGCTGGCGCCGGCCTGCAGCGCCGGATAGACGTATTCGTCCATGTCGAACATGGTGAGGGCGAGCACCCGGACGCCGGACAGCGTGGGGTCGGAACAGATCTCCCGGGTGGCCGCGATGCCGTCCATGACCGGCATGCGCAGATCCATCAGGACGACGTCCGGGGTGAGCTCACGGGCGAGCCGGACGGTCGCGGCGCCGTCGGCCGCCTCGCCGACGACCTCCATCCCGGGGGTGGAGTCCACCAGGACACGAAAGCTGCCCCGCAACAGCGCCTGATCGTCCGCGATCAGCACGCGCACCGCCTCGGCCATCTCCGTGTTCCCCGTCGTCCGCCCATGAAGGTTATGCGGCAGTTTAGCCGGGTTGTTCGGGTAACTCAGTTCGCGCGTACGCCACTTCAGGCCAAGTCGATCAGCAGATCCCCGATGCCGTCGTCGGCCACCTGGACCGTCGTGCCGTACGGCTCCGACAGCCGTGCCACGTCCGTGAGGATCTCCTTGGCCTCGCGCTCGTCGGCCAGGCGGGGGCGGCCACGGCGGTGGACCGGCAGGCCGAAACCGAGGTCCACCGGGTGGAGACGCGCCCGTACGAGGGTGCGGTCCTCGAAGGTGAGGACCGGCAGGACCGACTGCCAGTACCGCCGGTGCGGGGCGAACAGGCGGCGGCCGTGGCCGCTGAGCAGATCGAAGTACCGGCCGGGCGTGGGCGTGCGGTCGGTGGTGACCTTCGCGTAGTCCTCGGCCGGGACCCGGTCCGCCAGTTCGATCTGGCTGACGATGTTGCCGAGGCTGTAGAAGATCGGCTTGTTCCGGTACAGCTCGACGCCGCGCAGGAAGTGCGGTCCGTGCCCGAATACCGCGTCGGCGCCCTCCTCGATCATCCGGTGGGCGAACGCGCGCAGGAACTCCCCCGGTGTCCCGGGCGTCGGGCCGGGCTCGTGCGCGTGCACACCGACGACGACCAGATCCGCGCGCGGCCGGGCCTCGCCGACCCAGCGGGCGATCTCGTCGAGGTCGCGCGCGTCGCACTCGGTGGTCAGACCCGGCTCCTCGGCGGTGCGGAAGCGAGTGCCGAACAGGTTGAGCCGGTCCGGCGCGAGGAGGGCCGGGTCGACCCCGAGCAGGGTCCGGGCCTCGGCCCGGCGCTCCCGCAGCCCCGTCTCGGCGTCGATCCGGCGCAACGCGGCCATCTGCGCGGCCGTCACCCGGAGCGTCGCCAGGTGGCGCAGCGGGTTCAGGCCCGGCCGGCCGGGCAGCTCGGGAGACGGGTCCGCGGCCTCCTGACCGGGCAGGAACGTGGCGCTGCACGAGAGCAGCGCCAGGCTGCCGCCCGATCGGTCGACGTAGACCGGACGGCGCGCCGCGCTCAGGTCGGGGCCGATGCCGGCGAACGGGATCCGGCGCCGCCTCAACAGGTCGACGGTGCCGAGCAGGCCCGTCGTGCCCAGGTCCATGGCGTGGTTGTTGGCGCAGTTCAGTACGGTGAAGCCGGCTGCGGTGATCTCGTCCAGCACCCCGGAGTCCGCGATGAGGCAGCCGCCGCCGGCCGCGTTGTGCACGGGATGTCCGCGTCCGTCGCCGGGCACCACCTCCAGGTTGGTGAGAGCGAAGTCCGCGGTGTGCAGCAGCTCTTGGAGGCGGCCGGCGGCAGGGTCGGAGGTGATCAGCGCGCCCCGGGTCGCCATGCAGTCCCCGGACAGGGCGACGGTCAACCGGGTCACCGCCGGGCCTCGGTGACCGCGCGGGTGAGGGCGGCGGCCGGATCGGAGCCGGTGACGTCGACGCGCCGGCCCGCCACCACGACGGTCGGGGTCAGCGCCACCTTGTGGGAGGCGGCCACCTCGGACACGTACTTCACCCAGGGCCGGTACGGGGCGTCCCGCACGCAACGCGCGAAGGCGTCACCGGTGACACCGGCGTCCCGTCCCACGGCAATCAGCTGGGCCTCGTCGAGCCCCGGGCCCTGTTCGGCGGGCTGTTTCGCGAAGAGGGCGGTGGTGTACTGCTCGAACCTCCCGGCGTCCGCCGCGCAGGCCGCCGCCGCGGCTGCCCGGGTCGAGTAGCCGGTCGGCCTGCTGCGGTCGTCGAGGAAGGCGACCGGGTGGTAGACGACACTCACCGCGCCGCGCGCCCTCAGGCCGTCCAGGGCGGTGGTCAGGGCGCGCTCGGTGCGCCGGCATTCGGGGCAGAGGTAGTCGAGGTAGAGGTCGACGCGGACCGCGCCGGTGGAGGCGGCCAGGCCCGACCTGTCGGCGGCGACGCCGGCCGGCACCCGGCTCGGCGCCTTGTCGGGAGCGGTGTTGTTCGCCCGGACCAGTCCCGCACCCACCAGCGCGGCACCGGCCACCACCAGCACCGCCACGAGCGAGGCCACGAGAGTGCGTCGCCGCCGGTGCCGACGGTGCACCATCTCCCGCACCTGGGCGTCGGTCGTCTGCGTCATGCCTGTCACTCCTTCGTCTCCGGCGTGTGAAGGACCCACCCGTCCAGGGCGTAGGGGGTGCGCGGCCTGCGGACGAGGAGGAGGGCCACGCCGAGCAGCACCAGGTCGCGCGCGATGTCGAGCGCGTAGCCGCGTTCCGCGCCGCCGCCGAGGCGGCCTGCGCCGCCGAAGCAGCCGCAGTCGATGGACAGTCCGCGCGCCCACACCGAGGCGACGGCCGCGATGTACGCCGTCAGCAGCACGGCCGCGCCCACCGCGGCCGCCCTGGTGGCGAGCCCGAGCGCCAGCAGCATCGCGAGCGCCAGCTCGACGAACGGCAGGATGCCGCCGACCAGTTGGGCGGAGTCGTCGGGCACGATCCGGTAGAGCGCGACCACCCGGCCGGCCCCGGTGAGGTCCCCGATCTTCGCCAGGCCCGCGTAGGCCAGGACCGCCGCCAGCAACAGCCGCGCGACGCCGCCCGGCCACCCGGTGGCGAGCAGCCGGGCCGCCCCGCCCGGGGATCCGGTGGCCGCCGGCCCGCGCACCGCCGTAGTGCCGCCCGTCGTGCGCTCTCCTTCCCGGCTCATGGATTCCCCGCTCATGACGAACGGGAGAACCGGTAGCCGGCCAGGCCCAGCGCGGCCGCGGTGAGTGCGGCCAGCAGTCCGAGTTCGGCGGCCACGGGCGGATGCCAGTGGCCGAGCAGCAACCGGGTCTGCTCCGAGGTGAGGACGTCGGGGCCGGGCAGGGTCCGGCGGACCGCGTCGACGCCGTAGGTGAGCGGGTTGAGTTTGACGACGGTGTCGAGCCAGCCCGGCAGCCCGTTCGGCGGGAACATGGCGCCGGAGAAGAACATCAGCGGCATCAGGCTCAGGTTCACCACGACCTGGAAGGTGTCCACCTGCCGGATCGTGACGGCGGCGAGCAGTCCGAGCGAGGTGAACATCAGCGAGACCAGCAGGAGTTCGAGGGCCACGACCAAGAGCACGGGCGTGTAGTGGATGCTCGCGATGCCGCCGACGGACAGCACCATCAGGCCGTAGACCGCACCCGTGGTGGCGCCGCCGAGGGCCAGGCCGAGCACGATCCCCGCGCGCGGGAAGGGCGCCACCAGCATCTGACGGAGCACACCGAGCCGGCGGTCCCACACCAGCGAGATGCCCACCGCGATCGCCGGGGCCTGTACGGACATGACCAGCGTGCCGGGGAACAGATAGGCCCGGTAGCCGTTCAGCTGCGCCTTGCCGAGGCTGGACGACGCGGCGTCGAGTCCGGTGCCGAGGACCACGAGGAACAGCAGGGGTGTCACGAGCCCCATGGCGAGGCGCACCGGGTTGTGCCGCAGCCGGGTCATCTCCCGCCGCCACAACAACAGGACCGGCCGCGCGAAGTGGCGGGACCGCTGCGGCGCCGGGGCCACGGCGGCGGCACCGGCGAGTACGGCCGGTGCGGTGTCGGTCCGGCTCATCGCAGTCCCTCCCCGAGGTTGCCGAGCGTGCGCGGTCCGGTCGCGCTCTCCCGGATGGCGAGACCGGTGTGGTGCAGGAATACGTCGTCGAGCGTCGGCGGGGCGACGCTCACCTCGTCCACGGCCACGCCGAGTTCCGTGCACAGCCGGGGTACGAGGCGGGCGGCGCCCGCGACGCGCAGCAGCAGCCCGTCCGGAGAGGGCCGCGCCGTCAGGGAGAAGCGGTCGGCCAGGGCCTCGGCGGCACGCCGGTCGTCCGCGGTGCGCAGCACCACGAGGTCGGCTCCGACGACGGACTTCAGGTCGGCGGGCGTGCCCTCGGTGATCACCTTGCCCTGGTCGACGATCGCGATCCGGTCGCAGTGCTCCGCCTCGTCCAGTTGGTGGGTGGTGAAGAAGACCGTGATGCCCTTCTCCTGCCGCAACCGGCCCAGATGCTCCCAGACGGCGGCGCGGGTCTGGGCGTCCAGGCCGGTCGTCGGCTCGTCGAGGAACAGCACCCGGGGCTCCGCCAGCAGCCCGCGGGCGATCTCCAGCCGGCGGCGCAGGCCGGTGGAGAACTGCCGTACCGGCACCCGGCCGCGTTCGCTCAGGTCCATCAGTTCCAGCAGCGAGGCGATCGCGTCGCGTGCCGTGCGGCGCGGCAGCCCGCACAGGTCGGCCTGGAACCGCAGGTTCTCCACGGCGGTGAGGTCCAGGTCCAGGGTCGACTCCTGGAACACGATGCCGATCCGGCGCCGGACCTCGGCGGGCCGTGCGGCGACGTCGTAGCCGGCCACCTCGGCGCGGCCCGCGGTGGGCCGCAGCAGGGTGATCAGCATGTTGATGGTGGTGGTCTTGCCGGCGCCGTTCGGCCCCAGGAAGCCGTACATGCTGCCGGTGGGCACGGTCAGGTCGAGGCCGTTCACGGCCGCCGTGGTGCCGTAGTACGCGTAGAGGCCCTCGGCATGGATCGCGGTCATGAGCCGCTCCGGTCGGGGCAGCGCACCGCCAGGACGGTGCGGAAGACGCTCAGCTCGCCGGGTTCGTCCACCGGCCGTCCGTCCGCCTCCACCCAGGCGTGGGCGCCGAACGGCTCGGTACGGAAACCGGTGCACCAGTCGGGCCATCGGCCACGGGCCCGGCACAGCAGCACGGTGGCCACGGACCGCTGGAGGCAGCCGAGGCCCGCGCAGCGCGTGCTGACGAAGACGACGGACCGCCGGGCTCGCGCGGCCTGCGCGTACCCGGCGGGACGGGCGCCCCGGCTGACGACACGCAGAACGCGATGCAGCCGGGCCGGGGGCAGCCGGACCAGCAGGCGTGCCGCGCCGGCCGCGCAGCGCGGGGCGAGCTGCCGGTGCAGGGGAAGTCGCGGGGCCTGTTCGGCGACGGCCGGTGTGGTCACGGGGCGACCTCCACGAGATTGGCTGCTCGGAGCGCGTCGATGAGGGCCTGGACGTCCTGCCGGGCCCGGTCGTCGCCGACCGGGGCCGTGGCGGTCAGGCTCACGGCGGCCGCGTCGGGTGCCTCGCCGTCGAGCAGCCGGCGCAGCACGCCGGCCCCGGACCGGTTCAGCTGCCAGTAGCGGCCCCGGCGCCCGTCGAGCAGCACGGCCCCCGAGTCGACCTCGGTCAGGGTGACGTCGCGGGCGAGGGTCAGCTTCATCGGAGTTCTCCCTGCGGCTCGGGATGGGTGCGCAGCCAGCTCTCGCACGCCACCGTGGTGTCGATCGGCTGGAGATGACGGGACATCGGCCCGGGATTGAGGACCGCGGACCGGAAGGCCTCCGGGTCGATGAGCCCGAGTCCGGCGAGCTGCGAGTCCTCGCACAGCGAGAGGATCCGGGCCCGGTTGCGGGCCAGCCCGCGGAACGCCTCGGCGCTGAACTCGCCCTTGTCGCGGCGGTCCAGGAGGTCGCCGGGGACGAATCCGCGCAGGGCCGAGGTGAGCAGTGGTTTGAACCGCCCGGGTGCCAGCCGCTGGTCGATGCGGGTGCTGAGCGCGGCCTCCACCACCCGGTCGTCGAGGAACGGCGCGTCCCAGGCGATGCCGGAGCCGGTGAGGGCGGTGTTGACCTGGCGGACGGTGGTTCCCTCGAAGACGAGCGAGGCGAGCGCCTGGTGCCTGGCCCGGTCGCCGTCCAGCGGCCCGGGGCCCTCGGTGGCGGCGGCGACGATCAGATCGCGGACCGCGGCCACGGCGTCCGGGGTCGCCCAGGAAGGCATGCGGGGCGGGAACACCCAGCCGAAGTCGGGTTCGTCGACCGGCGGTGGCGGGGCGCTGATGCGGGCGGCGACCCCGGCGAGGTTCTGCCGGTACGTCGACCGGTCCAGCAGCGCTCGTACGGTCGCCCGCCAGGGCCAGCGGTTGGCCAGCCGGTAGCGGTTGACCAGCCGCAGACCGCCGACCGGGGCGGCACGGGCCAGGGACCAGGCGCAGGCGGGCATCCGGCCGAACAGTTCGTCGCCGCCGAAGCCGGTCAGATGCAGTGACGCGCCCTCCGCCGTGGCCCGCTTGGCCAGGTCCTGGACGTGGGCGAGACCGGAGGCCCAGGTCGAGGGGCCCTCCGGGGCCGCGCCCGCGAGGTCGGCGGTGTAGCCGACGTCGAAGAGGTTCTCGGCGCGTTCGGCGGACAGGGTGTGGTGCCGGGCCGCCGGGAGCCGTTCCGCGGCCCTGTGGGCCCAGAAGGTGTCCGCGTTGGCGCTGTCGAGCGGCGTCACGTGGTAGGTCACCAGGTCGGCGCCGGCCGCCTGGGCGAGGAAGCACAGCGAAGTGGAGTCCAGGCCGCCGGACAGGTCGGCACTGAGGATCCGGCCCGGGGCCACGCGGGCGCCGATGGCGTCGTCCAGCGCCGAGCGGACGGCCGCCGCGCCCTGTGCCAGCGTGCGGGACGCCTCGGGCAGGCTCCACCAGCGAATCTGCCGGGCCCGCCCGTCACGGTCCAGTTCCAGCCAGTGGCCGGTGGTGACCGCTTCGACGCCCCGGCGGACGGGGCGCTGGGCGAGCGGCCAGGGGGCGCCGCCGGGCGCCAGCAGGCGGGCGGCGAGCAGGGTCTCGTCGAGGCTTGCGCCGGTGAGCCGCAGCAGCGGCGCCACACCGCTCGCGGCGACCGTGACGCCGCCGGCCCGGGCCGTGAAGATCTGCCGTACGCCCAGGACCGATCCCTGCACCCGGGTCCTGCCGTCCAGGGACACGGCCAGGTGGAAGACGCCCCGCAGCCGGGACGCGATCCGGTCGCCGTCGTGCAGTGAGCGCAGCCGGCCGAGCGCGGCCGGCGTGGCGTTCTCGTCCGGCCGGGTGTGTCCCAGCAGCACCATCCGCCGCGGGCCCGCCTCGATGGTGGTGACCGTGTCCTCGGGCCAGTCACCGATGATCCAGGGCCGCCCCGACGCGTGATCGATGCGGTGTGCCGCCCGCAACCGTCCGGCCAGCCGGGCGGCGGCCGGGCAGTCCGGAAGAACCACGAATTCCATGTCGCCTCGTTCCCCCGGCGGTGCCGGTGCGCGCGAGCGCACCGGCACCGGATGTGATCACCAGAAGCAGACGACCGCGTAGCCGCAGCCGGCGAAGTCGTTGCAGCTTCCGACGCCGAGGCACTTGGTGAGCTCGTCGAAGTCGCCGACTTCCTGCAGCATGGGGGGCTCGTAGATCGCGGACATGGGTGACCTCCCGTTTCGGATCGGTCAGGCCGACTTTTTCGGCCTGTTTGATCTGCCACGGAAACTACGGGGCCGTGCGTCCCGTCCGCGTGGGGCAGGCGTCCCGGGGCTGTCCCGTCAGTTGTCCCAGCGGTGGTGGCGGACCCAGCCCCAGGCGAGTGCAGCGAGCGTCCAGGCGAGCAGGACGGCGACGCCGAAGGCGGTGTGCGGCGAGTCGACCTTGAGCAGTTCCCGTCCGGCCTGGTCGGGGAAGTAGCGGGCCAGCCTCTTGGTCGCGCCGAGGACGGACAGGATCTGCGTCCCGGCGAGCACCATGGGCAGCAGGACGGCGAGCGGGATCACCGCGTTGCGGGCGATGGCCGCCGTGCCGGCCGCGAACAGGCCCATCAGGGTCAGGTAGACGACGGCGCCGGCCAGGGCGCGGGGCACCCCACTCGCGCCGATCGAGGCACCGTGCGAGCCGAGCGCGGACTGGGTGACCAGGTAGCCGAGCACCGTGACGGGCACGGAGACGGCCACCGCGGTCGCGGTGGTGACGGCGATCTTCGCCAGGTAGAGCCTGCCGCGCCGGGGCACGGCGAGCAGGGAGACCCGCATCATGCCGGAGGTGTACTCGCTCGTCACGACGAGCACCCCGAACACGATCAGAGCCAGCTGGCCGTAGAGGATGCCGTCCAGGCCGGCCTGCTGGGGGGTGAAGTCCGAGCGCAGATTGTGGTTGCCGGAGTCCAGCGCGTTCTTGGCGGACCAGCCGTCCAGAGCGGCGACGAGCACACTGATCACGGCGAACAGCAGCAGCGTCAGCTGGGTGCCGCGGATCCCGCGCAGCTTGGTGGTCTCGGCCCGGACGGCCGCGAGTGTCTCAGACATGGGTGCTGTGTCCTCCCTCGCCGATGACTCCGAGGAAGGTCTCCTCCAGGGAGCCCGCATGGGTGCTCAGTTCGTCGAGCGGGAAGCCGCCCGCCGCCGCGAGCCGGCTGATCTCCGCGGCCTGCAGGCCGACGACGTCCAGGGCGCCGTCCGCCGTACGGGTCAGGGAGGCGCCGTGGCGTCGCAGCTCCCGGCCGAGCCCGTCGGCTCGCGGGGTGCGCACCCGTACGTACGGCCGCCCGTGACGCTGGATGAAGTCCGACATGCCCGTGTCCGCGAGGAGCCGGCCGCGGCTGATGACGATCAGGTGGTCGGCGACCATGGACATCTCCGTCATCAGATGGCTGGAGACGAGTACGGTGCGGCCCTCGTCGGCCATCGAGCGCAGCAGTCCCCGCAGCCACCGAATGCCCTCGGTGTCCAGGCCGTTGACCGGTTCGTCGAGGACCAGCACGGGTGGGTCACCGAGCAGGGCGGCGGCCAGCCCGAGGCGCTGTCCCATGCCGAGGGAGAAGGTGCCGATCCGGCGCCGGGCGGCGTCCTCGAGTCCGACCGCCTCCAGGACCTCCCGGACCCGGCCGCGGCCGATCCGGTTGCTCTGGGCGAGCCACCGCAGATGATCGCGTGCGGTCAGGCTGCGGTGCGGGGCCGAGGTCTCCAGCAGCGCGCCGACGTGCCGGAGCGGATGGGTCAGTTCGCGGTAGGCGTGCCCGTCGATCCGTGCGGAGCCGGCGTCCGGGCGGGTCAGGCCGAGCATCATCCGCATCGTCGTCGACTTCCCCGCGCCGTTGGGACCGAGGAAGCCGGTGACGGATCCGGGCCGCACCGTGAAGGTGAGGCCGTCCACGACGGTGGCCTGCCCATACCGTTTCGTCAGGTTCTGGACGTCAATCACGGGACGAGTCTGGCGGCGGCCGTCACCGGGCACATCGGACCGGGGTCGGGACCGTCGCGGCCGGTTCCGCGAGCCGGACTCATACCTGGGTATGAACCGAGTTCAGGACATATCCGGGGTGCGCTCGCCTCAGTACGGCAGGGTCGCGCGGACCCGGAATCCGGCGCCGGGGCGGGGACCGGCGGTGAGGGTCCCGCCGTGCGCCGCGGCCCGTTCCTTCATGCCGACCAGGCCCATACCGCTGCCGGGCACGGCGGGCCGGTGCCCGTGACCAGGGCCGTCGTCGGTGACCTCGATCGTCAGCGTTCCGTCCACGGCGGCGAGTTGGACCAGGCATCGGGTGGGAGCGGCGTGTTTGACGACGTTGGTCAGCGCCTCCTGGACGATCCGGTACGCGGCCAGCGCGACCCCGCCGGGGGGTTCTTCCGCCTGGTCGGACCGCAGTTCGACGCGTACGCCCGCCGCCTCGGCCGTGCGGACCAGCAAGGGCAGGTCCGCCAGGCCCCGGACCGGCCGCAGGTCCTGCTCGCCGTCGCCCGGCTCCCGGCGCAGCACCTTGAGGGTGGCCCGCATGTCGCGCAACGCCCTGCGGCTGACGTCCTCGATGACCGCAAGGGCCTCGCGGGCTTCCTCGGGGCGGGTGGCGACCACGTGGTTGGCCACGCCGGCCTTGATCGCGATCAGGCCCACGCTGTGCGTGACGACGTCATGCAGGTCCCGGGCTATACGCATGCGCTCCTCGACCTTCGCCTGCTCGGTCGCCTGCTCGATGGCCCGGCGCAGGCTCTCCCGCCGCTCCCGCACGGCCGCTCCCGCCGCCCAGGTGGCACCCAGCGCGAGCATCCCGAACAGCAGTTGCACCGCCCGGGTACCGCCCTCGTAGTGCTGCCCGCCGGTCACCGTGAGCAGGGCCGCGCCGGCCGCGCTCGCCGTACCGATCACGACGGCCGAGCGGCCCGGCCTGCGTGGCCGGGTCGACGCGACCAGGTACAGGGCGTAGGCGGCGGCGAGGAAGACGGCCGGGCCGAGTCCGGCCGCCGACGCCGCGCAGGAGGCGGTGAGGACGAGCGCGAGGACCGGGACGGGCCACAGCCGCCGGACGGCGAGCGGCAGCGCGGTGGCGAGCGAGAGCAGCCAGGCCGTGGTCCCGCCCGGCCCGCTCCCGGTGTCCGGCCGCACCACCGACAGCTGAGGGAGCAGGGCGAAGCCGAGGGCGGCCACCCCGTCGAGGAGGATCAGGTGTCGGCGCGAGGCGTCTCCCATGCCCTGAACGTATGCGTTCGGCCGGCGCAACGTCCAACCATCCGCCCGGGGTTGTGCCGGCGCGGTGCGCCCCGAGTCGGCCACCGGGGGATGCCAACGGCCAGATCGTCACCATGACCGCCGTCGACCGTCACCCTAGGCTTGCCCCATTCACGCAGAATCGTTCCAACGGGGGTAGGGAACCATGCGGTTCAACCTGTTCATCCTCAGTGAGGACCCGGTCGCCCTGGCGGGACTGGAGGCGATCGTCGAGCAGGACGACGGCTTCCGTCTCATCGGCACGGCCGCGGACGAGTCCCGTGGTCTGCGATGTCTCGAGGACAGCGTGCTGCAGCCGGACGTGGTGATCCTCGGCGAGCCGCCGTCGAAGAGAGCCATCTCCAGGGATGTCACGGGGATCGTGTCCCGGTATCGCCTGCAGCGGACCCGGCCGCGCATCGTCGTGGTGTCGCAGAAGGACTACGACGATGTCATCCTCTCCGCCCTGCGCCTCGGCGTGAACGGCTACCTCGCGCGGATCGCGTCGTCCGAGGAACTGCTGCAGTCCCTGCAGATCGTGGCTCGCGGGGGCGCGGCGTTCAGCCCGTCGATAGCGGCCCGGTTCAGCAGCTATTTCGCCGGTGTGCGCGGCGTCCCGGAGCCGGCGGAGCTGACCCATCTGACCAGCAGGGAGACGGAGATCCTGGAACTGCTCGCGGGCGGCATGAGCAATCGGCAGATCGCCCGCACTCTCTTCCTGGCCGAGAAGACCATACGCAACTACGTCTCGCGCATCTTCACCAAACTGGAGGTGCACGACCGGGCAGCGGCGGTGCTGCGCGCCCGCGACGCCGGGCTGGGCGCGCGGCCGGACGCGGTGGCGCCACAGCGCGCCTGACGACCGGGCGCCGCCGAGCCGGTCCGCCGGGGTGACCCCCGTCCCACCCGCCGGTACCGCGAGGACGGCCGTCGTACGCTGCCTCACAATAGGAGGCATGCCGATATCCGGGACACCCAGCCGCGCCCAGCTCGTCGACCACCTGGTGAGGACCCGTATCGCGGGGGACGTCGCCACGCCCCGCGAGAACAACCTCTCCCACTACCGTCAGCTCGCCAACGGTGTCCGCAACTTCTGGCTCGGCCTGGAGCTGGGCGACCGCTGGACGGACGAGCAGGACGTGCTCGCGGTGATGGCGGAGAGGGTCGGCGTCAACGACGATCCCGAGTACCGGTACGGACAGGACACCATCGACCCCGAGCTGACGGTGGACGCACTGGAGCGGATGGCGGCGCGGCTGCGCAAGGCGGCCGAGGACCGGCAGCGGGTGCTGTTCGCGACCGGGCACCCGGGGGGTCTGCTGGACGTGCACCGGGCCACGGCCGCCGCGCTGCGCGCCGCCGGCTGCGAGATCGTGGTCATCCCGGACGGGCTGCAGACGGACGAGGGGTACGTCATGCAGTTCGCGGACGTGGCGGTGCTGGAGCACGGGGCGACGCTGTGGCACACCCACTCCGGGGAGCCGATGCGGGCGATTCTCACGGGACTTGAGCGGGAGGGGCGGCCCCTGCCGGACCTGGTCGTCGCCGACCACGGGTGGGCGGGCTACGCGGGACAGCACGGCCTGGACTCGGTGGGATACGCCGACTGCAACGACCCGGCGCTGTTCCTCGCCGAGTCCGAGGGCACCCTCCAGGTCGTCGTACCGCTCGACGACCATGTGGTGAGCCCCCGTCACTACGACCCGTTGACGGCGTATCTGCTGGCGGCGGCCGGCCTTTCCTGACCGGCTCCCGAACGCCGTCCGCCGGCGCGGCACTGTGCGGCCCCGCACGCGGAGCCGCACAGTGTGGACGCGACCGGCACCGGATCAGCTGCTGCCGCTGCTCATGCTGGTACTGCTGTTGCTGGCGTGGCTGCTACTGCTGCTACTGCTGCTGCTCTTGCCACTGCTGGTGTTGCTGCTGGTGTTGCTGCTCTTGCCGCTGTTGCTCCAGCCACCGTTGCCGTTGCCCCAGTTGCCGTTGCCCCAGTTGCCGTTGCCCCAGTTGCCATTGCCCCAGCCCCAGCCCCAGCCACCCCAGCGGCCGCCCCAGCCCCAACCGCCGCGGTGGTGGTGGCGGCGGTGGTGCCGACCCCAACCACAACCGCAGTCGACGAGCCGGGTGTGGACACTGAGGTTGTGCTGTGCAGGGGCCGCAGAGGCGGTGCCTGCCGTGCCGATTGTGACTCCGCCCGCCAGCAGGAAACCTGCCGCGGACATCACGACGTAACGCTTGACGCGCTGTGCTCGCATGGGAAGCTACCCTTCTGTTGCCATCATTTCCCGCGGCTCCATGAGGAAGACACGGGGCGGATGGTCAGCGCCGTGCTCACTGAGGGGGACGTCACGGCGCGCTCTTCAGGTGTCACCGCAGAGGAACGGCCGGTTACACCGTGTGCTGCGGCGCTCACTCATAGAGACTAGTGCCACACCGGCCACTCGGCACCTCGGGGCAACATCAGTCACGCGGGACGCGGACGACACCCTCCTGGATGACGGTGATGGCGAGCCGTCCGTCCTGTGTGTAGATGCGCGCCTGGCCGAGCCCGCGGCCGCCGTGCGCGGACGGCGACTCCTGGTCGTACAGCAGCCATTCGTCGGCGCGGAAGGGGCGGTGGAACCACATCGCGTGGTCCAGGGAGGCCCCGACGACGTCCCCGACCGCCCAGCCGCCGCGGCCGTGCGCGAGCAGCACGGAGTCGAGGAGGGTCATGTCGGAGACGTAGGTGGCGAGGACGACATGCAGCAACGGTTCGTCAAAAGCACAGTCCAGCTTGCCGTTGGTGCGGAACCACACCTGTGAGTGCGGCTCGCGCGGCGCGCCGAACTGCCCGTACGGGGGCTCCTCCACGTACCTGAGGTCGATCGCCTCGCGGGCCTCGAGGAACTTCTCGACGACCGCGGGGGCGAGGTGGTCGTAGCCGCGCAGCCGTTCCTGAGAGGTGGGCAGGGTCGCCGGGTCGGGCGAGGCGGGCATGGGTGCCTGGTGCTCCAGCCCCTCCTCGTACACCTGGAAGGACGCCGACAGGTGGAAGATCGGCTTGCCGTGCTGGACGGCGACCACGCGGCGGGTGGTGAAGGACCGCCCGTCGCGGATGCGGTCGACGGTGTAGACGATCGGCGCGCCGGGATCGCCCGGGCGCAGGAAGTAGGCGTGGAGCGAGTGGGCGGGCCGGTCGGCGGGGACCGTCCGCCCGGCGGCGACCAGCGCCTGTGCCGCGACCTGGCCGCCGAAGACACGGGGTACGACGGCGGAGCGGGACTGGCCGCGGAAGATGTTCTCCTCGATCTGCTCGAGGTCGAGCAGATCGAGGAGATCCTGGAGTGCCTGGCTCATGGCATCTAGTTGTACAGGCCAGTGATGTCGGCGGTGACCGGTCCGCCCTACAGGCCCATGTCCTTCGCGATGATCGTCTTCATGATCTCGCTGGTGCCGCCGTAGATGCGGTTGACGCGGTTGTCCGCGTACAGGCGGGCTATCGGGTACTCGTTCATGTAGCCGTAGCCGCCGTGCAGTTGCAGGCAGCGGTCGATCACGCGGTGGGCGACCTCGGTGCAGAACAGCTTGGCGGAGGCGGCCTCGGCGGGCGTCAGCTCGCCGGCGTCCAGGGCCTCGGTCGCGCGGTCGGCGACGGCCTCGGCGGCGTCCACCTCGGCCTGGCAGGCGGCCAGCTCGAACTTGGTGTTCTGGAAGTGGGCGACCGGCTTGCCGAAGACGGTGCGCTCCTGCACGTACTGCTTGGCGAACCGGACGGCGGCCTTGGCCTGCGCGTAGGCACCGAAGGCGATGCCCCAGCGCTCGGAGGCCAGGTTGTGGCCGAGGTAGTAGAAGCCCTTGTTCTCCTCGCCGAGCAGGTCCTCGACCGGGACCTTGACGTCGACGAAGGCCAGCTCGGCGGTGTCGGAGGTCTTCAGGCCGAGCTTGTCGAGCTTGCGGCCGACGGAGTAGCCCTCGGACTTGGTGTCCACGGCGAACAGGGAGATGCCGTGGCGGCGGTCCTCGGCGGTGGGCGCGGAGGTACGGGCGCAGACGATGACGCGGTCGGCGTGGACGCCGCCGGTGATGAAGGTCTTGGCACCGTTGAGGACGTAGTGCGTGCCGTCCTCGGAGAGCTTGGCGGTGGACTTCATGCCCGCGAGGTCGGAGCCGGTGCCCGGCTCGGTCATCGCGATGGCCCACATCTCCTCGCCGGTGACGAACTTCGGCAGGTAGCGCTTCTTCTGCTCGTCCGTGGCCAGCATCTTGATGTACGGCAGGGCGAGCAGCACGTGGACGCCGGAGCCGCCGAACTGGACGCCCGCGCGCGCGGTCTCCTCGTAGAGGACGGCCTCGAACTTGTGGCTGTCCAGGCCCGCGCCGCCGAACTCCTCCGGCACGTTGATGCCGAAGATGCCCAGCTCACCGAGCTTGTAGTAGAAGTCGCGCGGCGCCTGGCCGGCGGCGAACCACTCGTCGTAGACCGGCACGACCTCGGCCTCGATGAAGGCGCGCAGGGTCTCCCGGAACGCCTCGTGATCCTCGTTGAACACCGTACGGCGCACGCCGCCCACCTCCAGGTACCTGTCTAAGCGCTTGCTCAGATTCGAAGATACCGGCGAGTACGACGACGCGTCCAGGGTGAGCTTGGCCACGGCCCCGGTCAGTCGCCTTTCCCGTACCGGCGGAACTCGGAGGTCTTCACCATCCAAGGGCCGAACGGAACCGAGTCCCCGAGATGTACGGCTCCGTGTGGGCGTAACGGCCCTTGACCGGGTCGGAGTGGACCTCGACAGTGCCGGTGCGCGGGTCGACGATCATGTAGAGGGCGATCCCCATGGCCGGGTAGTCATCGAGCTTCTCACCGAAGCCGGGATGCGGGTTCGGCGAGAGAACCTCGACCACCGCGAGCACCTGCGCCGCATCGACGGCGAACCCCTCCTCGTCCAGGAGGGCCTCGGGGATCACGACGACGTCCGGCCGACGCATACGGCCCATCGCCGGATACTCGATCTCAGGGCCGTTCACGCAGACGCAGCCCGGATGAGTGGCGCGGACCTGCTGGTCGAGCTGGTCGCGAATGCGGCGCAGCAGACCGTGTCGGCGCAGCAGACCGTGTCGGCGCAGCGACGGCCATCTCATGGCCAGCAGCGGACCGGACGGTCCGATCTCGACACTCCAGGATCCTTCGAGCCGCTCGGACCAGGCATCCAGCTCCTCGGCGATCGCGCGCATCTTCGCGTACTCCGCACCCGGAGGGTAGTGAGCAGCCGCAGGCTACCGCGTCACCCCTCCCCCGCCGCCTCGAACGCCCCCCGAGCCATCCGGTGCAGCAGCGCCGCCGTGGCCCCCCGCCCCGGCAGGGTCCCCGCGCGCCCCAGGTGTGGTGTGGAGTTCAGCAGGCCGAAGACCGAGTGGACGGCCGAGCGGGCCGTCGGTTCCGACAGCCCCGGGTAGACCTCGCGGACCACCTCCACCCACAGCTCGACGTACTGCCGCTGGAGCTGCCGCACCAGCTTGCGGTCGCTGTCGCGCAGGCGGTCCAGCTCGCGGTCGTGCAGGGTGATGAGGGGACGGTCGTCCAGGGCGAAGTCGATGTGGCCCTCGATGAGGGAGTCCAGGACCGCCGAGGGCCGGGCGTCCCCGTCGGTCTCCGCCAGGCGGCGCTTGGCGCCCGTCAGCAGCTGGCCGCTGATACCGACCAGCAGCTCGGCGAGCATCGCGTCCTTGCCCGGGAAGTGCCGGTACAGGCCGGGGCCGCTGATGCCGACCGCGGCGCCTATCTCGTCGACGCCGACGCCGTGGAAGCCGCGCTCGGCGAAGAGCCGGGCGGCCTCCTTGAGGATCTGCTCGCGGCGGGTCGGGGCGTCGGTTCTGGTGACCATGCAGGCAATTCTAGACAGCGAGGTTAGCGGTCGTTAACCTGAAGGAAATGGTTAACGCTCATTAACAGCGGATCGCAGGTTCGATCACCGGGTGAGGGGACCGCAGGATGCAGGAGGCACCGGAGCTCCGGAGCGCGGCAGATCCCGCGTCGGAGGCCTGGCGGGCCAATGAACAGGCTCATCTCGCGCTCGTCGAGGAGCTGCGCGCCAAACTGGCCGCGGCGGCGCTCGGTGGCGGCGAGAAGGCGCGCGCCCGGCACACCGCGCGGGGCAAGCTGCTGCCGAGGGACAGGGTGGACACGCTGCTCGACCCGGGGTCGCCGTTCCTGGAGCTGGCGCCCCTGGCGGCAGACGGGATGTACGACGGGCAGGCCCCGGCCGCCGGGGTGATCGCCGGGATCGGGCGGGTCAGCGGGCGCGAGTGCGTGATCGTCGCCAATGACGCCACGGTGAAGGGGGGGACGTACTACCCGATGACCGTGAAGAAGCACCTGCGCGCCCAGGAGATCGCCCTCGACAACCGCCTGCCGTGCGTCTACCTCGTGGACTCCGGCGGCGCCTTCCTGCCCATGCAGGACGAGGTCTTCCCGGACCGGGACCACTTCGGGCGGATCTTCTACAACCAGGCCCGGATGTCCGGCGCCGGGATCCCGCAGATCGCCGCCGTGCTCGGATCGTGCACGGCCGGCGGGGCGTATGTGCCCGCCATGAGCGACGAGGCCGTGATCGTCCGCAATCAGGGGACGATCTTCCTCGGCGGGCCTCCGCTGGTGAAGGCCGCCACCGGCGAGGTCGTCACGGCGGAGGAGCTGGGCGGCGGCGAGGTGCACTCCCGGATCTCCGGGGTCACCGACCACCTCGCCGAGGACGACGCGCACGCCCTCCGGATCGTGCGGAACATCGTCGCCACGCTCCCGGCCCGGCAGACCCTGCCCTGGGAGGTCCAGCCGGCGGCAGAGCCCAAGGTGGACCCCTACGGGCTCTACGGCGCCGTCCCGGTCGACTCCCGTACCCCCTACGACGTACGCGAGATCATCGCGCGCGTGGTCGACGGCTCGCGGTTCGCCGAGTTCAAGAGCGAGTTCGGGCAGACCCTGATCACCGGCTTCGCCCGCATCCACGGCCACCCGGTCGGGATCGTCGCCAACAACGGCATCCTGTTCTCCGAGTCCGCCCAGAAGGGCGCCCACTTCATCGAGCTGTGCGACCAGCGCGGGATCCCGCTGGTGTTCCTGCAGAACATCTCCGGGTTCATGGTCGGCAGGGACTACGAGGCGGGCGGCATCGCCAAGCACGGCGCCAAGATGGTGACGGCGGTGGCGTGCACGCGCGTGCCGAAGCTGACGGTGGTGGTCGGCGGTTCGTACGGCGCGGGCAACTACTCGATGTGCGGCCGGGCCTACTCCCCCCGGTTCCTGTGGATGTGGCCCAACGCCAAGATCTCCGTGATGGGCGGCGAGCAGGCCGCCAGTGTCCTCGCCACGGTCAAGCGCGACCAGCTCGAGGCCCGGGGAGAGGCCTGGCCCGCCGAGGACGAGGAGGCCTTCAAGGCGCCGATCCGCGCGCAGTACGAGCGCCAGGGCAATGCCTACTACGCCACCGCCCGCCTCTGGGACGACGGCGTGATCGACCCGCTCGAGACCCGTCAGGTGCTGGGCCTCGCCCTGACCGCCTGCGCCAACGCGCCTCTGGGGGACCCCCAGTTCGGCGTCTTCCGGATGTGAGGAGGGGAACCGTGTTCGACACAGTGCTGGTCGCCAACCGGGGCGAGATCGCCGTACGCGTCATCCGTACGCTCCGCTCGCTGGGCGTGCGCTCGGTGGCGGTCTTCTCCGACGCCGACGCCGACGCGCGGCACGTCAGGGAGGCCGACACGGCGGTACGGATCGGTCCGGCACCGGCCGCCGAGAGCTATCTGTCCGTCGGCCGCCTTCTGGACGCCGCCGCCCGCACCGGCGCCCAGGCCGTCCACCCGGGGTACGGCTTCCTCGCCGAGAACGCCGGCTTCGCGCGCGCCTGCGAGGAGGCGGGACTCGTCTTCATCGGCCCGCCCGCGGACGCCATCGCGCTCATGGGCGACAAGATCCGCGCCAAGGAGACCGTGCAGGCGGCCGGGGTGCCGGTGGTGCCGGGCGGACGTGACCCCGAACTGGCCCGGTCGGCCCGCGAGTTGGGCGCGCCCGTGCTGCTCAAGCCCTCCGCCGGCGGTGGTGGCAAGGGCATGCGGCTGGTGCGGGACATGACCGTGCTGGAGGAGGAGATCGCCGCCGCCCGCCGCGAGGCCCGCGCCTCCTTCGGCGACGACACCCTGCTGGTGGAGCGGTGGATCGACCGGCCCCGGCACATCGAGATCCAGGTGCTGGCCGACGGCCACGGCAACGTGGTCCACCTCGGCGAGCGCGAGTGCTCGCTCCAGCGGCGGCACCAGAAGATCATCGAGGAGGCGCCGAGCGTGCTCCTCGACGAGGCCACGCGCGCGGCGATGGGCGAGGCGGCCGTGCAGGCGGCCCGCAGCTGCGGGTACCGGGGCGCGGGCACGGTGGAGTTCATCGTGCCGGGCGGGGACCCGTCCGCGTACTACTTCATGGAGATGAACACCCGCCTCCAGGTGGAGCACCCGGTCACCGAGCTCGTCACCGGCCTGGACCTGGTGGAGTGGCAGCTGCGGGTCGCGGCCGGGGAGAAGCTGGGCTTCGCCCAGGAGGACGTGAGGCTCACCGGGCACGCGGTCGAGGCCCGGATCTGCGCGGAAGACCCCGCCCGCGGCTTCCTGCCCTCCGGCGGCACCGTCCTGCTGCTGGACGAGCCGCAGGGCGACGGCGTCCGCACCGACTCCGGGCTCAGCGAGGGCACCGAGGTGGGCAGCCTGTACGACCCGATGCTGTCCAAGGTGATCGCCCACGGCCCCGACCGGGAGACCGCGCTCCGCAAGCTCCGGGCGGCGCTCGGGGAGACGGTCACGCTGGGCGTGCAGACCAACGCGGGGTTCCTGCGGCGGCTGCTGGCCCATCCGGCGGTCGTGGCAGGGGACCTGGACACCGGGCTGGTGGAGCGCGTGGTGGAGGAGCTGGTCACCACGGACGTACCGGAGGAGGTGTACGAGGCGGCTGCGGCCGTACGCGCGAAGGCGCTGGAGCCGCGTACGGACGGCTGGACCGACCCCTTCTCGGTGCCGAGCGGCTGGCGGCTCGGCGGCACCCCGAGGCCGCCCGCCTTCCACCTCCGGGTGCAGGACCCGGTGACGTACACCCCGCGCGGCAGCTCCACCGTCACCGACGCCACGGTCTGCGTCACCCTCGACGGTGTCCGGCACACCTTCCACCGGGCCGGTGACTGGATCGGCCGCGGCGGCGACGCCTGGCAGGTGCGGGACCACGACCCGGTGGCCGCGTCCCTCAGCCGGTCCGCGCACGCGGGCGCCGACTCCCTGACCGCGCCCATGCCGGGCACGGTGACCGTGGTGAAGGTCGCCGTCGGGGACGAGGTGACCGCCGGCCAGAGCCTGCTGGTGGTGGAGGCGATGAAGATGGAGCACGTCATCTCCGCCCCGCACGCCGGCACGGTCGCCGAGCTGGACGTGACGCCGGGCGCGACGGTCGCCATGGACCAGGTGCTCGCCGTGATCGCACCCCACGAGGAGGTGGCGGAGTGACTGCCGAGGGTCTCCCCATGGTCGTACCGGCCTCGGACCTGCCCGCGCGGGTGCGGATCCACGAGGTCGGCGCGCGTGACGGGCTGCAGAACGAGCAGCGGACCGTACCGACCGAGATCAAGGCGGAGTTCATCCGCCGGCTCGCCGACGCGGGCCTGACGACGATCGAGGCGACGAGCTTCGTGCACCCCAGGTGGGTGCCGCAACTGGCCGACGCCGAGCAGCTGTTCCCGCTGCTCGGCGGGCTCGAAGGGGTCGAGCTGCCGGTGCTGGTGCCCAACCAGCGCGGCCTGGACCGGGCGCTGGCCCTCGGTGCCGACCGGGTCGCCGTCTTCGCCAGCGCCACGGAGTCCTTCGCGAAGGCCAACCTCAACCGCACGCTGGACGAGTCGCTGGCCGTGTTCGCGCCGGTGGTGCGGCAGGCCAAGGACCGGGGCGTGCACGTGCGCGGCTATGTGTCGATGTGCTTCGGCGACCCCTGGGAGGGCGCGGTCCCCCTCCACCAGGTGGCCCGCGTCTGCACGGCCCTGAGGGACATGGGCTGCGACGAGCTGAGCCTGGGCGACACGATCGGCGTCGCCACTGCGGGCCATGTCCTCGAACTGCTCTCCGTCCTCAACGAGAAGGGCGTGCCGACGAACGTGATCGGCGTGCACTTCCACGACACCTACGGCCAGGCGCTCGCCAACACCCTGGCCGCCCTGCAGCACGGCGTCACCACCGTGGACGCCTCGGCGGGCGGGCTCGGCGGCTGCCCGTACGCGAAGTCCGCCACCGGCAACCTCGCCACCGAGGACCTCGTCTGGATGCTGCACGGACTCGGCATCGAGACCGGGGTCGACCTCGGCCGTCTGACCGCCACGAGCGTGTGGATGGCCGCCCATCTGGACCGGCCCAGCCCGTCCCGTACCGTCCGCGCCCTCTCCCACAAGGACCAGTGATCAGCATGGACCACCGTCTCAGCCCCGAGCTGGAGGAACTCCGCCGTACGGTGGAGGAGTTCGCGCACGACGTCGTGGCGCCGAAGATCGGCGACTTCTACGAGCGGCACGAGTTCCCGTACGAGATCGTCCGCGAGATGGGCCGTATGGGCCTGTTCGGGCTGCCGTTCCCGGAGGAGTACGGCGGCATGGGCGGCGACTATCTGGCGCTCGGCATCGCCCTGGAGGAACTGGCGCGAGTGGACTCCTCCGTCGCCATCACGCTGGAGGCGGGCGTCTCGCTCGGTGCCATGCCCCTGCACCTCTTCGGCACGGAGGAGCAGAAGCGCGAGTGGCTGCCCCGCCTGTGCACGGGCGAGATGCTGGGCGCGTTCGGCCTGACCGAGCCGGACGGCGGCAGCGACGCCGGGGCGACCCGTACGACGGCCCGCCTGGACCCGGACACGAACGAATGGGTGATCAACGGCACCAAGTGCTTCATCACCAACTCGGGCACGGACATCACGGGCCTGGTGACGGTGACCGCCGTGACCGGCCGCAAGCCGGACGGCAAGCCGCAGATCTCGGCGATCATCGTGCCGTCCGGCACGCCCGGCTTCACGGTGGCGGCGCCCTACTCCAAGGTGGGCTGGAACGCCTCCGACACCCGTGAGCTGTCCTTCGCCGATGTCCGTGTCCCGGCCGCCAACCTGCTCGGCGAGGAGGGCCGCGGCTACGCCCAGTTCCTGCGCATCCTGGACGAGGGCCGGATCGCCATCGCGGCCCTCGCGACGGGCCTGGCCCAGGGCTGTGTGGACGAGTCGGTGAAGTACGCCAAGGAACGCCACGCCTTCGGCCGGCCGATCGGCGCGAACCAGGCGATCCAGTTCAAGATCGCCGACATGGAGATGAAGGCCCACACGGCCCGCCTGGCCTGGCGCGACGCGGCGAGCCGTCTGGTGGCGGGCGAACCCTTCAAGAAGGAGGCGGCCCTCGCCAAGCTCTACTCCTCCACGGTCGCCGTCGACAACGCCCGGGACGCCACCCAGATCCACGGCGGCTACGGCTTCATGAACGAGTACCCGGTGGCCCGCATGTGGCGCGACTCCAAGATCCTGGAGATCGGCGAGGGCACGAGCGAGGTCCAGCGGATGCTGATCGCGCGGGAACTGGGGCTGGTGAGCTGAGGCAGCGGCCCGATGTGAGGGCGAGCGGGGCCCGCCCTCACCCGGGCCGGAGCCTCAGCTCTTGGTCAGCGTGCGGCCGAGGAGGGGCAGCAGGCGGTCCCAGTGGCGCTGCAGTGCGTCGGGGTTGAAGGCGTCGGTGTCGGACATGGTGAAGCCGTGGACGGTGCCGGGGTAGATCTCGGAGGTGTAGCCGACACCCGCGGCGTCCAGGGCCTGGTTGAGCTCGTCGAGGGCCTCGGGCGTCATGTCGGTCTCGGCGTGGCCGAGGTGGACCTCGGCGGTGAGCTGGGACACGAGGCGGTGCATCTCGGGCCCGTCGGCGCCCACGGGGCCGTGGAACTCGGCGACGGCGGCCACCTGGCCGGGGTGGGCCGCGGCGGTGCGCATCGCCAGGAGGCCGCCGAAGCAGTAGCCGGTCACCGCGACCGGTCCGGCGCCGACCTCCGGCTGGGCGGTGAGGAACCCGAGGTAGGCGTCGGCGTCGCTCAGGGCACGTTCGGTGGTGTGCGCCTCGATCAGGGGCATCAGCTGGGCGATGAGCTCGCGCCGGGCGTCTCCCCCGATGAACCCGGGAAGCTCGATCACCGGTGTCGGGCCGTGCCGGTAGAAGAAGTTGGGGACGAGCACGTAGTACCCGTGCCCGGCCAGTTCGCCGGCCATCTCCCGCAGCACGGGCCGGATGCCGAAGGCGTCCGGGTACATCAGCACCCCTGGGTGCCGCTCGCCGTCGTCGGGGAAGGCGGCGAAGGCGTCGGCCTGGCCGTCCGCGGTGGGGATCTGCAGCATCTTGGTGGGCAAGGGTTCTCCTGTCGTGGTCGAGGTGTCGAGCCTGTGATCAACACGAAGGAGGCGGAGCCCGCGCCGCAGTGCGGGCTCCTCGATCCGACGGCGGGCCCGCACCGGCCCCTTCGGCGCTCAGCAGAGCACCGGGTCAACAATCCGTGTGTGGCCCGCTGCCGTCCCGGTAGTCATCGCCGCCCAACCTAGCCGACCGGCCGAAGCCGATGCCAGAACCCTTCGCCACGCCCACTCAGTCGGCCTGGTGCCGGCGGGAGCGACCGGCGAGAACGGCCTCGCCCTGCTGCGCGGGCCCGTCGGCCGGGGGCAGCCCGGTCGAGAGGGCCCCGGTGATGCGGGCCGTGTGCCGGTAGGCCCGCAGGGCGGCGGCCAGGGCGCGGTCCTGGGCGGCCGGGTCGGCCAGGGCTCCGTCCAGCCGGGTGGTGAACCGGGTCCAGCGGGCCCGGTCGCCGCTCGCGTAGTAGGCGATGCCGCCGGTGCCGTGCAGGCCGTAGGCACGGCTGACGTACCGGCACAGGTGCAGGGCGCCGAGGGTGGAGCCCTCCAGGACGTACAGGAAGCCCAGCAGTGAGAGCGGGTCCGCGGCCGCCGTCGTACGGATGTCCGCCGCGAAGGCCGCCGCGTGCGCCGCGGGCCACCGGCCGGGGGTGCTGCCCCGGCCCGCGAAGTGGTGCAGATCGCGCTCGATCAGCGGGGCCTTCCGCAGGTCCTCCGCCGCCCACAGACCGGCGACGGACGGGGCTGCGGCTCGGGAGAGTTCCGTCTCCAGCTCCCCCAGCACCAGGCGCAGAGCGGCCAGTTGGCCCGTGTAGCGGGCGAGGGGGAGGGTGCCGGCGAACAGTGCGGTGGCGAAGCCGGTGCGCTCCAGGGCGTCGTGCCACTCCCGGGTGCCGGCGCGCAGCCGGGCCGATGCCGTCGTTGTCATGCGGCGCTCCGGTGCCCGAGGGTGTCGTGGAGGCGGTCGATGAGGTGGCCCTTGCGTTCGACGGTGAGGTCGAAGTAGGCGGCGCTGTGCGGGGAGCGGCAGACGCGGCGGACGGCGTCCTTGGCGGCCTGTTTGCGCTCGACGGCCTCGGCGGACAGGGCGAGGAGCGTGCGGTCGAGTTCGGGATGGCCGAGGACGTACGAGCGCAGCGGCTCGCCGGACAGTGCCGCGCGGCCGGTCGGGGGCGCGGAGTCGAGGAGTTCCAGGAAGACGCGGTTGCTCAGACCGTCGTAGTCCTCGTGGGTGCGGGGGCCGGCGAACTCGGGCACGAAGTCGGTCAGGTCGTTGAACAGCTGGCTGGCCAGCCCGAGTTGGCGCATGGCCTCGTTCAGGGTGTCGCGCTCGTCCGCGACGACGCGCAGGGCGGCCAGTGCCGCGTCGAGCGGCATCCGGAAGAGCGTTCCGGTCTTCAGCGCGGCCATCGACTCCCAGAACGCGACCCGCTCCTCGTGCGGCGCGTCGGCCAGTTCGGCGCGGGTGCGGGGGGAGCGGGTGGCGATGTCGAGGGCCTGCCCCTCGAAGCCCTGGGCCACCGATGCGAGCAGGCTGTCGACGACGGCGGGGTCGGCCGCGTGCGCCAGGGCGGCCGCGATCAGCCACGAGCCGGTGTTGACGGCGAGCGGCACACCGTGGGTGCTGTGCAGCGCGGGTTCGCCGTAGCGGACGGCGCTGCCGTCCTGGACGTCGTCGAGCGCGACCGCGGCCTTCAGCAGGACGCGGACGGATACGGCGGACCGGCGGACCGCGGCGAGTCCCTCGCCCTCCGCCTCCGGTGCGCCGAACCCCCGGTAGTTGCGGTAGGCCCAGTAGACCATCGACGGCCGCAGCGGTCGTCCTCCGCCGGGCGCGCCGGGAGCGGGCCGCAGGGCCTCCTGGCCGGCCTTGGATCCGACGGCGTCGGCCACCGGTCCGTACAGGGCGCGCCCGAGGGCTGCGCCGCGGACGGAGTCCGCCGCGCCGGACGGCACCGGGGCCAGGGTGGCGAGGAACCGGTCCAGGTCCGCCTCCAGAAGTGCGGCGTCCTCCCGGACCACCGCCTCCACCTGCACGTCGCTCGACGTCGTTGTCACGCACACCTCCGTCTCGATCGGCACCTCACAGCAGCCGACGCGCGACTCAACGTAGTGAGACATGATCCAAACGGCCATGGCGGAGAAGCGAAGTAGCGAGGCAGACGACGGAAGTTGACCGGATTCGCTCGCCCCGCGCGGGACGCGTGAGCCGCCCCCTCCTGGACATCAAGGAAGGTTAGGCTAACCTACCTTCGAACCTGTCCGGCGGGCGCTCCGCCCCGTTCGAAAGCAGTCATACCCATGTCGCATGCCCGTGCCACCCACCTCACTCGCCGCGGCCTCCTCGCCGCCGGCGGCGCCGTCGGACTCGGCGCCGCGCTCGCCGCCTGCGGGGACGGCAAGGGCAAAGACAGTGGCTCCGGCAAGGGCACGACGGCCGCCAAGTCCGGGCCCTGGTCCTTCAAGGACGACCGCGGCACGACCGTGAAGCTCGACAGGGTCCCCGCGAACATCGTCGCCTTCACCGGTGTCGGCGCCGCGCTCCACGACTACGGCGTCCAGGTCAGGGGCGTCTTCGGACCGACGACCAAGGACGGCAAGGCCGACGTCCAGGCCGGCGACATGGACGTCAGCAAGGTGACCGTCCTCGGCAACGCCTGGGGCCAGTTCAGCATCGAGAAGTTCGCCTCGCTCGCGCCGGACCTGCTGATCACGACGATGTTCGACGACGCCGGCACCCTCTGGTACGTCCCCGAGGAATCGAAGAAGAAGATCGCCCAGCTGGCCCCCAGCATCGGCATCTCCGTATACGACCGCCAGCTCACCCAACCGCTGCAGCGCATGTGGGACTTGGCCGAATCGCTGGGGGCGGACATGAAGGCCGCGAAGGTGGCCGACGCCAGGAAGCGGTTCGAGGCCGCGGCCGCCCGGCTGCGCGCCGCCGCCAAGGCCAAGCCGGACATCAAGGTGATGGCCGGCAGCGCCAGCGACCCGCTGTTCTACGTCTCCGGCACCAACCTCTCGATCGACCTGGAGTACTTCAAGGCCCTGGGCGTGAACTTCGTCGAGCCGCCGGAGAGCGCCAAGAAGCAGGGCGGTGGCTGGTACGAGTCGCTGAGCTGGGAGAACGTCGACAAATACAAGGCCGACATCATCATGATGGACGACCGGTCGTCGGCGATCCAGCCGGCCGGCATCACCAAGCCGACGTGGAAGAAGCTGCCCGCGGTGAAGGCGGGGCAGGTCATCGCCCGGTCGCCCGAGCCGATCCTTTCGTACGACAAGTGCGTGCCGCTTGTGAACAGCCTGGCCGAGGCCCTGGAGAAGGCCAAGAAGGTCAGCTGAGGAGCCCCTGATGACGACGGCCGTGGCCACCCCCTTCCGCTTCTTCTCCCTGCAGGTCGTACGGACGAGGCGGCTGGGGCCGTCTCTCGTCCGCGTCACCTTCGGCGGAGCCGGTCTGCACGCGTTCCACTCCGACGGGCGCGACCAGTCCCTCTCCCTGTTCCTGCCGCATCCGGGTCAGCCGGAGCCCGTCGTGCCCCTGGACCTGGGGGACGGCTGGTGGCAGGCCTGGCGTGAACTGCCCGATGACGTACGGGCGGTGATGCGTTCGTACACGCTGCGGTCCCTGCGCCGGGACGCCGAGGGCAGCACGGTCGAGATCGACATCGACTTCGCGCTGCACGGCATCGGACCCGGCGCCCCCACCCCCGCCGGCCCCGCCTCCCACTGGGCCTCCCGTGCCACCCCCGGCGACCGGGTGCTGCTGCTCGGTCCGGCGATCGCCGACAACCGCGCCATCCGCTTCCGCCCGCCCGAGGACACCGACCTCGTCGTCCTGTGCGGCGACGAGACCGCCGTACCGGCCGCGACCGCCATCCTGGAGTCCCTGCCCGCCGGCACATGCGCCCGGGCCTGGCTGGAGGTGCCGCACGCCGGTGACATCCAGGACGTGCGCACGCAGGCGGACGCGGAGATCACGTGGCTCGTACGGCACGACGGGTCCCCCATGGCCGTCGACGCCGTACGAGCCGCCCGACTTCCCCGTGCCGGGCGGCCGTACGTGTGGATCGCCGGTGAGTCGGGGCAGGTGAAGGCGCTGCGGCGGCACTTCGTCGGCGAGCGCGGGGTCGACCGGCGCCGGGTGACCTTCGTCGGGTACTGGCGGCAGGGGATGGCCGAGGACCAGCTGCGGGCGGCCGGGTAACTCCCTTGCGGGTGACACCGGTCACGGGTGACGCACGCCTTGATCCAATAAACTTAGGTTAGGCTAACCTAAGTTGAAAGCGGTTCCGTTCACACCCGCACGGACTGTCCCCTCGGAGGACCCCCACATGCGCTCGCACCTGCTCAATGGCCTCACCGCGGAGCACTACCGCAGCTCCGTGACCGAAGGAGTCGAGCGGGTGGCGGCCAAACTCGCCACCACCGACCGTCCGTTCACCGGCGTCACCGCCGACGCCCTCTCCCCCCGGATCGACGCCATCGACCTGGACCGCCCGCTCGGCGACACCGCCGCGGTCCTGGACGAGCTGGAGGACGTCTACCTCCGCGACGCGGTCTACTTCCACCACCCCCGCTACCTCGCCCACCTCAACTGCCCCGTCGCCATCCCCGCGGTGCTCGGCGAGGCCGTGCTCTCGGCGGTCAACTCCTCCCTCGACACCTGGGACCAGTCGGCCGGCGGCACCCTCATCGAGCGCAGGCTCATCGACTGGACGGCCCACCGGATCGGCCTCGGGCCCGCCGCCGACGGCGTGTTCACCTCGGGCGGCACCCAGTCCAACCTCCAGGCGCTGCTGCTGGCACGGGAGGAGGCGAAGACCGACAGCCCGGCCCGACTGCGGATCTTCGCCTCCGAGGTCAGCCACTTCAGCGTGAAGAAGTCCGCCAAACTCCTCGGGCTCGGCCAGGAGGCGGTCGTCCCCGTCCCCGTGGACCACGACAAGCGGCTGCAGACCGTCACCCTCGCCCATGAGCTGGAGCGCTGCCGGCGCGACGGGCTGGTGCCGATGGCGGTCGTCGCCACCGCCGGCACCACCGACTTCGGCTCCATCGACCCCCTCCCGGAGATCGCCGGGCTGTGCGCCCAGTACGGCGTGTGGATGCACGTCGACGCCGCCTACGGCTGCGGGCTGCTCGCCTCGCCCACCCGCCGCCACCTCCTCACCGGCATCGAACGCGCCGACTCCGTCACCGTCGACTACCACAAGTCCTTCTTCCAGCCGGTGAGTTCGTCCGCCGTCCTGGTGCGGGACGCGGCCACCCTGCGCCACGCCACCTACCACGCGGAGTACCTCAACCCGCGCCGCATGGTGCAGGAACGCATCCCCAACCAGGTCGACAAGTCCCTGCAGACCACCCGCCGCTTCGACGCCCTCAAACTGTGGATGACCCTGCGGGTGATGGGCGCCGACGGCATCGGGCAGCTCTTCGACGAGGTCTGCGACCTGGCGGCCGAGGGCTGGAAACTGCTCGCCGCCGACCCCCGCTTCGACGTCGTCGTGGAACCCACCCTGTCCACCCTGGTCTTCCGCTGCATCCCGGCGGCCGTCACCGACCCGGCCGAGATCGACCGCGCCAACCTCTACGCCCGCAAGGCCCTGTTCGCCTCCGGGGACGCCGTGGTCGCGGGCACCGAGGCCGGCGGCCGCCACTACCTGAAGTTCACCCTGCTCAACCCCGAGACGACGCCGGCCGACATCGCCGCCGTCCTCGACCTGATCGCCGGCCACGCCGAGCAGTACCTGGGAGAGTCCCTTGACCGCGCGTCCTGAAGCCCTGGAAAAGACCTACGACTTCGTGGGGATCGGGCTCGGCCCCTTCAACCTCGGCCTCGCCTGCCTCACCGAACCCATCGCGGGCCTGAACGGGGTCTTCCTGGACTCCAAGCCGGACTTCGAGTGGCACGCCGGGATGTTCCTGGACGGCGCCCACCTCCAGACCCCGTTCATGTCGGACCTGGTCACCCTCGCCGACCCGACCTCGCCGTACTCCTTCCTCAACTACCTGAAGGAGAAGGGGAGGCTGTACTCGTTCTACATCCGCGAGAACTTCTATCCGCTGCGCGTCGAGTACGACGACTACTGCCGCTGGGCGGCGGGCAAACTCAGCAGCGTCCGCTTCGGCACGACGGTCACCGAGGTGACGTACGAGGACGGGCTGTACGGCGTGCACACGCAGGCCGGTGAAACGTTCCGCGCCCGGCACCTGGTCCTCGGCACGGGGACGACCCCCCACATCCCGCAGCCCTGTCAGGGTCTGGCCGGTGACGGTGTGCTGCACACCTCCCAGTACATGCACCGCAAGACGGAGCTGCAGGCGAAGAAGTCCATCACCGTCGTCGGCAGCGGCCAGAGCGCGGCCGAGATCTACCACGAGCTGCTCGCCGAGATCGACGTCCACGGCTACCAGCTCAACTGGGTCACCCGCTCCCCCCGCTTCTTCCCCCTCGAATACACCAAACTCACCCTGGAGATGACCAGCCCGGACTACATCGACTACTTCCGCGCGCTGCCCGAGGAGACCCGCTACCGGCTGGAGAAGCAGCAGAAGGGCCTGTTCAAGGGCATCAACTCGGATCTGATCGACTCGATCTTCGACCTGCTCTACCAGAAGAACCTCACCGGCCCCCTGCCGACGCGGCTGCTCACCAACTCCACCCTGCGCAGCGCCACTTACTCGGACGGCGCGTACACCCTGGGCTTCCGCCAGGACGAGCAGGACAAGGACTTCGAGATCCGCACCGAGGGCCTGCTGCTGGCCACCGGCTACCACTACCAGCCCCCGGCCTTCCTCGCCCCGGTCCGTGACCGCCTCCGCTTCGACGGACACGGCCGCTTCGACGTGGCCCGCAACTACGCCATCGACGTCACCGGCCGAGGCGTCTTCCTGCAGAACGCCGGCGTCCACACCCACAGCATCACCAGCCCCGACCTGGGCATGGGGGCGTACCGCAACGCGTACATCATCCGCGAGCTGCTCGGCAGCGAGTACTACCCGGTCGAGAAGACCATCGCGTTCCAGGAGTTCGCAGTATGACTTTCACTTTCCGTACCGTAGATCCGCTGCAGGACGCCGAGCTGCTGCACTCCTGGGTCACCCACCCCAAGGCGGCCTTCTGGATGATGCAGGACGCGAGGCTGGAGGACGTCGAACGCGCGTACATGGAGATCGCGGCTGACGAACACCATCACGCGCTGCTCGGGCTGCTGGACGGGGTGCCGGTGTTCCTGATGGAGCAGTACGACCCCGCACACCGCGAACTGGTCGGCCTGTACGAGCCCCGGCCGGGCGACGTCGGCATGCACTTCCTGGTCCCACCGACCGACACGCCCGTGCACGGGTTCACGCGGACCGTCATCACCGCCGTGATGGCGCACCTCTTCGAGGACGCCGCCGTGGAACGCGTGGTGGTCGAACCGGACGTGGCCAACAAGGCCGTGCACGCCCTGAACGAGGCCGTCGGGTTCGTGCCCGAGCGGGAGATCCAGAAGCCGGAGAAGAAGGCGTTGCTGAGCTTCTGCACCCGCGAGCAGTTCGTCGCCGCGACGGGGGTGGCCCTGTGAGTCTCGCCGACGCGGTGGCCCACCTCTCCCCCGAGCGCTGGGCGACCGCCAACCGTCTGCTCATCCGCAAGGCGCTCGCGGAGTTCGCGCACGAGCGGCTGATCACGCCGGAGGCCCTCGACGACGAACGGTACGCGGTCCACAGCGACGACGGGGGAACCACGTACCGTTTCTCCGCCGTCCGCCGCGCCCTCGACCACTGGCAGATCGACGCCGACTCCATCACCCGCCACCGGGGAGCCACCGAACTTCCCTTGGCAGCCTTCGACTTCTTCATAGAACTGAAGAACTCCCTGGGCCTGAGCGACGAGATCCTGCCCGTCTACCTGGAGGAGATCTCCTCGACCCTCTCCGGCACCTGCTACAAGCTCACCAAACCGAAGGTGACCTCCGCCGAGCTCGCCCGCCAGGGCTTCCAGGCCATCGAGACCGGGATGACCGAGGGTCACCCCTGCTTCGTCGCGAACAACGGACGGCTCGGGTTCGGCATCCACGAGTACCTGTCGTACGCCCCGGAGACGGCGAGCCCGGTCCGGCTGGTGTGGCTGGCCGCGCACCGCTCGCGGGCCGCGTTCACGGCGGGTGCCGGGATCGAGTACGAGTCCTTCCTGCGGGAGGAGCTGGGCGAGGAGACGCTGAACCGTTTCCGTACGCTCCTCACCGACCAGGACCTGGACCCCGCCGACTACCTCCTCATCCCCGTTCACCCCTGGCAGTGGTGGAACAAGCTCTCCGTCACCTTCGCCGCCGAGGTGGCTCGCCGGCGCCTGGTCTGCCTCGGCGAGGGCGACGACGAGTACCTGGCCCAGCAGTCGATACGCACCTTCTTCAACACCAGCAATCCGCGCAAGCACTATGTGAAGACGGCCCTGTCGGTCCTCAACATGGGCTTCATGCGCGGCCTGTCCGCCGCCTACATGGAGTCCACCCCCGCCATCAACGACTGGCTGGCCCAGCTGATCGAGAACGACCCCGTGCTGAAGTCGACGGGCCTGACGATCATCCGCGAGCGCGCGGCCGTCGGTTACCGCCACCTGGAGTACGAGCAGGCCACCGACCGCTACTCGCCGTACCGTAAGATGCTGGCCGCGCTGTGGCGGGAGAGCCCCGTGCCCTCCCTCGGGGAGGGCGAGTCCCTCGCCACCATGGCCTCCCTCCTCCACGTGGACCACACCGGCGCCTCCTTCGCGGGCGCGCTGATCGACCGGTCGGGCCTCACACCGACGCAGTGGCTACGGCGCTACCTCCGTGCCTACTACACCCCGCTCCTGCACAGCTTCTACGCCTACGACCTCGTCTTCATGCCGCACGGCGAGAACGTGATCCTGGTGCTGAAGGACGGGGTGGTGCAGCGGGCGGTCTACAAGGACATCGCCGAGGAGATCGCGGTGATGGACCCGGACGCGGTCCTGCCGCCGGAGGTCGCACGCATCCGCGTCGAGGTCCCGGAGGAGCAGAAGCTCCTCTCCATCTTCACGGACGTCTTCGACTGCTTCTTCCGCTTCCTCGCCGCGCGTCTCGCCGCCGAGGGGATCCTGGAGGAGGACACCTTCTGGCGCACGGTCGCGGAGGTCACCCGCGAGTACCAGGACGCCAACCCCGAACTGTCCGACAGATTCCGCCAGTACGACATGTTCGCCCCGGAGTTCGCCCTGTCCTGCCTGAACCGGCTCCAACTGCGCGACAACAGGCAGATGGTGGACCTGGCCGATCCCTCGGGCGCGCTTCAACTCGTCGGCGCGCTGAAGAACCCGATCGCCGGGCTCTGAGGCCGGCCCCTGGAACCCCCGGTGGCCAGCCACCACGCGTGGTGGTGGCTTCAGTCGCTCAGGAGCGCGGCCGTGGGCACCCCGGGGTACGGTCCCCCGGGGTGCCCGTCGTGTCCGTGATCGGCTACTGGGACGGCCAGGGGACCTGCGGCGAGCGGTAGTAGGTGATGCCCAGGGCGTCCCAGCGCGGGGCCTGGGCGGCCAGGCGGAGCTTGTAGGTGGTCCAGTCGTGGGTGGCCGATGGGGACCAGCCCAGTTCGGCCGCGCCCGGGAGGCGGGGGAACGCCATGTAGTCGAGGTCGGCGTTCGTCTTCAGGGTCTCCGTCCACAGGGGGGTCTCCACGCCCCTGATGGACGATGCCGGGGCGCCCGGGAGGTAGTTGCCGGGGTTCCAGTCGTACGACCGCTGCACCTCGACGTAACCGGCCCACTTCGTGCCCAGCTTGGTGCCGCTGGTGTACTTCATGTCGAGGTAGACGCGGTCCGCCGGGGACAGGATCAGCCCGGTGCCGTTCTGGGCGGCCTGGGCGACCTGGGCCTTCTCGGCGGCGCTGGTGCTGTCCAGGCCCCAGTACTGGGCGAGGGCGCCCTTGGCGGGGTGGGCGCCGGTGAGCTGGTGCCAGCCGATGACGGTCTTGCCGTACTTGGCGACGATCGGCTGTACGCGGTCCATGAACTTCACGTAGTCGTCGTGGCTGGTGGAGTGCGCCTCGTCGCCGCCGATGTGGAGGTAGCGGCCCGGGGTGAGCGCGGCCAGCTCCCTGATCACGTCGTCCGCGAAGGTGTACGTGACCTCCTTCGGTACGCACAGGGAGCTGAAGCCGACCTGGGTGCCGGTGTACAGCGGGGGTGCCACGCCGCCGCAGTTGAGGTCGGCGTAGGAGGCGAGGGCCGCGTTGGTGTGGCCGGGCATGTCGATCTCGGGGACCACCTCCAGATAGCGGGAGGCGGCATACGCCACGATCTCCCGGTACTGGTCCTTGGTGTAGTAGCCGCCCTTGCCGCCGCCGACCTCGGTGGAGCCGCCGAAGGTGGCCTGGCGCGGCCAGGAGTCGACGGCGATGCGCCAGCCCTGGTCGTCGCTGAGGTGCAGATGCAGCTCGTTGATCTTGTAGAGGGCCAGCTGGTCGATGTAGCGCTTGACCTGGTCGACCGTGAAGAAGTGCCGGGAGACGTCCAGCATGGCGCCCCGGTAGGAGTAGCGGGGGTGGTCTTCCACGGTGCCGCCCGCGATCTGCCAGGGGCCCGGCTGGACCGTCTTCCGCTCCACGGCCGCCGGGAGCAGCTGGCGCAGGGTCTGGACGCCGTGGAAGAGGCCGGCGGGCGCGCTCGCGGTGATGGTGACGCCGGCCGGGTCGCTGTGCAGCCGGTAGCCCTCGGCCCCGAAGTCGCCCTGGGTGAGGTGGAGCCGGATGCCGCCGGTGCCGTGGTCGGTGAGCGGCAGTGGATAGCCGGTGGAGGGGCGGAGGATGCCGGTGAGGTAGGTGCCGATGCGGCGGACCTCGGCGGAGTCGTCGACGTGGACGCCGGTCGCCCAGGTGATGCGGTACGGGGCCCCGCCGGGCTCGGCCGACGCGGGGGCCGGCACCACCTGGTCCAGCGGTTCCGGGGCGGCCGCGCGCGCCGTGGGGGCGGCGCCGAGGGTGAAGGCTCCGGCCGCCGCCAGAAGCAGCAGTGATCCGAGGATGCGAGGTGTCCGGGGAGTCGTGCTGTGGTCGCGTCTCACATGCGCTCCCTTCAGATGTGGTCGAGACCACTCTCCCGCAGATCCGATGAAACAATCCCTCCATGGCGGAAATCATCCAGAAGGACGGCACCTGGGCCTTCGACGGCGATGCCCTGCGGCTCACCCCGGGGCGGGACAAGAACGTGAGCCTGCTCCGTCGCGAGCTGGGGGAACTCGTCGTACCGCTGGGGGCGTTGGCCGGTGTCTCCTTCGAGCAGGGGCGGCGGTCGGGCCGGCTGAGGCTGCGGCTGCGCGACGGCGCCGATCCACTGACGCAGGCCACCGGCGGCCGGCTGGCCGAGCCGAACGACCCGTACCAGCTGACGGTGGAGTCGGACCGGTACGGCGTCGCCGAGTACTTCGCGGACGAGGTGCGCAACGCCCTGCTGCTGGACGGGGTTTCACCGGATCCGGTCGACGGGTACCTGCTCCCGGGGCCGCCGCTGCCGGTGTCCGCCTCCGCCGGGGACGGCACCGCGGGCTTCGACGGGGAGCGGGTGCGGCTGGAGTGGAACTGGAAGACGGAGGACGCCAAGTCCTCCGGCGGCCCCCGTACGATCCCCCTCGCGGACGTCGTCGGCGTGGAGTGGCAGCCGGCGGCCGGGCTGGAGAACGGGCATCTGCGGTTCCTGGTGCGCGGCGCCCCGGTGACGGCCCAGCCCAAGTACGACCCGAACGCGGTCGAGCTGTGGGGGTTCAAGAAGGATCCGCTGATGGCGCTGGTCGCCGCCGCCGTACAGGCGCGGCTGCCGCATCCCGCGGCTCCCGCGGTTCCCGCGGCCCGCGCCGGGGAGGACGGCGTACGCCCGCAGCCCGTGCCGCTCGCCAAGGAGCCGGCCGCCGAGAGCGAGCACGACGCCCTGCTGCGGCGCCTGCGCGAGCTGGGCGAACTGCGCCGCGACGGGGTGCTGACCGACGAGGAGTTCGCCCTGGCCAAGCAGGCGGTCCTCAAGCGCATGTAGAGCGCGGGTGAGGACCGCCCGGGCCCGGAGACGCTGACGAATCCTTACTTCGCGGTGCGGGACACCGTGAAGTGGTCGATGCGGTCACCGGTCTCGGCGATGCCCGACACCGTCAGCGTGGTCTGGCGGCCCTTCGGCGCGGGGGTGACGTCCACGCGCAGGAAGGAGTAGTTCAGGTAGCGGACCCGGGACCAGGCGACGGTCTCGTTGACCTTGCCGTCCTTGGTGTTGATGAAGGAGGCGACGGAGTCGACCTCGTTCTCGTGGCCCTCGTAGGAGTCCGGGGCGCTGAACGCGTACAGGCTGCGGCCCGCCGCGCCCGCGGTGACGTAGACCACGCCCTCGGTCTCGGGGTAGGCGGTGCCGCCGATCGGGAGCTTCTTGGTGACCTTGTTGTCCTTGATCACGTCGGTGCGCTCGTACTGGTGGTTGTGGCCGTTGATGACCAGGTCCACCTGGTACTTCTCGAACAGCGGCACCCACTCCTGGCGCACGCCCCCCTCCGAGGCGTGCGCCGTGGACGTGCAGTACGCGCAGTGGTGGAAGAAGACGACGATGAAGTCGATGTCGTCACACGACCGGTACTTCTTCAGCTGGGCCTCGAACCACGACGTCTGGGTTCCACCCGAAATGCCCAGGTTCGCCGGGATCTCGAAGGAGACGTCGTTGGGGTCCAGCGAGACGACCGCGGTGTTGCCGTGGACGAAGGAGTAGACGCCGGGCAGGTTCTTCGCATCCGGGCCGTTGTCCGGGAGGGTCCAGCGGGCCTCCTCGCCGCCGTAGCCGTTGGGCGAGTACCAGGCCTCCATGTCGTGGTTGCCGTAACTGACCATCCACGGGACCTGCTTGGCGACCGACTCGGTCTGGTACAGGAACTGGTCCCAGGTGCGCGAGTCGAAGCCCGTGTCGGTGGTCTTGCCCTGGCCGGCCGGGTCACCGTAGGCGATGTCGCCGGCGTGCAGGTGGAAGGCGGGGTTCTGGCCGAGGATCAGGCTGTCGTTGGCGAGGGCGTGGTAGCTGACGCCCTGGTCGCCGAAGGCGGTGAAGGTGAACGGCGCCTTGTGGGCGGGGGCGGTGGTGAAGGTGCCCAGGGTGCCCAGCAGGTGCCGCTCGGCCGGGTCGAAGCCCTCGTGGCCGACGCCGTAGTAGTAGGTCCGGCCCGGGCGCAGGTGACTGAGCCGGGCGTGCAGGTAGTACTGCGTGTGGTCGCCGCTCGCGCCGACGCCGGCCGGGGTGTAGAGGGTGCGGACCTCGGCCTCGATCTTGCGGGAGAGGTCCCAGGGGTGGGCGCCGATGCGGATGAACGGGTTCTTCACGGCGACCGGGACCTGCCAGGAGACGGTCATCTCGGTGCGCGGGTCGTTGCCGTAGGCGAGGTGGCGGCCGAAGGGGGCCACCAGGGCGCCGTCGACCGTCTCGGTGGCGGGGGCGGTGGCCTGCGTCGGCACGGCCGCCTGGGCGGTGGCGCCCGGCACGAACGCGCCACCCGCGACGGCGCCGAGCGTGACGGCGCCGCCTCTGATCATGGTGCGCCGGGAGAATCTGGCGCGCAGGTACTCGTGCTGCTCGGCCATGCTCATGCGCGCGGCCAGCTTCTCCGGTACTCCCATACGAGGAATGTCCATGGAGCCTGAAAATGGTCCACATCTCCAACGAGACGCAGGACACAGGATGGACAGCCGGCGAACAGAGATCCACCAGACCGACAACAGGCATCTGCCCGATATCGGGCACGATTCTTGCGAAACCGGCGCCGGTGGCTCAGGATCTACCGGGTGCACGACGAACTGCTTGATCATCTGACGCGGTCCACGCCCCTGAGCCGGGGCGAGGCGCTGCGGGTGGTCCAGGACGTGCTCGCCTACTTCGACGAGTCGACGGAGGACTACGTCCGGCGCCGCCACCGCGAACTCCAGGCCCAGGGCCTGGTGAACGCGGAGATCTTCGAACGGATCGGGGCGGACCTCAAATATCGAGCGGTGGCACCGCCCGAGCTGACGCTCAGGCAGCTGCGCCGCATCGTCTACGGCTAGGAATACCTGTATATGTGCGGAATTGTCGGATACATCGGGAAGCGTGACGTCGCCCCTCTCCTCCTGGAGGGCCTGCAGCGGCTGGAGTACCGCGGCTACGACTCCGCGGGCATCGTCGTCACCTCTCCGAAGGCGCCCGGCCTGAAGATGGTCAAGGCCAAGGGCCGGGTGCGCGACCTGGAGGCCAAGGTCCCGGCGCGCTTCAAGGGCACCACCGGTATCGCCCACACCCGCTGGGCCACCCACGGCGCCCCCTCCGACACCAACGCCCACCCGCACATGTCGGCCGACAACAAGGTCGCCGTCGTGCACAACGGCATCATCGACAACGCCGCCGACCTGCGCCGCAAGCTGGAGGCGGACGGTGTCGAGTTCCTCTCCGAGACCGACACCGAGGTCCTCACCCACCTCATCGCCCGCGCCACCGCCGAGAAGCTGGAGGACAAGGTCCGCCAGGCGGTCCGGGTGATCGAGGGCACGTACGGCATCGCGGTCCTGCACGCCGACTTCCCCGACCGGATCGTGGTGGCCCGCAACGGCTCCCCGGTCGTCCTCGGCATCGGCGAGAAGGAGATGTTCGTCGCGTCCGACATCGCCGCCCTGGTCATGCACACCCGCCAGATAGTGACCCTGGACGACGGCGAGATGGCCACCCTCAAGGCCGACGACTTCCGCACCTACACCACCGAGGGCACGCGCACCACCGCCGAGCCCACCACGGTGGAGTGGGAGGCCGAGTCGTACGACATGGGCGGCCACGACACCTACATGCACAAGGAGATCTTCGAGCAGGCCGACGCCGTGGACCGCGTGCTGCGCGGCCGCATCGACGACCGCTTCTCCACCGTGCACCTCGGCGGCCTCAACCTGGACGCCCGCGAGGCCCGGCAGATCCGCCGCGTGAAGATCCTCGGCTGCGGCACCTCGTACCACGCGGGCATGATCGGCGCCCAGATGATCGAGGAACTGGCCCGCATCCCCGCCGACGCCGAGCCCGCCTCCGAGTTCCGCTACCGCAACGCGGTCGTCGACCCCGACACCCTGTACGTGGCGGTCTCCCAGTCCGGTGAGACGTACGACGTCCTCGCCGCCGTTCAGGAGCTGAAGCGCAAGGGCGCCCGGGTCTTCGGCGTCGTCAACGTGGTCGGCTCGGCGATCGCCCGCGAGGCGGACGCCGGCATCTACGTGCACGCCGGCCCCGAGGTCTGCGTGGTGTCGACCAAGTGCTTCACCAACATGACGGTCGCCTTCGCGCTGCTCGCCCTGCACCTGGGCCGCACCCGTGACCTCTCGGTCCGGGACGGCAAGCGGATCATCGAGGGCCTCAGGAAGCTGCCCGAGCAGATCACCGAGATCCTCAAGCAGGAGGAGCGGATCAAGGAGCTGGCCGAGCTGTACGCCGACGCCCGCTCGATGCTCTTCATCGGCCGCGTGCGGGGCTACCCGGTGGCCCGCGAGGCCTCCCTGAAGCTCAAGGAGGTCTCCTACATCCACGCCGAGGCCTACCCCGCCTCCGAGCTGAAGCACGGCCCGCTGGCCCTGATCGAGCCGGCCCTGCCCACGGTCGCGATCGTCCCCGACGACGACCTGCTGGAGAAGAACCGCGCGGCCCTGGAGGAGATCAAGGCCCGCAGCGGCAAGATCCTCGCGGTGGCCCACCAGCACCAGGAGAAGGCCGACCAGACGATCGTCGTCCCGAAGAACGAGGACGAGCTCGACCCGATCCTGATGGGCATCCCGCTCCAGCTCCTGGCGTACCACACGGCGAAGGCCCTGGGCCGGGACATCGACAAGCCCCGCAACCTCGCGAAGTCGGTGACGGTGGAGTAATTCCGCCACAGCAGAACGGGACCCCCACGTGGCCACCTTCACGTGGGGGTCCGTTCAGTGCTGCTGGAATCAGCCGGCGGCCGTCACCCCCCGGCCGGCAGCACGTCCGGGAAGCGCCGTCGGCCAGTGGGCCAGCGCGGCCGTGGCCGCGTACCAGGCCACCGCACCCGACACGGCCGCCAGCCAGCCCCCGACCTTGGTCAGAGAAGAGCTGTCGGCGAAGGCCGCCACCGCCAGCACCAGCATCGCCAGGAACAGCAGCCCGTGCATGACCTGGCCCAGGCCGTCCCCGCCCGCGAGGGTCAGGGTGAGCGCCACCAGGGCGAAGAGGAGCAGGAAGAGTCCGGCCGCGTCGGCCGAGCCCTGACCTGCGACGGCCCAGGTGAACCACAGTGCGCCGAGGGCCACGAAGCCCGTACCGGAGGCGGCGTCCCCGCCGCGGAAGGCCAGCAGGCCGACCAGGAACAGAGCAACTCCACCCACATAGTGGGCCACTGACACGGCGTCGGAGGCTGCCACACCGTGGATCACGCCTGTCGTACCGAGACCGAATGCCAACAGGGTGATTCCCAGGGCGAGTCGGCCGACCACCGTAGTACTTCCGTTGTCCACGGCGGGCTCCCTTCATGCTGTGCTGTTGCGCGGTGACCGATATATGCCCTTCACAAGGGCACAAACCACCTCTACGCGCGAGTAGTTTCGCGCTGCACAAAGGGAGTTGGGACGCTCAGGGAATGACGATCACCGGCCGCTGCGCCCGCTTGGCGAGCCGCCCCGCGACCGAGCCGAAGATGCGGCCGACGATGCCGTGCGTGGAGCCGACGACGATCGCGTCGGCCTCGTACTCCCGCCCCACCTCTTCGAGTTCGTGGCAGATGTCCCCGCCCCGCTCGACCAGGATCCACGGCACCTCGGCGAGATAGTCCGCGCACGCCAGCTCCAGGCCGAGGACCTCGGTGCGGTGGTCCGGCACGTCCACGAAGACGGGCGGCTCGCAGCCGGCCCACACGGTGGTCGGCAGCCGGTTGGCGACATGGACGATGATCAGGCCCGAGTGGGAGCGGTGGGCCATGCCGATGGCGTAGGCGAGGGCGCGCTCGCTGGAGGTGGAGCCGTCGAAGCCGACGACGACTCCGTGCCGGAAGGCAGGGTCGCATGAGGGACGTGGCTCTTCCGCCGCCAGGGGATCGGCCGCCGTGGGATCGGCGACCGGCCGCTTGCGGTCCGCGGGTTCGAAGAATTCGTGACCGGCCATGGCTGTCTCGGCGTTGTGATCCTTTTATGGGTGGGACGACAGTGTGCGGCGGAGCTGTGTCCGGGAAACATCTTCCCAACCCCATACCCCCAAGGGTACGGCGGCACGCCTCCCGAGCCCAGATCCCGCGCACGCTCCGTAAGCGGTCCCCCGACATCCGTAGGGGTTCACCGGAGCATGCACGAGCGGCGCCCGTAACGCAATGGTTGCTGCCCCGTACAGGCGGTTTGCACAGGATCAACAGTTGTACGGGCGGTGACCGACCGGTCGAACAGACGTTGAACCGGACGAGCCACCGCCACAGGGAGTACGAGTCATGCCCGGTCACCGATCCACCTCCGAGCCGCCACCCGCGCCGGACACCGTGAGCGATGTGATCCGCTGGGCCGTCTTCAGCTGCGTCCTCGTCCCCGTGGTCCTCGTCTGGTACGGAACCTCGCTGGCCGGCGCGGCGGGCGCCGCCCTGGGCCTGGCCGCCGTCACGGCCGCGTGCCGCTTCCTGCTGCGCCGGTCGGAGCGGTGTGCGGCGGGTTGCGCCGAGCAAAGAGGCGGACGTCACACCCGCCGACGGACACCGGTCGACTGACCTGTTTTCGTACCCCCGAACGCTTCTTTTCAGCCAACTTCTGAATGGTGCCGAAAAGGGTCCCCAACCACCCTCCAACCCCCGTTCGACCTGCACGGAAAGGGTCCACGGGCGGCTGCGCACCCTACGCGGTTTGGCCACTGCGACAAGGCGCACTTCCCTGCACGCTCCGCGAGTGCAACGCTTCGTGATCGAATGCTTCACGCCAAGTTGTCATGTCGACAATCTCGGGCGTGTGGAACTGGTCACCGTGAGACCGCGGGAGCCAGTAGATTCGATCTTGACTGTCTTACGGCGGGGGACTCGTGCAGGACCGAGGGGAAACGTGCAGGAGCGACACAACCGAGGAGCCGCGACCACCGAGGGGGGCTTAGCAGTATGAGCCACGACTCCACTGCCGCGCCGGAAGCCGCAGCCCGGAAACTCTCCGGGCGACGTCGCAAGGAGATCGTCGCGGTGCTGCTGTTCAGCGGCGGCCCCATCTTCGAGAGTTCCATTCCGCTGTCGGTGTTCGGGATAGACCGCCAGGACGCCGGCGTACCGCGCTACCGGCTGCTGGTGTGCGCCGGCGAGGAAGGCCCGCTGCGGACCACAGGGGGCCTGGAACTCAGCGCACCGCATGGACTGGAGGCGATATCCCGCGCCGGGACGGTCGTCGTACCGGCCTGGCGGTCGATCACCGCGCCGCCACCGGAGGAGGCGCTCGACGCGCTGCGCCGGGCGCACGAGGAGGGCGCCCGCATCGTCGGGCTGTGCACCGGCGCCTTCGTCCTCGCGGCGGCGGGCCTGCTGGACGGCCGCCCGGCGACGACCCACTGGATGTACGCGCCGACGCTGGCCAAGCGCTATCCGTCGGTGCACGTCGATCCACGAGAGCTCTTCGTGGACGACGGCGACGTCCTGACATCGGCGGGTACGGCGGCCGGAATCGATCTCTGTCTCCACATCGTGCGGACGGACCACGGCAACGAGGCGGCCGGCGCGCTGGCCCGCCGCCTGGTGGTCCCACCGCGCCGCAGCGGCGGTCAGGAGCGCTACCTCGATCGGTCTTTACCCGAGGAGATCGGCGCCGACCCGCTCGCCGAGGTCGTCGCCTGGGCGCTGGAACACCTCCACGAGCAGTTCGACGTGGAGACCCTGGCGGCACGCGCCTATATGAGCCGTCGTACGTTCGACCGCCGGTTCCGCTCGCTGACCGGCAGCGCACCGCTGCAGTGGCTGATCACCCAGCGGGTGCTGCAGGCACAGCGTCTTCTGGAGACGTCGGACTACTCCGTGGACGAGGTGGCGGGCCGCTGCGGCTTCCGCTCCCCCGTCGCGCTGCGCGGGCACTTCCGCCGCCAGCTCGGCTCCTCCCCCGCCGCCTACCGGGCCGCCTACCGGGCCCGCAGGCCACAGGGCGAGAGGGCGGCCGACAGCGAGCCGTCCCTGTCCGCGTCCGGCCAGCCGGGCCCACCCACGGCCCTCGCGGGCCCCGGACCGGTGGGTCACGCACCCATGCTGCACCCGGACCGGGACAACGGGGTGCCCGTGCAGAGCCGCCGTACGGCGGCGGGCGCGGTGGGGCTGCTGCCGGGGCCGCGGGCCGGTAGCTGATCGGGAGGGGGCGAGCACAGGCTCGCCCCCTTTTCGGCGCCCCGCCGGCCGGCTCCGGTGCCTTCCCCGCCGAACACGGGGGACCCCAAAAGCCGACGTCAGCTTTAGGGTGGTCGCATGAACGATCGCATGGTGTGGATCGACTGCGAGATGACCGGCCTCTCGCTGTCCGACGACGCGCTCATCGAGGTGGCCGCCCTCGTCACCGACTCCGAGCTGAACGTACTCGGCGAGGGGGTGGACATCGTCATCCGCCCGCCGGACCAGGCGCTGGAGACGATGCCGGAAGTGGTGCGTCAGATGCACACCGCGTCCGGGCTGCTCGCCGAGCTCCCGAACGGCACGACCCTCCAGGACGCCGAGGAGCAGGTCCTCGCGTATGTGAAGGAGTACGTGAAGGAGCCCGGCAAGGCCCCGCTGTGCGGCAACTCCGTCGGCACCGACCGCGGCTTCCTGCTGCGGGACATGCCGGCCGTGGAGGACTACCTGCACTACCGGATCGTCGACGTGTCCTCCATCAAGGAGCTGGCCCGCCGCTGGTACCCCCGGGCGTACTTCAACAGCCCGGAGAAGAACGGCAACCACCGGGCCCTCGCCGACATCCGCGAGTCGATCGCCGAGCTGCGCTACTACCGCGAGGCCATCTTCGTCCCGCAGCCCGGCCCGGACTCCGACACGGCGAAGGCGATCGCCGCCAAGCACGTGCTGCCCGCGCAGTAACGACACATCTGCGCCCTTTCGGGGTCCGCTCGGCGGCCCGCGCGAAAACCTGTGCGCGAGCACCCCTTCGGACCCTGTAGACTTCTTCTCGGCCGGTCGGGGAAACGACGAGTTCAACCGCCGGTCGTGGTGGGTGTAGCTCAGCTGGTAGAGCACCTGGTTGTGGTCCAGGATGTCGCGGGTTCGAGTCCCGTCACTCACCCTCATCGGTCAGCCGGTGACTCCGTCGAGAGACGAGTCACCGGCTGATCCGTTTTCCCGGGCCCCCGGCGCGGGTCGCCGTACCGGTGGACGCCGGCCGTCAGTGATCGGCGGCCCGCCGCTCCGGCAGCCGCCCGAGGTCCGACACCGGGCCGAGGTGGTCGAGCTTGTCGGGGTTGGACACGGAACGGATCGCCTGGATCCTCCCCTCGGCGATGTCGACCTCGATCACACTGGCCACGCGCCCTTCCGCGTCGTAGATCACGCCGCCCGGGCGGCCGTTGACCCGGACCGCCTCGAGGCAGGCGCCGAGTCTTCCGACCCGGCGCAGGCCGCCGACCAGGAGCTGGGCGACGCGCCGCGCGTCGGTCACCGACCTGGCGAGCGCCCGCGCCTTGCCGCCGCCGTCGCCCTGGAACACCACGTCGGGCGCCAGCATGCCGAGCAGCGCCTCCATGTCGCCGCCCTCGGCGGCCGCGAAGAACTTGCGGGCGAGTTCCTCGCTCTCCGCCCGCCGCCCCGGGGACGGGCTGTCGACGGCCTGTCCGCCGGGGGCGATGCGCTTTCTGGCGCGGGCGAAGATCTGCCGGCAGTTCGCCTCGGACTTGCCGGTGAGCCGCGCCACCTCCGGGTAGCCGTACCCGAAGACCTCGCGCAGCACGAACACCGCCCGCTCCACCGGGGAGAGGGCCTCCAGCAGCACGAGGAAGGCCATCGACAGCGAGTCGGACAGTTCGGCGTGCTCGGCCGGTCCGGGCCGGTCGGCGGACACGACGACCGGTTCGGGCAGCCAGTCGCCCACATAGGTCTCCCGCCGAACCCGCGCCGAGCCCAGGTAGTTGATGCCCAGCCGCGTCACCGCGGTGGTCAGATACGCCTTCAGGTTCACGACCGGGGTCCCGGCCCGGCGCGCCCGGGTCAGACCGAGGAAGGCGTCCTGCACGATGTCCTCGGCGTCGCCCACGGAACCGGTCATCCCGTAGGCGATGGAGAACAGCAGCGACCGGTATCCGTCCGCGTCCGTCTCCACCGCTGTTGCCGGCACGGATTCCCCCCTTCGAACATCCGCATGACGTCCAGCAGCGTATCCGCTCCTGTCACAGATTGCCGGGGTGCCCTGTCTCAGAGGGCCGACAGCGAACGACAGGACCAAGGGGAAACAAGGGGAACAGGTCATGGACCTCGCACTGTGGATCGTCACCGGACTGCTCGCCGTCGCCTATCTGCTCGGCGGCGGCGGCAAGGTGGTCATGGCGAAGGAGAAGATCGCCGCGTTCGGGCCCAGTTCGCAGTGGGTCCACGACTTCAGCGGCGGCGGCGTGAAGGCCATCGGAGCGCTGGAGGTGCTGGCCGCGGTCGGGCTGATCCTGCCCGCCGCGCTCGGCATCGCGCCGGTTCTGGTGCCGCTGGCCGCCCTCGGCCTGGTGATCCTGATGACCGGTGCGGCGATCACCCGGCTCCGGCGTCACGAGGTCCGGTTCATGGTGGTGGACGTGGTCTACATCGTCCTGGCCGCGTTCGTGGCGTGGGGCCGCTTCGGCCCCGAGTCCTTTCTCCACTGACGGGAGGAGGCCGCGGTCGTGATCACCGACCTGCCCTCGGCGGCCGACCTGGTCACCGCGCCGGCCGCCCAGGCGGAGGAGGCACTGAACCGGGCCTGCGGCCGCTGACCCGGTCTGCCGACGCCGTCCGCGTCCGCCCGGCCACCCTCTCCGGGCCCGGCGCGAGCGAACGTACGCGGACGCTCGCAGGCCGACGTACGTGGACGCCGGCGTCACGAGGACGCCCGCGCCACCAGTTCCGTCGGCAGTACCGCGTGCTGCCGCTCCAGCCCCCGGGACGCGGGCGGGCGGCGGTCGGCGATCTCCGTGAGGAGGAGGTCGATCATGGCGCGGCCCATCTCCTCGATGGGCTGGCGGACGCTGGTCAGCGGCGGGTCCATGTGGCGGGCGATGGCCGAGTCGTCGTAGCCGACGAGGGCCACGTCGTCCGGGATACGACGGCCCGCCTCGCGCAGCACCTGCCGGGCGCCGGCCGCCATCACGTCCGAGCCGGCGAAGACCGCGTCCAGGCCGGGACGGCGGTCGAGGAGCACGGACATGGCGCGGCGGCCGCCCTCTTCCGTGAAGTCCCCTGGTTCGACCAGGAGTTCGTCCACCTCCTGGCCCGCGTCGCGCAGGGCGTCGCGGTAGCCGTCGGCGCGGCGCTGGGCGCCGTAGACGTCGAGGCGGCCGGTGACATGGGCGATGCGGGTGCGGCCGCGGGAGAGCAGGTGCTCCACGGCCGAGCGGGCGCCGCCGTAGTTGTCGGAGTCCACCGAGGTGAGCGTCTCGCCGGCCGAGCGGGGACCGCTGATCACCGCCGGGATCTCCAGCTGGGCCAGCAGATCGGGCAGGGGGTCGTCGGCGTGGACCGAGACCAGCAGGACGCCGTCCACCCGGTGGGCGGCCAGGTACTGCGCGAGGCGTCGGCGCTCGCGGTCGCTGCCCGCGAAGATCAGCAGCAACTGCATCTCGGTGTCGGAGAGTTCGGAACCGACTCCGCGCAGCATGTCGGAGAAGTACGGTTCCGCGAAGAAACGGGTCTCCGGCTCGGGGACGACCAGCGCGATGGCGTCGGTGCGGTTGGCGGCGAGGGCCCGAGCGGCGGTGTTGGGGACGTAGCCGAGCTCGGCGACCGCCGCCTCGACCGCCGCGCGGGTGGCGTCGCTGACCCGGGGCGAGCCGTTGATCACCCGCGAGACCGTGCCCCGGCCGACCCCGGCCCGGGCGGCGACCTCCTCGAGCGTGGGCCGGCCCCCGCTCCGGCCCCGCGCTCCGTGGCTTGCCATGGGCTCCGCCTTTCTCGACCGGCTCCTGGTGCTGGCCTGGAATGTAACAGCACCGTTCGCCGCAGTGACCGTCCCGGGGGATGCGCCCCCGGCTCGCCCCGGTTAACGCTCAGATAACTGAACGCAGTTGCCGCTGTCCGCTCCCTTGACACCCCGCCCCGCACCGGCGACCCTTCAACGCATCACTTATGGGAGCGCTCCCACAGTACCTGGCACCTACACATCCCGCACGTTCCCCGCCCGAGCCGCAGCGAGCACGAACGGGCCCTGTTCCATGCAGTTGGCCGGGGGGTCGGCACGTCAGGCAACAGGAGGACGCAATGCGCACGAGCATCCGCCGGTCCCAGCGGCTGATGGCCCTCGCGGCCGTTGCCGCGTTGACCACGGGGCTGCTGGCCGGCTGCGCCAAGGACTCGAACGACGGCTCGTCGGACGGCTCCGGCGGCGGCAACGGCAGTGGCAAAGGCAAGATCACGCTGACCATCGGCACCTTCGGCGTCTTCGGCTACAAGCAGTCCGGCCTCTATGACGAGTACATGAAGCTGCACCCGGACATCAACATCAAGGAGAACGTCACCACCCGCACCGACGTGTACTGGCCGAAGGTGCTCACCCGCCTCCAGGCCGGCTCCGGCACCGACGACATCCAGGCCATCGAGATCGGCAACATCACCGAGGCCGTGCAGACCCAGGCGAACAAGTTCGTCGACCTGGGCAAGGAGGTCGACAAGTCCCAGTGGCTGGACTGGAAGAACGCCCAGGCCACCACCAAGGACGGCAAGCTCATCGGGCTCGGGACCGACATCGGGCCGATGGCCGTCTGCTACCGGAAGGACCTTTTCCAGAAGGCGGGGCTGCCGACCGACCGGACCAAGCTCGCCGAGATGTGGAAGGGCGACTGGAGCAAGTACGTCGACGTCGGCAAGCAGTACATGAAGAAGGCTCCCCAGGGCACCAAGTTCGTGGACTCCGCGTCCTCCGTCTACAACGCGGCCCTCGGCGGCGCCGACGAGCGGTACTACGACAAGGCGACCGGCAACGTCGTCTGGGACAAGTCCGACGGCGTGAAGAAGGCGTGGAACGTCGCCATGGACGTCGCCACCAGCAACATGTCGGCGAAGCTGAAGCAGTTCGACCCGACCTGGGACCAGGGCTACGCCAACGCCGCCTTCGCCACCGTCGCCTGCCCGGCGTGGATGATCGGCTACATCGAGCAGAAGTCCGGCGACGCCGGCAAGGGCCAGTGGGACGTGGCGGCGGCGCCCACCGCGGCCAACTGGGGCGGCTCCTTCCTCGGCGTGCCGACGGCGGGCAAGCACCAGAAGGAGGCCGTCGCGCTCGCCAAGTGGCTGACCGCGCCCGAGCAGCAGGCCAAGGTCTTCGCCAAGCAGGCGAGCTTCCCCTCGACCCCGTCGGCGTACCCGAGCCTGAAGCCGGCCGCGGACACCACGGCGTACTTCTCGAACGCGCCGCTCACCCAGATCTTCTCCGACTCGGCCAAGACGATCCCGACGCAGTACTTCGGCATCAAGGACCAGCCGATCAACACCGCGATCACCGACGTCGGCATCCTCCAGGTCGAGCAGAAGGGCAAGTCGCCGTCCCAGGGCTGGGACGCGGCGTCCAAGGAGATCAAGGACGTGCTCGGCCAGTGACCAGCCCCAAGCAGGCTCTCGCGCACCCCGCGTCGAGCGCCGACGCCGCGCCCGGCACCCCGCCGGGCGCGGCGCGGGGCGCTCACGGTCGCGGTACGCCGGCGGGCGCCGACTCCTGGCCCAGCCGGCTGTACCGCTGGGACATGAAGTCGTCGCCGTACGCGTTCGTGTCCCCGTTCTTCGTCCTGTTCGGGGCGTTCACGCTGGTCCCGCTGCTCTACACGGCCTGGTACTCGCTGCACGACGTGCAGCTGTCCTCGCTGGACCACCAGACCTGGGCGGGCCTGGACAACTACAAGAACCTGTGGTCGTCGGACTTCTTCTGGAACGCCCTGAAGAACACCCTGACCATCGGTGTCATCTCGACCGTGCCGCAGCTGCTGGCCGCGATCGGGCTCGCGCATCTGCTGAACTACCGGCTGCGGGGCTCGACCGTCTGGCGTGTGGTGATGCTGACCCCGTACGCCACCTCGGTGGCCGCGGCGACCCTGGTGTTCACGCTGCTGTACTCGTGGGACGGCGGCATGGTCAACTGGATCCTGCACTTCTTCGGCGTGAACCCTGTCAACTGGCGTGAGTCCGACTGGGGTTCGCAGTTCGCGGTGTCGTCCATCGTGATCTGGCGGTGGACCGGCTACAACGCGCTGATCTATCTGGCGGCCATGCAGGCGATCCCGACCGATCTGTACGAGTCGGCGGCGATCGACGGCGCCAACCGCTGGCAGCAGTTCCGGCATGTGACGATCCCGCAGCTGCGGCCGACGATCCTCTTCACGGTGGTCGTCTCCACCATCGGCGCGACCCAGCTCTTCGGCGAGCCGCTGCTGTTCGGCGGGGTCAGCGGCTCCAAGGGCGGCTCCGACCACCAGTACCAGACGCTCGGTCTGTACATGTACGACCAGGGCTGGATCATCGGCAACCTCGGCAAGGCGTCCGCGATCGCCTGGTCGATGTTCCTGATCCTGCTGGTCATCGCCGCGGTCAATCTGCTGCTCACCCGACGGCTGAGGAAGTCCCAATGACGACCGGTGAACTGACACTGCCCCGCAAGGCCGTCCGGCACCGGGGCCGGATGGGCGCGGGCAGACAGCTGCACGCGGGCCCGGTGACGTACGTCGTGCTGACCGTCTTCGCGCTGGTCTCGCTCGCCCCGCTGGTGTGGACGGCGATCGCCGCGTCCCGCACCGACCGGCGGCTCGCGCAGACACCGCCGCCGCTGTGGTTCGGCGGCAACCTGTTCAAGAACCTGCAGACGGCCTGGGACCAGGCGGGGCTGGGCACCGCGATGTTCAACTCGGTGATCGTGGCGGGCACGATCACGGTGAGCACGGTGCTGTTCTCGACCCTGGCCGGCTTCGCCTTCGCCAAGCTGCGGTTCCGGTTCTCCAGCCTGCTGTTGCTGCTGACCATCGGCACGATGATGATCCCGCCGCAACTGGCCGTCGTACCGCTGTATCTGTGGATGTCGGACCTCGGCTGGTCCAACCAGCTGCAGACGGTGATCCTGCCGAGTCTCGTCACCGCCTTCGGTACGTTCTTCATGCGGCAGTACCTGGTGCAGGCGCTGCCGACGGAGCTGATCGAGGCGGCCCGGGTGGACGGGGCGAGCAGCATCCGGATCGTCTGGCACGTGGTCTTCCCGGCGGCGCGGCCCGCGATGGCCGTACTCGGCCTGCTGACGTTCGTGTTCGCCTGGAACGACTTCCTGTGGCCGATCATCGCCCTGAACCAGCAGAACCCGACCGTGCAGGTGGCCCTGAACTCGCTCGGCACCGGATACGTCCCGGACCAGGCGGTGATCATGGCGGGCGCGCTGCTGGGCACGCTGCCGCTGCTGGTCGCGTTCGTGCTGTTCGGCAAGCAGATCGTGGGCGGGATCATGCAGGGCGCGATCAAGGGCTGACACCTCCTGTGCACGGGGGCCGGGCCACCGCCGCCCCGGCCCCTCCTCCGCCTCCTCCCTTCCCCCTCCATCGACCCCTGGTCTCCTACGACCCCATTGGGAGCGCTTCCATGCCTCAACCCGTTACCTCCGTGACCTTTCCTCCCGCCTTCCTCTGGGGCGCCGCGACCTCGGCCTACCAGATCGAGGGGGCGGTGCGGGAGGACGGCCGCACCCCCTCGATCTGGGACACCTTCAGCCATACGCCGGGCAGGACGGCCGGCGGTGAGACCGGTGACATCGCCGTCGACCACTACCACCGCTTCCGCGAGGACGTGGCGCTGATGGCGGAGCTGGGCCTGACCGCGTACCGCTTCTCGGTGTCCTGGTCCCGGGTGCAGCCCACCGGCCGGGGCCCGGCGGTCCAGCGCGGCCTGGACTTCTACCGGCGTCTGGTGGACGAGCTCCTCGCCCACGGCATCAGGCCGGCGCTCACCCTCTACCACTGGGACCTGCCGCAGGAGCTGGAGGACGCGGGCGGCTGGCCGCAGCGGGACACCGCGTTCCGGTTCGCCGAGTACGCGGGGCTGGTCGGCGAGGCGCTGGGCGACCGGGTGGAGCAGTGGATCACCCTCAACGAGCCCTGGTGCAGCGCCTTCCTGGGCTACGGCTCGGGTGTCCACGCCCCCGGCCGTACCGACCCGGCGGCCTCGCTGCGCGCCGCCCACCACCTCAACCTCGCGCACGGTCTCGCGGCTTCCGCCCTGCGCTCGGTGATGCCGGCCCGCAACGAGATCGCGATCAGCCTCAACTCCTCCGTCGTACGGCCCTTTTCGCAGGACCCGGCCGACCTGGCCGCGGCCCGCCGGATCGACGACCTGGCCAACGGGATCTTCCACGGCCCGATGCTGCACGGGGCGTACCCCGAGTCGCTGCTCTCCGCGACGGCCTCGGTCACCGACTGGTCGTACGTCCTGGACGGCGACACCCGCACGATCAACGTCCCGCTGGACGCGCTGGGCCTGAACTACTACACCCCGGCCCTGGTCTCGGCCGCGTCCGGGGAGGTCAAGGGCCCCCGGGCGGACGGCCACGGGGCCAGTGAGCACTCGCCGTGGCCGGGCGCCGACGACGTGCTCTTCCACCAGACCCCGGGCGAGCACACGGAGATGGGCTGGACGATCGATCCGACCGGCCTGTACGACCTGCTCATGCGCTACACGCGCGAGGCACCGGGTCTGCCGCTGTACGTGACCGAGAACGGCGCCGCCTACGACGACAAGCCCGACCCCGAGGGCCGCGTCCACGACCCCGAGCGCATCGCCTACCTGCACGGCCACCTGTCCGAGGTCCGCCGCGCCCTCACGGACGGCGCCGATGTGCGCGGCTACTACCTGTGGTCCCTGATGGACAACTTCGAGTGGGCGTACGGCTACGGCAAGCGCTTCGGCGCGGTGTACGTCGACTACACGACGCTGGAGCGGACACCGAAGTCGAGCGCGCGGTGGTACGGGGAGGCGGCGCGGACGGGGGTGTTGCCGACGGTGGAGGCCGACTAGAGACGAACGCGGCCCGTCCGGAGCGGGCCGCGTCTCCTCAGAGCTGTCAGACGCGCACGTGTGCGATGCCGCCACACGCCCGGTCTCCGCAGGGAAGCTCCTATAGATCGTCAAGCGGTCTGTGGGAGCGGTTCGGTGGTGCGGGTCGCATGGGGTAGGTGGCGGTAGATCTCGCGGGCGACGAACCGTTTCAGGCAGCGGACCACGTCTTTCTTCGTCATGCCTTGGGCGGTGCGTCGGGCCATGTAGTCCTGCGTCCGCTGGTCGTATCGGATGCGGACCAAGACGATCGTGTGCAGGGCGTTGTTGGCCGCGCGGTCGCCGCCGCGGTTGAGGCGGTGGCGTTTGGTGCGGCCGGATGAGGCGGGAACGGGGGAGGCACCGCACAGGTGGGCGAAGGCCGCTTCGGAGTGGAGCCGGTCGGAGTTGTCGCCCGCACTGGTCAGCAGCTGCCCGGCGGTCTCGGGGCCGACGCCTGGAAGGGCGACCAGGTTCGGGGCGGCCTTGGTGACCAGTGGCCCGATCTCCCGGTCCGCGTCTTTGATCTCCTCGTCGAGTGCCTGGTAGCGGCGTGCGAGCCGCCGCAGGGCGATGCGCACTGCGCAGGCCGGATCGTCGAGTTCGCCGGCCGGGCGGGAGCGGGCCAGGGTGTCGACCAGCGCGCTGGTCGACAGGCCCCTCAGCCTGTCTCGCACCGCCGACGGGGCGGTGACGATCAGAGTCCGGATCTGATTGATGGTCTGGGTGCGGGCCTTGACGGCGCTCTTGCGGGCCACCCGCAGAGCCCGGATCGCCTCCACGATCCCGTTCCTGGCCTTCGGTGTCCCGCCGGCCCGGCCGGACAGGACCGCGGTCGCCGCCGCGTAGGCGTCGATGGGGTCGGACTTGCCGCTGTCCCGGCGGGCCTTGCGGTCCGGCCGGTCGACCTCGACCACGGTGACACCGTGCGCGGTCAGGAACCGGGCCACCTCAGCGCCGTAGGCACCGGTCCCCTCGATGCCCACCGCCAGGACCTCGCCGTGCGACTTCAGCCAAGCCAGCAGCCGTGTGTATCCCTCGGGGGTGGTCTCGAACGCCTCGGTGGCCAGGTGCCGGCCGATGCTGTCGATGACGGCGACCTGGTGGAGGTCGGTGTGGGTGTCGATCCCGCCGATCACCGCTATCTCGTCTGCCATGCTGTTGCGTACTGCCCTTCCAACGCTCGCCTGTGGGAGGGCACGGGCCGGTCGGGCCGACGGACAAGACAGTGATGGGACCTCTGGCCAGGCTATGAAGTCACAGACGCCCGACCGGCCACGCGCCAAGCGGCACCGCCCGGCAGGCCGACGATTCCCCACAAGGACAACCGAAGCGTCAGTCAGTCGGAGAGTCAGACCCCCGAGCGATGCCATCGCCAATCCTCACTGTCAGTTGAAGGCGCCGAACGCCTTCGAGAAGGCGAACGTGTCCTGGACTACGGAGCTGCACGTGGGGTCGGCGGAGTTCTTCGCGCCGCCTGCGCACTGCTTGTCGCGGGCCGCGGACCACATCGACAGGCCGCCGAGGCCCTTGGACTTGGCGAAGTTCACCAGCTGGGTGGCGTCGTCCACCTTGAAGATCTCGGAGGAGACGTCGTTGACGCCGATCATCGGCGTGACGGCGACCGTCTTCCAGGCGGCGCCGTCGGACAGGCCGAGGACGCTCTTGACCTGGGCCTGGGTGGCCGTCGCGGCCTGCTGGGCGTAGTCGCCCATGTCGCCGTTGTACGAGGCGCCGTAGTCCATCGCCATGATGTTGACGGTGGAGACCTTCACGCCGTTGGACTTGGCGTTGGAGAGGAGGTTCACGCCGTCCTGGGTGAGGCCCTCGGGCATCACCGGGAGGGTGAAGGAGACGTCCAGGCCCGGGTGCTGCGCCTGGAGCTTCGCTATCGCCTTCGCCCGGAGGGTGTTCGCCGCCGTGTTCGGCAGCGCGCCGCCTTCGACGTCGAAGTCGACCTTGGTCAGCTTGAACGCGTCGACCGCCTTGCCGTACGCCGCCGCCAGCGCGTCCGCCGAGGAGCAGGTGGTGGCCAGTTCGGAGCCGGAGGCGCCGCCGAAGGAGACCCGGACGTCACCGCCCTTGGCGCGCAGCGAGCCGATCTGCGCGGCGACGGCGTCGCTGGTCAGGTCGGTGACACCGCCCCACTTGGGGGTGCAGCCGCCGCCGTCGGTGATGAAGGCGAGGTTGTAGTTCTTCACGCCGGTCGCGTCGGCCGCGCCCACCAGGTCGAAGGCCGGGTAGAGGGAGGTGTCGACGTACGGTGCGAAGCCGGCGGAGGCGGTGGTGCCGCTGCCGGTCGTCTGCGAGGCGGTCGGGGTCGGGGTGGCCGTCCTGGTCGGGGTGGGAGTGGCGCTCCTGGTCGGGGCGGCTGTCGGGGTCGGCGACTGGGTCGCGGTGGGACGGCCGCTGGGCTCGGGGATGGCGCCGCCGTCCGCGGAGCACTGGGAGTTGTCGATACGACAGCCCGTCGGGTCGCCCTTGCCCTCGACCACGAAACCGACGGTCACCGACTTCCCGGCGGCGAGGCCCTCGGTGTCCCACTTCGCGGGCTTCACGGTGACGTGCGAACCGCTGACGCTCGACTCGCCGTTCCACAGGGAGCCGAGCCGGGCGCCCGCCGGGAGGTCGAACTCCAGGGTCCAGGTCTTCTCGGTCTGGCCGCTGTTGTTGGTGACGACGTACTGCGCGGTGTAGCCGGTCGACCAGTCGCTGGTCTTGGTGTACGCGGCGTTCACGCCGGCCGCGTTGGCCGTGCCGGTGAGCAGGAGCGCGCCACCGCCGACCACGGCCGCGGCCACGAGACCGCCTATCGCCTTGTTCCTGCCACTGATCCTGCGCCGGTGCGTGGTCATGCGCGTGCCTGCCTTCGCTGTTCACGGGGGTGAGGTGCGGCAGCACGCTAGCGATCCGGAATCGGGCAAACGGCCTGATCCGGACGGCCGTTGCAGACCTTAGGGTTCGCTTAAGGAAGGGATCGGGGACGATTAATGGTCGAGACCACTGGGGACCGGTTTGCCCGATCGGCGTCTTCGGACACGGCCCCGCGCCACCGGCCGCCGCCCGTCCAGCTGGAACCAGATCCGCACCTCGGTGCCGCCCAGCACCGAGGTGCCGACCCGGACGTCCCCGCCGGTGGACTCGGCGAGCCTGCGCACGATGTCGAGCCCGAGTCCGGTCGAACCGGCGCTTCCGGAGCCGCGGCCGCGGGCCATCGCCGCCTCCGGGTCGGCTATGCCGGGGCCCGCGTCGGAGACCAGCACGATCACCGCGTCCTCGCCGTTGTGCACGTCGACCGCGAAGGCGGTGCCCTCGGCGGTGTGCCGGAACACATTGCCGAGCAGGGCGTCGAGGGCGGCGGCCAGATCGGCGCGGGCCACGGGTATGCGCACCGGCCGCTCGACTCCGGCCACCCGCCACTTGCGGCCCTCGTCCTCGGCGAGCGCGGACCAGAACTCCATGCGCTCGCGCACCACTTCGGCCGCGTCGCACCCGGCACCGGGGCCGGGGGCGGCGGTCTGCGGCTTGGCCTCCCGGGCCGTACGGATGATGGTGTCGACCTCGCGCTCCAGCTGGGCGACCGCGGCCCGGGTCTGCTCGGCGGCCGGTCCGCCGCCCAGGGAGGCCGCGTTGAGCCGCAGCACGGTCAACGGCGTACGCAGGCGATGCGAGAGGTCCGCCGCCAGCTCTCTCTCGTTGGCGAGGAGCTGGACGACCTGGTCGGCCATGGAGTTGAACGCCACGGCCGCGAGCCGCAGTTCGGTCGGACCGTCCTCCGGCACCCGGGCGCCCAGCTTGCCCTCGCCCAGATCGTGCGCCCCCTCGACCAGCCGCTGGGCGGGCCGCACCATACGCACCCCGAGCCGGTCGGCGACCGCGACCGAGCCGACGATCAGCGCGAGGCCGACGGCCGCGAGCACCGCCCAGGCCGTGCCGACGCCGTTGGTCACCTCGGCCTCGGGGACGTACACCTCGACGACCGCGATGTCACCGGAGCTCAGCGCGACCGGCTGCAGCAGCGTGGAGCCGCCGGCCACCGAGGTCGTGGAGGCCCGGCCCAGCTTCCGTACCGCCTGGATGTCGCGGTCGGCGGCGCGCCGGCGGCCGATGTCCAGGGCGGACCGGCCACCGTCGGCGGGCAGGTGCACGGCCATCCCGGAGTCGGCGCCGGCCGAGGCCACCACACGCTCCAGTTTGTCCCGGTCGGTGGTGATGGACAGCGCGGGCGCGACGGCGGCGGCCTCCCGCTCGGCGTTCGAGAACGCCCGGTCGCGGGCCATCTCCTTGACGACCAGGCCGAGCGGGACCGCGAAGGCGACCACGACCATCGTGGTGACCGCCAGGCAGACCTTGACCAGAGCCCATCTCATCGCACCGGCTCCCCGTCGGCCGGGGGTTCGAGCTTGACGCCGACCCCCCGGAGGGTGTGCAGATAGCGGGGCCGGGCGGCCGTCTCCCCCAGTTTCCGGCGCAGCCAGGACAGATGGACGTCGATGGTCTGGTCGTCGCCGTAGGACTGCTGCCAGACCTCGGCGAGCAGTTCCCTGCGCGGGACGACCACCCCGGGGCGGCCGGCGAGGAAGGCGAGCAGGTCGAACTCGCGGCGGGTGAGGTCGAGGCGGATCCCGTCCAGCTCGGCCTGGCGGCGCAGCGGGTCGACGGTCAGGCCGCCGACCCGCAGCACGGAGGAGGGCGCGGCCTCCGTGCCCCCGGAGCGGGCCCGGCGCAGTACGGCCGCCATCCGCGCGGAGAGGTGCTCGACGGAGAACGGCTTGGTCAGGTAGTCGTCCGCGCCGGCGTTGAGCAGCCGGACGATCTCCGTCTCGTCGTCCCGGGCGGTGGCGACGATCACCGGCACGTCCGTGATGCCGCGCAGCATCTTCAGCGCCTCGGAGCCGTCCAGGTCCGGCAGTCCGAGGTCCAGGACGACCACGTCGAAACGGAAATGGGCGACCTCGCGCAGCGCCTCCAGTGCCGTACCGACGCTGCGCACGGTGTGTGCGGCCTCGGTCAGATGCCGGATGAGCGCCGAGCGTACGAACTGGTCGTCCTCGACCACGAGCACACTTGCCATGCGCCGCACCGTACGCCATGCGGCCCGCACCGGGCGGACGCCTGTGGATAACTCGGGGCGTGTGCGCACGGCGGTCCCCCTGGGGCAGTATGGCCCGCGATGCGCAGAGGACTCGTACACGTACTGGCGTGGCTGCTCGCGACGGGAGCGGCGGTCACGCTGTCGTGGTGGGGTGTGCACACGGTGATGGCCGGGACGGCGTACGACCCGCCGCGCGCCCTGCCGGTCACGGCCGCCGACGCGACGGCCCAGGGCTCGAAGTCCCTGAACTCGCCGACGCACCGGCCTCCCTCGTCCGCCGGCCCGTCGCCCAGGCCTCCGGCCACGGCCCCCGCACCCACCCGGACCTCGGGCCCCTCCCCCACCGCCTCCTCGTCCCCGTCCGTGTCCGGCCGGGTCAAGTCGTACGACACCGACGGCGGCCGGGCCGTGTTCGACCTCGGCCCGTCCAGTGCCACGCTCGTCTCGGCGACGCCGGGGACCGGCTGGTCGATGCAGGTGTGGAAGACCGAGACCTGGATCCGGGTGGAGTTCAGCAGCGGCACGGAGCGGGTGTCGGTGATGTGCACCTGGCACGACGGGCCGCCGCATGTGGACATCGGGAACTACTGAGCCCACGCCCGGGAAGAGCCGGGTCAGCTGAGCCCCGTGCTCGGGCAGAGCCGGTCAGCGGAACACCGACGGCGGCGGGGCCGGGGAGGCCACGGCCGCCGCGTCCGTCACGGGGGCCGCGCCGCCCGTGAAGTCGGTGAGCGGCTTGCCGTGTTCGACCCGGCCCGGGTGCGGGTCGGAGGCGGCGCGGCGGGTGAGTTCGGCGACGGGGAGCGGGGTGTCGGAGGCGACCAGGACGGCGTTGCCGAAGCGCTTGCCGCGCAGGACGGCGGGGTCGGCGATCAGCGCGAGCTCGGCGAACCGGGCGGCAGCGGTGGCGATCTGGCCACGCAGATGGGCGAGCGGCGGGCCGTCGGCGAGGTTGGCGGCGTAGACCCCGTTCGGCTTCAGGGCCCGGCGGACCTCGTCCAGGAACTCGGTGGAGGTGAGATGGGCCGGGGTGCGGGCGCCGCTGAAGACGTCCGCGATGAGCAGGTCCGCCCAGCCGTCGGGCACCTTGGCGAGGCCCGCGCGGGCGTCCGCCGATCTGACCCGGATCCGGGCGTTCGGGTCCAACGGCAGCTCCCGGCGGACCAGTTGGACCAAGGCCGCGTCCCGCTCGACGATCTGCTGGGTGGAGCGGGGCCGGGTTGCGGCGGCGTACCGGGCGAGGGTGAACGCGCCGCCGCCGAGATGCACGACACGCACGGGCTTGCCGGGAGGGGCGACGAGGTCGATGACATGCCCGAGACGGCGCTGGTACTCGAAGGAGAGATACGCGGGGTCGTCCAGGTCGACGTGCGACTGGGGCGCGCCGTCGATCAGCAGCGTCCAGGCACGGCCTCGGTCGGGGTCGGGCACGAGCTGTGCGAGGCCGCCGTCGACCGCCTCCACGACGGCTTCGACGGCCGCCGGCCTGCGCCGCGTGTGCTGCGCCTTCCGCGTGCTCCTGGACCCACCCATCGAACCATTGTCGCAGCCCGCCGGGGCCCGCGCCGCACAGACAGCCACCGCCCTCCCGACCGACCGGTCCGCTCCACCGGCTGCTGTCGGTCCCCCGACCCGCGGATCGTTTCACCGGCAGCCGTCCGCACCTCGACCGACCGGTACGCTCCACCGGCTGCCGTCGCCCCCCGACCGGGCCGGGCCGCTCCACCGGCAGCCGCCCGCCGCTCGACCAGCCGAGTCGCTCCACCGAAGCCGTCGCCCCCTCGGCCGGCCGGGCCGCCCCGCCGACAGCTGTCGCCCCCCGACCGGGACGGATCGTTCCACCGCCAGCCGTCGACCCGTCGGCCGGCCAGTCCGCTCCACCGACAGCTGTCGGCCCCTCGGCGAGCCCGGGCCGCTCCACCAGCCGCTGTCGGTCCCTCGAGCGGCGGATCGTTTCGTCGGCAGTCGTCCGCGCCTCGAGCGGCCGGGTCGTCTCACTGGCAGCCGTCGGCCGCCTCGATCAGCCGAGCCGCCTCTCCGAGGGCCCGGCGCAGCACCATCGGGTCGGTGGCGAGGTCGGCCTCGCCGGGCGGCAGCAGCCAGTCGGAGCCCTCCACCGGCGGCTCGGGGTTCAGTCTGAGTCCGCGCCCGTCGGTCTCCGTACAGGTGCTGCCCGGCACGTCCCAACCGGCCGCCGTGCCCGCCGGAACCAGGAAGCCGAGGGTGGCGCAACCGCCGTCGTGCAGCACGGGCCCCATCGCCTCACCGACGCCGCGCCGCAGGATGTCGACCGCCTCGAGACCCTGCCGCGCCGGTACCGTCACAAGGTCGCAGGCCGCCGCGTCCACGCAGTCTCCCCCGGCCGACGACGGCGACGTACAAGGTTCGTTGCTCTGGCTGGACTCCCTGGTCTCCATGACGGCCTCCACCACACAGCCCTGTTGCGGTCCACGGAGTCCAACGCGCAAGCCCGTCAACGGCTACGCACAAGTGCGCCGCAAAGAATGGCACTTCATGGCAGATCGTGGATGAGATATCCGGTTTGTAGCCAAACACTGCGTGGCGGGTCCTTCACAGCAGGTACGTTCATGCCCGCCGGAACCAGGGCGCCACTCGGACAACTCGTCGCGTATCGCCCCGGCCCCGGCATGGTTCGACGGTTCGCACGAGAGGACCCGGCCATGGCGTCGTCAACCGAGACCTCGTCACAGCCCGAACGGCCACCACGGCCGAACCTCGCCTTCCGGCACCTGCGCGGCAGGCGTTCACCGGCCGAGTTCGCGGCGCTCGTACGGCGCGCCGCGCGCGAGATCGGTGAGCGGGTGAGTTGTGACGCGCGGTACATCGGCAGGGTCGAGGCGGGCGAGATCCGCTGCCCGAACTACGCGTACGAACGGGTGTTCCTGCACATGTTCCCCGGCCGCACGCTCACCGACCTCGGCTTCGCGCCGCGCTCGGCCGTCCGCGGCCGCGCGGCGCGTCCGGCGGCGGAGGTGCCCGGGGAACCCGTCGCCGACCAGGCGCCCGGTGAGTCGCATGAGTCACGGGGGGCTGCAGAACCGTATGACACGCAGGACCCGTACGGCGCGCCAGAACCGTACGCGAAAGACCATCTGAACCACGAGGAGAGCGACGTGCTGCGTCGCGCATTCATGACCGGCGGAGGCGCCACGGTTGCCGCCGCCACGCTGGCCCCGCTGGGGCTCACCACGGACGCCGCGGCCGCGGTCCGGACCGCCCGCCGGCCCGGGACCCCGGAGGCGCTCGCCCTGGAGGAGGCCGTCCGCCGGATCCGGCTGCTCGACGACCGGCACGGCGCGGACGGCCTCTACCGGCGCGCGGCGGCTCCGTTGCGCGCGGCCTACGCACTCCTGGACGCCGGCGCGACCCGGCAGACCACCGCCGAACGGCTGCACTCGGGCGCCGGTGAACTCGCCATCTCCGTGGGCTGGCTGGCGCACGACTCCGGCCGCTTCGACGACGCCCGCTCGCACTACGCGGAGGCGCTGGCCACGGCCCGTATGACCGGGGACCCGGCGCTGGAGGCGCACGCCTTCTGCAACACCGCGTTCCTGGCGCGGGACGCCGGCCGCCCCCGCGAGGCGGTCCGCGCCGCGCAGGCCGCACAGCGCGCGGCCGCGCCGCTGGGCTCGGCGCGCCTGATGTCCCTGCTCGCGCTGCGGGAAGCCGGCGGCTGGGCGGGGCTCGCCGACCGCACCGGCTGTGAACAGGTGCTCGTCCGGGCGCAGGCGCTCTTCGCGCGGGGCCGCTCGGACGCCGACCCCGAGTGGATGAGCTTCTACGGGGAGGCCGAGCTGGAGGGTCTGGAGGCGCAGTGCTGGTCCATGCTGGGCGACTGGCGGCGCGCGGCGCGGCACGCGCGCCGGGCTGCGCATCTGCAGGATCCGCACTTCACCCGCAACATCGCGCTCTACACCGCGGAACTCGCCGACGACCTCGCGCGTGAGGGCCGTCCGGACGAGGCGGCCGCCGCCGGTTTGCAGGTGCTGTCGTTGCTGGACCAGGTCCAGTCCTCACGGATCCAGAGCATGCTGGCCGGGACGGCCCGGGTGCTGTTGCCTCACCGGCGCGCGTCGGGGGTCTCCGAGTTCCTCGACCGGCATGCCTCGGTGCCGAGGACGGCGAGGGCGTAGGCGGAACGGGAGGGGTGTGGCTATCCCGCCAGGTGCCCCAGGTCGTTCCAGCTCTCGATCGCCGGTTCCCCGTAGGCCCATCCCAGCACGGACAGCGACGTCGGGTTCAGGCGTATCCGGGCGGCGAAGTCCAGCGGCAGGCCCAGCCATCGCGCGCCTATGGAGCGGAGGATGTGGCCGTGCGCGAAGACCAGGACGTCGCGGTCGGCCGACCGGGCCCACGCCACCACCTCGTCCGCGCGCGCGGTCACGTCGGCGATGCTCTCCCCGTCCGGCACCCCGTCCCGCCAGATCAGCCAGCCCGGCCGGACGGCCTGGATCTGGGCCGGGGTCATGCCCTCGTAGGCGCCGTAGTCCCACTCCATGAGCGTGTCCCAGGTGGTGGCCCGGTCGCCGAAACCGGCCAGTTCGCACGTCTCACGCGCGCGTGCCAGCGGACTCGTGCGCACCTCCGCCGCCGGCAGCCCGTCCAGCGGGGCCCGGTGCAGTCGCTCGCCGAGCAGTTTGGCCCCCCGCCGGCCCTCCTCCAGCAGCGGTACGTCTGTCCTGCCGGTGTGCTTGCCGGACAGTGACCAGTCCGTCTGTCCGTGCCGGGCCAGCAGGATGCGCGGTGCCATGGGAGACCTTTCCGGGAGCGAAGGGGACCCTCCCATCATCGCTCAACCGGTTCCGGGGCAACCCGGCGGGCGATCTCGGCGTCTTCGTGGGCCGGAGCGCCCTCATGGGCGGGGACACGGACACCGTAAAGTGACACGGTCGCCCTGCGGGGCGGGCCGCAAGCGACAAGGGGGAGGACGATCGGATGCCGCAGACCGAGACACCGGGCACCGAGGTGCTCCCGCGTACCCGGCTGCGCTGGTGGACCGAGCTGCCCCTGATCCTCCTCGTCTACGGCTGCTACTCGGCCGGCCGCCTCCTCGCCCGCGGTGACGTCTCCTCCGCCGTCGACCACGGCCTGGCGATCCTGCGCCTCGAGCAGACCCTGCACCTCAACGCCGAGCACCCGCTCAACCGGCTGTTCACGCGCGAGCCCTGGCTCGGGGTGCCGGCCGACTTCTGGTACGCCTCGCTGCACTACCTGATCACGCCCGCCGTCCTCGTCTGGCTGTTCCGCAGGCGCGCCGAGTACTACCGGCGGGCCCGGACCTGGCTGATGACGTCCACGTTCCTCGGCCTGATCGGCTTCACGCTGCTGCCGACCTGCCCGCCCCGGCTGCTGTCCGCCGGCCACGGTTTCGTGGACACCATGGCGCACTACAGCTCGTACGGCTGGTGGGGCGGCGAGGCGAGTGCGCCGCGCGGCATGGGCGGGATGACCAACCAGTACGCGGCCATGCCGAGCCTGCACGTCGGCTGGGCGCTGTGGTGCGGGGTGATGCTGTGGCGGCACGGCGGCACGCGCGGGGCGAAGATCATCGGTGTCCTCTATCCGCTGGGCACCGCGCTCGTGGTCATGGGCACCGCCAACCACTACCTCCTCGACGCGGTCGCCGGTGTGGCCGTGATGGGCGCCGGCCTGCTGCTCGCGCCGCGCGTCATGCGGCTCCTGGACCTGGTCCGGGCCCGCCTGTTCCCGCGCCGCACACCGGTCACGGACGGCACGGGTTCCCCGATTGTCAGTGCCGGATGCCAGACTTCCGCGGGTGAGCGAATTCCACGGCAGCGCGAGTCGCAGCTCGACGCCGGGGCCGAACCCGACGCCTCCCCCAGCGACGCGGGAGAAGGGGCTGCGGCACCGGCTCGCTGAGCTGCGCGGTCCCGACGTACCGGCCAAGGCCCTGGACGCGCGCGCCCTCGCGGCACTCGCCGCGAACCCCGGGTGCGCGCGGCGGGCGATCCTGGACGGCGCCGGGGTCGACAAGGCACGGCTGGCGAGCGCGCTGGGCGCGCCGTCCGGATTCGGGCAGTCGCAGTTCGCGCTGACCCGGGGGAACGCGTTCGAGACGAAGGTGAAGGCGGACGGCGGCGCGGCACTGCTGCGGCTGGCGCACGCCCGCCTGGATCCGGGCGCCGAACCGCCCGAGGGGGCCGCCGTACCCGACCTGACGGCGCACGGCCCCGAGGGGCGGACGGCCCGTACGGCGCTGGCGCTGCGCGAGGCCACGCGGGCGGGCGGCTGGACCCTGCTGGACCACCCGATGCTCGCCCTGGACGTGGCCGGCTCGCTCGCCTTCCTGGAGCCGGACGCGGTGGTGGTGCACCCGGACGGCAGCTGGTCGGTGGTGGAGATCAAGTCCTTCCCGATGCTGGACGGTTCGGCGGACCCGGCGAAGGTCGGCGCGGCGGCCCGGCAGGCGGCGGTGTACGTGCTGGCCCTGGAGGAGGTGGCGGGACGGCTCGGCGCGGAGCCGGAGGGGGCCGCCGGTGCCGAGGGGGCGCCGCGCGTGCATCACCGGATCCTGCTCGTGTGCCCGAAGGACTTCTCCAACCTGCCCGCGGCATCCGCCGTCGACATCCGCAAGCAGCGCGCGGTCACCGCCCGCCAGCTGGCCCGGCTCACCCGGATCGAGGAGATCGCCGGGACCCTGCCCGAGGGCACGTGCTTCGCGCCCGACCGGAGTGCCGAGGAGCTGACGGCGGCCGTCGAGGCGGTTCCGGCGACGTACGCGCCCGAGTGCCTGTCCGCGTGCGAACTGGCCTTCCACTGCCGGGAACGCTCCCGCGAGGAGGGCGCCGTCACCCGTCTGGGCCGGCCGCTGCGCGCCGAACTGGGCGGTCTGACCACGGTCGAGGACGTCCTCGCGGCGGCCCGCGGCGAGAGCGGCGACCCGGCCGACCCGGCGGTCGCGGCGCTGCGCAGGGCGGCCGCCCTGCGCGCGGAGGCGCTGACGGACGCGGCCCACCGGGAGGTCGCCCCGTGTCCCTGATCGCCGCCCTCTCCCGGCTCGAGGCCGTCAGCAGCGGCCGGGCCCAGCCCGCCGCTACCGTCCGGCACCGCCATCTGTCGACGCGCCCGCTGGTGTTCGTGCCGCTCACCACCGCCGGTGAGGCGGGCGCCCCGCTCGGCGCGCTGGTCGGCACCGACCGGGACGCGCCGCGCCTGCTGGTCGTACCGCAGCCCCGCGACCGCGACCTGCGCTTCGCCTTCCTCGCCGAACTGGCCGACGTCGTCCTGCCGTACATCGACTCCTGCGCCGAGTCGGTGGAGGCGGCCGAGCGCACCGAGACCGACCCGGAGACCGGCAAGCGGGTCAAGGTCGAGGTGGAGCTGTGCGCGGACGCCCCCCAGCTGATCGTGCCGAGCCGGGCCGGCCTGGACTTCGTACGGCTGCTGGGCCGCTCGATGCGGTTCCGCCGGACCGCCGAGCAGGACCCTGAAACCCCCTATCCGGCGCCGCCCCGGGTGCCGCTGCTGGGCCGCTGGCTCACCCACTACGGCGAGCGCTCCCGCGTTCCCGGCTCCTCCCTCCTCCTGGCCCTCACCGACGTGCTGTCCCGGCACTGGGCGACCGGCCAGTCCAGCCTGGAGGACCAGCACCTGGGCGCGCTGCTCGCCTGGATCGACCCTCCGGAGGGCACCTCCGGCGCCGAGGCCGCGCGCCGGGCCGAGCTCGCCCGGGACGCCGCCGGCCAGCTGCTGTGCCCGCCGGCCGGACCCGCCACCGACCCGGCGTTCGACAACAGGCTGCTGGCCCCCGCGATCGAGCGCTACGACCGCGCGCGCACCGCACTCGCCGCCGCCGAGGACGCCCTGGCCGCCGACGACCGGCTGGCCGCGCTCACGGCGGCCGAGCGGGAGATCCGCGACCTGGTGGAAAGCCGCACCCGGCCCACCTGGGACGCGGTGTGGCGGGGCCTGGACCTGCTGCGGGCGCTGCCGGAGGGCGCGCACGTGGAGGAGCGCTGGACCCGCGACCGCTGGTCCTTCACCGGGCACCGCGACCGGGTGCTGGCGGGCGAGCCCCCGCAGCCGCGCCGGGACGACGCGGTGACGGCGGCGAACAAGCTGGCCACGCGCGAGCGCGAGCAGGCCCGGCTGGAGGCGCAGGAGGCGCTGGACGACCCGCTGGTGATGGCGGGGCGGCGGCTGACCGGGGAGGCGTTCGCGGGTGAGGTGACCGATGTCGTCATGGCGTACAGCGAGGGCAAGCGGCCGAGCCCGCGCCCGCTGGTGACGGTCCGCACGGACGACCGGCCGCATCTCGCCGAGCGGGCGAAGGCGTACCGCTCGCTGGGCGGCAAGCCGCAGTCGGCGGAGTTCGTCGGGTACGAGGGCTCCTCGGACGGAGGTGTGCTGGTCCTCCGCGTCCTGGACAAGATGGGCCGCGGCAAGGAGCCGGAGCCCGGTTCGGTGCCGGAGAAGGGCGACCGGATCTGCTTCACCCTGTTCGAGCACGAGCAGCGCGGCGGCGCGAAGCTGCCCGACCCGGAGGAGACCCCGTGGACCCACGGCGGCCCGCCGGGTGAGGCCGTCCAGGAGGCGGCCGACCCCATCACCGAGGAGGACGTCCTGTGACGACGGTCGACTTCGACCCCGGAGCCGCTGCCGCCCGCGCCACCGAGGCGATCCTCCACGACACCCTGCACGGCAGCGAGCGCGGTGTGGTCGTGGACTCCCCGCCGGGCGCCGGCAAGTCGACGCTCGTGGTCCGCGCGGCCCTCGAACTGGCCGACGCCGGGCGCCCGTTGATGGTCGTGGCGCAGACGAACGCCCAGGTGGACGATCTCGTCCTCCGGCTCGCCGAGAAGAACCCGGACCTGCCGGTCGGCCGGCTGCACAGCAGCGACAGCGACCCCTACGACAAGGCGCTGGACGACCTGCCGCAGGTCCGCACGTCGGCGAAGGCGGCCGACCTGAACGGCCTGCCGGTCGTGCTGTCCACGGCGGCGAAGTGGGCGCATGTGAAGGCCGACGAGCCCTGGCGGCACGCGATCGTGGACGAGGCGTACCAGATGCGCTCGGACTCCCTGCTGGCCGTGGCGGGCCTGTTCGAGCGGGCGCTGTTCGTCGGCGACCCCGGGCAGCTGGACCCGTTCGCGATCGTCGGCAGCGAGCAGTGGGCGGGGCTGTCGTACGACCCCTCGGCCTCCGCCGTGACCACCCTGCTGGCCCACAACCCCGGCCTTCCCCAGCACCGCCTCCCGGTCTCCTGGCGCCTCCCGGCCTCCGCGGCCCCCCTGATCTCGGACGCGTTCTATCCGTACACCCCCTTCCGCAGCGGCACCGGCCACGGCGACCGCCGACTGGCCTTCGCGGTCCCCTCGGACGGCTCCGGCCCTGACCGGGTGATCGACGAGGCGGCTGAGTCCGGCTGGGGCCTGCTGGAGCTGCCCGCCCGGCACACCCCGCGCACGGATCCCGAGGCGGTGCGGGCGGTGGCGACCGTCGTGCGCCGTCTGCTGGACAGAGGCGGCGCGGCGCTCTCCGAGCGCTCGGATGAGCCCGCGCCCCTCACCGCCGACCGCGTCGCCGTCGGCACGGCCCACCGCGACCAGGCGGCGGCGGTGCGCACGGCGCTCGCCGAGCTGGGCGTGGCGGACGTCACGGTGGACACCGCGAACCGTCTCCAGGGCCGGGAGTACGACGTCACGGTCGTCCTGCACCCACTCTCGGGCCGCCCCGACGCCACCGCCTTCCACCTGGAGACCGGCCGCCTGTGCGTCCTGGCCTCCCGGCACCGGCACGCCTGCATCATGGTCTGCCGCGCGGGCGTCGGCGACCTCCTGGACGCCTACCCGTCCACGGAACCCGTCCAGCTGGGCACGCTGGTGAAATTCCCGGACGGCTGGGAGGCGAACCACGCGGTCCTGGCACACCTGACGGAACACAGGGTGAGCTGGCGACCATGACCACCCCTCCGGCACCCGCCCACGGGCGATCAGCGCCACACCACCCCACCGCCGGACGCAGTCCGGCACGCCGCCGGAGGCGGCACATGGTTACAGCCCCGGACGGCTGGGAGGCGAACCACGCGGTCCTGGCACACCTGACGGAACACAGGGTGGACTGGCGACCGTGAGCGCACACGAGTGCCGGCCCGGCCCGGAGAGTGGCGGAACACAGGGTGAGCCTTCGACCTTGAGGGCCCCTTGCGGGGGCGCGGGACAATGGACGGTGGCCCACCTGAAGGCGGTGCCGAGCGAACCGTACGAGGAGGAGACAGGACATGGCGGAGCCCACGCCGCGTCGGAATGAACCGCGGCTACGCCCCGCGCCTCTGATCTTCGAGCCCGCGGAGGCGGCCGGCGATCCCGAGCACTTCTTCGACCTGGAGTCGATCGAGGATCCGCGGGCGCTGCTGGCCAGGGCCACGGAGCTGACCCAGGCGTTCCGTGCGGCCGCCGACCGGGCCCTGGAGTTCCAGGCCGTCGCGGCGGCCCAGCTCGCCGACCCGCGCCGCTTCGACCGGCTGACCCCGGCGGACATCGCCGAGCGGGCGGAGTGGACCGAGGACTACGCGAAGAAGATGGTCGAGTTCGGCCGGGACCTGATGCGGGGCAACAGCGAGGGGCGGACGTACCCCGATCCGGTGTGATCCGCGCCTGGCATATGCCAGGCGGGCAAGATACTCCTGCCCACACCCCCCTGTCCCGGTTTTCCGCAACTCAGAAGAACCGCGCACTCACGGCCGGTACATGTAGGTGGCATGAGCAGCGCACCGAACGTCACCCGCGTCACCTCCGACGGCGTCGACTGGCTCGCCTCGGCGGGCACATATCCGCGGAGCACCCTCGCCCTCTGGGAGGAGCGCCCGGACGCCCCGGTCGTCCTGCCCTGCGGCACCGTCTTCGACGTGGTGAGCGCCCCGGCGATCTTCGGCCGCCGGATGCTGGACCGGCTGTGGGACGACGGCCCGGGCTCGGGCCCGGTCGCGGTGTTCCGGGGCCGCGTGCTGCTGTTCGCCGCGCCGGGCACGGCCCAGCGGCTGCCCTCGCTGCTGGCGTGGGAGGAGTGGGGCTCGAACCGTACGCAGGCGGTGCCGCCGCTGCTGTGTCACGGCACGGGCGACGCGGTGACCGTCCCGGCGCCGGCCGGCTGCGACACCCCCGGTGACTCCCGCTGGCTGGTCGCTCCGGACAACCGTCACCCCTGGCTGCCCGGGCCGGAAGTCGTGCTCTGGGCGGCCGTGCGAGCGGCCCGCGCCGCCGTGCGGATTTCGATTTTTCCTCCCGCCGACCAGGATGCTAAGGTCTACGACGTCAGCAGGCGCCGCTAGCTCAGTTGGTTAGAGCAGCTGACTCTTAATCAGCGGGTCCGGGGTTCGAGTCCCTGGCGGCGCACGCGAAGGAAACGGCGGGGCTGGTTCGAAAGAATCCGGCCCCGCCGTTTTCGTATGTGCGCATGCGCCCCTAGTCCCTGATCCCCGGCGTGATCCTCACCGTCCACGCCCCCGAAGCCGTCCTCCCCTCCACCTCCACCTGGACGCCCTCCCCGGGCACGGTGAAGCTCTCGCCGAGGGCGACCGGGGCGTCGGCGAGGGGCGGGTAGACCGAGCTCTCCCAGCAGGCCTCGGTGTGCGGGTGGGCGTCCACGACCTCCACCGGGCCGCCGCCGGACTCCGCTCCGCTTCTGACGCGGTACACGAGGACGCCCTGCCGGCAGGTGGCCCGGTCGTTGCCGCCCGTGCCGCGTGCCTCGAAGGCCAGGGCGCTGTCGGGCCCGGTGCGCACGATCGCCAGCTTCACCCCGTGCCCGAGGCCGAAGGCGGGGGTGCCCGCCGCGCCCTGCACCGGGATGCCCGGGCCGGCCTCCAGCGGCTCCAGGGTCAGCCGGGTCGGCCGTGCGCCGCGCACGCACACCACCTGGCGCGGATCCAGCCAGCCCAGCTTCCACTTGTGCCAGGCGAACATGTCGGGTGACAGCCCGAACTGGCTGCCCATCAGATCCCAGTCGCCGACGTAGGTGTCCCAGTCGCCCTTGCCGTCGACCGGGCGGTGGTAGAGGTCGGGCAGGTCGAACATGTGGCCGGTCTCGTGGGCGAGGACGAGGTGGTCCGGCGGGTGCTTCTCGAAGACGGTGACGACCCGGTGGATGTCGATGCCGTCCACGTGGACGGGTGTGTCGAGGTTCACGACCTTCGTGGCGTCCGAGTCGACGCCGGGCGCGTCCGGGTCGGCGACGAAGTACACGACCTGGTAGCGGGAGAAGTCGACCTCCTTGTCGGCCACGGCGAACGCGTCCTGGAGATAGGCGGCCCGGTCGTCCACGTCCCAGTCCCGCTTTATGGCGTACGCCGTGGACGGCCGGGGCATGCGCAGCCAGTGCCGCAAGGCGTGCGGGCGGAGGGTGAACCTGCCGTAGGAGGCCTGCTCGTAGTAGTGGCTGGTGGCCGGGAAGTGGTCGGCGGCGAGCTCGGCGGGCGTGGTGCGCGGGGCGGCGTCCGGGAAGGAGAGGAAGACCATCACGGCGTCGAGCGCGCCGGTCGGGCGGGTGTAGTCGGAGTTCCAGGAGTCCGCGCCCTCGGAGTGGTGGGCGTCGCTCCGGTGCAGGGCGCAGGGGGCCGTGGAGAAGGGCTCGGCGGCCGACGGGCCGCCGAGGATCGATGTCGCGGCGAGCGCCGACAGCGTGGTGCACACGGCGGCGGTGCTGCGCAGCTTGGTCACGGCCATGACCTCCGGACGCGGTTCACGGGACCCGCATCCAGATTGCTGGTATTTATTGCGGTATGCCCTGTTCGCCTGCACCACAAGGGTGAGCGCGCCCCCGAAAGCGCCGGCGCGCTCCGGCGCCCGACACCCCGGAACACTCACGGAACGTCACAACTGGTCGGGGGCCTGAAGAACCCGTCCACGTGCGGGCAGAAACGATCTGTCAGAAACTGTGCTCCGTCCGGGACACTGGACAGTGGCTGGAAGGGCCCGGGGCCAGCCTCTATGATCGGCACACTTTCCGGCACGGACAGGCACGGACTCAGATCGAGTGCACTGCGGGAGCGAGCGGTGAGCGGAACGTCCGAAGGGCCGACGCCCGCGGCAGACCTCGACCGGTCAGCCGTCACAGACAGTGACTACACCACCTACCACCGTGTCTTCGCGGCCGCCCCACTCGCCATGGCCGTCGTGGACCGCGCCGGACTCGTCGCCGGCGCCAACGCGGCCTTCGGCGAGCTGCTCGGCAGCGATCCGGACACACTCACCGGGCGGGTCGCCGCCGACCTGGTCGACCTCGCCTCCGACGCCCGCAGCTGGCACGCCTACCGCGAGGTCCTGCGCGGCCGGCAGGCGAGGCTGCGCTGCACCCGCCGGCTGAAGCACCCCGAGGGGCACTCGGTGTGGGTGCAGGTCACCGTCTCCCCGCTCGGCGACGGCCGGCCGGGGGTGCTGCTGTCCGTCGCCGACATCAGCGCCCGCCGTGAACTCCAGGCGCGGCTGCGGCACTTGCAGATGCACGACCCGGTGACCCGGCTGCCCAACCGCACGCTGTTCTTCGAGCGGCTGTCGGCCGCGCTGGAGGCGGAGTCGTACGAGCAGAGCGGCACCGGCCGGATCGGGCTGTGCTACCTGGACCTCGACGGCTTCAAGGCGGTCAACGACACCCTCGGCCACCGCGTCGGCGACCGGCTGCTCGCGGCCGTCGCCGAGCGTCTGACCCGGGTGGCGGACGAGGCCGGCTACGCCCGCGCGGTGACCCCGCTGGTGGCCCGGCTCGGCGGCGACGAGTTCGCGCTGCTCGTGGAGGACTCCACCGGCACCGAACAGCTCGCCGAGCTCGCCGAGTCGGCGCTGAAGGCCCTGGAGGAGCCCTTCGACCTGGCGGGCCAGCGCCTGTCCCTGACGGCGTCCATCGGGGTCGTCGAGCGGCACGCGGCCGGCACGACGGCCACCGGCCTGATGCAGGCCGCGGACACGACCCTGTACTGGGCGAAGGCCGACGGCAAGGGCCGCTGGACCCTGTTCGACCCCGAGCGCAACGCGCACCGGATGACCCGTCAGGCCCTGTCGTCCACTCTGCGCCCCGCCATCGACCGCGGCGAATTCGCGCTCGAATACCAGCCGTTGGTCGGCATGGAGGACGGACGCCTGTCCGGGGTGGAGGCGTTGATCCGCTGGAATCATCCTCAGTTCGGCACACTGACGCCGAATCGGTTCATCGGACTGGCCGAGGAGGACGGCTCGATCGTCCAGCTCGGCCGTTGGGCGCTCGCCACCGCCTGCCGCCAGGCCCGCCGCTGGCAGCTGGACCACCCCGAGGAGCCGCCCATCTTCGTCAGCGTCAACGTGGCCGTACGGCAGGTGTGGGACTCCGACCTGGTGGCCGACGTGGCCGGGATCCTGGCCGAGACGGGACTCGCCCCGCATCTGCTCCAGCTGGAGCTGACCGAGTCGGCGGTGATGGGCTCGGCAGGCCGGCCGCTCCAGGCCCTGCAGGCACTCAGCGACATGGGCGTGCGCATCGCCATCGACGACTTCGGCACCGGCTACTCGAACCTGGCGTACCTGAGCAGGCTGCCGGTGAAGGTCCTGAAGCTGGACGGCTCCTTCGTGCGCGGCTTCCAGTACGAGGAGGCGCCCAAGGGCGTTCCGCCCAACCCCGCCGACGAGGTCATCGTCGAGGCGATGATCCAGCTGGCCCACCGGCTCGGCCTGACCGTCACCGCCGAGTGCGTGGAGACCTCGGCCCAGGCCACCCGCCTGCGCCGCATCGGCTGCGACACCGGCCAGGGCTGGCTGTACTCCCGCCCGGTGCCGCCGGATCGTATCTCCGAGCTGCTCGGCGCCAAGGCCTGCCCTCAGCTCTGACCGTCCCGCACCCCGCGCACCGCCGGGTGTCCGGTCCGGTACGGGACTGCGTCATGTCCGGCCCGCGGAAGAGGCGGGCGCTGCTTGGGACATGAGCGAGGAGGAGCGGGGCATCGGCGACGGGTCGGCGCGGATGCCGCTGTACGTCGGCTCCGTCGCCACGGCCGTCGGGCGGCGGTGCCCCTCCGGCCGGACCTTCACCACGCCACGCCCTGCTGTCAGGCGGCCGGCAGGCCGTAGGCGTCCGCGATCAACTCGTAGGAGCGCAGCCGGAGTTCGCCGCGGTGGGCGTGGGAGACGAGCATCAGCTCGTCGGCGCCGGTGCGCTTGTGCAGGTCGTCCAGGCCGGTGCGGACCTCGTCGGCGGTGCCGTGCACGATGGTGGACGTCCAGGAGGTGATGAACTCCTCCTCCATCGGGCTGAACTCGTGCTTCTCCGCCTCGTCCGGGTCGGGGAAGAGGCCGGGCCGGCCGGTGCGCAGCCGGAGCATGTTGAGGGCCATCGCCCGGGTCTGGCGGCGGGCCTCGCGCGCGTCGTCGGTGGCGAGGGTGGAGACACCGATCAGGGCGTAGGGCTCGTCGAGGACCGCGGAGGGGCGGAAGGTCTGCCGGTACAGGTCCAGGGCCGGGATGGTGTTCTGCGCGGAGAAGTGGTGCGCGAAGGCGAACGGCAGGCCCAGCAGGCCGGCGAGACGGGCGCTGAAGCCGGAGGAGCCGAGCAGCCAGACCGGCGGGCGGTGCGGGGACTGGACGCCGCCGGGGGTGGTGGCCTGGACGGGACCCGGGATCGCGTGGATCCGCCGGTACGGGTGCCCGTCGGGGAAGTCGTCGTCCAGGAAGCGGGTGAGCTCGGCGAGCTGCTCCGGGAAGTCGTCGGCGCCCTCGTTCAGGGTGTCGGTACGGCGCAGGGCCGCGGCCGTGGCGCCGTCCGTGCCGGGGGCGCGGCCGAGGCCGAGGTCGATGCGGCCCGGCGCGAGCGCCTCCAGCGTGCCGAACTGCTCGGCGATGACGAGGGGCGCGTGGTTGGGCAGCATGACGCCGCCCGAGCCGAGCCGGATGCGCTCGGTGTGGGCGGCGAGGTGGGCGAGGATCACGGCGGGCGAGGAGGAGGCGACGCCGGGCATGGAGTGGTGCTCGGCGACCCAGTACCGGTGGAAGCCGCGGGCCTCGGCGAACCGGGACAGCGCCACGCTGGTGCGCAGGGCGTCGGAGGCGGTGCTGCCCGCGCCGACGGTCACCAGGTCCAGTACGGAGAGGGGGGCGGGGGCGGTCCCGTGCGTGGTGCCCCGGATCTCGTCCGCTGTGCCCCGGATCTCGTCTGCCTCGTCTGCCGACACGGTGTGGGCCTCCTGTTCGTGGCGTGCGCTGTCCTGGCCACACCTAACAGGAGGCAGTCTCCGGTTATTCCCGCAGCCGATTCCCGCAGCCGATTCCCGCAGCCGATTCCCGCAGCCGATTCCCGCAGCCTATTCCCGTACCTGGACCAGGGGCTCGCGGGTGAACAGCGTCCCCAGCGTCGGCGCGTTGACCCGCCGGTCGGCCAGCCTCAGCCCCTCCCACACCGTCACCTGGTTCGCCGTGAGCACCGGCTTGGACAGCGCCTTCTCCAGCAACGACAGATGCGCGGCCGTGTGCAGGGCCGTGTCCGGGAGCAGTACCGCCTCCGCGTCCGGGACGTCGGCCGCCCGGGCCAGCGTCAGCACGTCCTCCTCGCCCCACGTGCCGACCTCCGCCGCCGTGACGATCCCCGAGGACCGCATCCCGGTCACCTCGAGCCCCGCGGCCCGCAGGAAGTCCGCGAACAGCGCGGCGACGTCCTCCGGGTAGGTCGCGCCGACCGCGACCCGCCGCACCCCGATCTCCCGGGCCGCGTGCACGAAGGCGAACGACGTCGAGGACGCGGGCATCCCGGCCAGCCGGGCGAGCGTGCGCACCTGCTCCTGGGCGCCCTCCCAGCCGTGCACGAAGCCGCCGCTGGTGCAGGCCCACACCACCGTCTCGGCCCCGGTCAGCCGCAGGCTCTCCATGCCCGTCGCGAGCCGCTCGGTGGAGCCCATCTCGCGCAGCGCCGCCACCCGGTGCGCGTCCTCGCCGATGTCGGTGTGGACCAGGTCCACCCGGATGTCGCTGCCCAGGAGCTGCTCGATGCGTGGATAGTCGTCCTCGGCGGAGTGGCCCGGGTAGAGGAATCCGAGTGCGGTCATGTCCAGCCTTCCTGCGTCTCTTCCGGTGTCGCTTCCTGCGTCTCTTCCGGCAGTGCGGGGGGCCAGGCGCGCGCCGACTCGTCCAGCAGCGCCTGGTACGGCCCCACGGCTCGGGTACCCAGCCGGCGCAGCGCAGCCCACATCGTGACCTGGTTGGCAGACAGCACGGGAATGCGCAGCTCGGCCTCCAGCTGGGGGATCACGTCGTACGTCGGCAGGTTGGTGCAGGAGATGAAGAGCGCGTCGGCGGTGCCGGGGCGGACCGCCTGCCGGGCCATGGCGACGACGTCCCGGTAGGGCACCCGCCAGATATGCCGGGTCAGGCCCATGAAGGCGCACCCGGTGACCTCGACGCCGGCCTCGGCGACGAAGTCCTCCAGCGCCCGGGTCACGGACACGGTGTACGGCGTGACCAGCGCGACGCGCCGGACCCGCAGCTCGGCCAGCGCCTCCAGCAGCGCGCCGGAGGTGGTCACCGAGGGCGGCGCGCCCGCGAGCCGCATCGCCGCGCACATCGCCCGCTCCCCGGGGATCCCGCCGACGAAGCTGCCGGAGGCGCAGGCGTAGGCGACGACCTCGGGCGCGACGGCGGTCAGCGCGCGCACGGCGTCACCGAGGGTCTCGTGCTCGCTCACCAGACGAGCCAGGTCCAGGCTCACCTCGACCGGCACGAACGGGGTCCGGGTCAGATGCAGCGACACCTCGTCGGGCACCCAGCGCCACAGCTCCCGGTCGAGGGCGAAGTCGAAGGGGGCGACCACGCCCACACCGCGCTGGAGGCGGGGGCCGCCGAGAAAAGAGACGTCCATGGCTGGCACCGGCCTCACGCTGGGAGACGAGTGGGCAACGGATCGCGAGTACGCCCGTGTTGACGAAGGTAGATTCGGGTGCGAGCGTGGTCAATCCGCGCATAATCAGCGCACGTCAGCACACCTGGTCCGCGCACATCAGACGCTCGGAGCCGCCCCGTATGACGACCCTCCCGACCCTCCTCGTGCTGGACGCCGACCCGCCGCCGCGCCTCGGCCGGCTGACCGGCCGCGCCCGGATCGTGCACACCGACGCCGCCCACCTGGCCGAGCGGCTGCCGCAGGCGGACGTCCTGCTGGTCTGGGACTTCACCTCGCACGCGGTCCGCGAGGCCTGGCCCGGGGAGGGGCCCCGCCCGCGCTGGGTGCACACGGCGAGCGCGGGCGTGGACCATCTGCTGGGCCCGGAGCTGGCCGCGTCGGACACGGTGGTCACGAACGCGCGCGGGATCTTCGACCAGCCGATCGCCGAGTACGTGGCGGCCCTGGTGCTGGCGGTCGCCAAGGACCTGCCGCGCACCCTGGAGTACCAGCGGGAGCGGACCTGGCGGCACCGGGAGGGCCGGCGGGTGGCGGGCACGCGCGCGTGCGTGGTCGGCTCGGGCCCGATCGGCCGGGCGATCGTACGCACCCTGAAGGCCCTCGGCGTGACGACGGCGCTGGTCGGGCGGGTGCCGCGGACCGGCATCCACGGGCCGGCCGACCTGGACCGGCTGATCTCCCGCGCGGACTGGGTGATCGCGGCGGCACCGCTCACCGAGGAGACGTACCGCATGTTCGACGGCCACCGGTTCGGCGTGATGCAGCCGTCGGCGTTCTTCGTGAACGTCGGCCGGGGCGCGCTCGTGGACGAGGACGCCCTCGCCCACGCCCTGACCCGGCGCTGGATCACGGGCGCGGCCCTGGACGTCTTCACTACCGAACCCCTCCCCCCGGACAGCCCGCTGTGGGGGCTGCCGGGGCTGATCGTCTCCCCGCACATGAGCGGGGACACGGTCGGCTGGCGGGACGAACTGGGCGCGCAGTTCGTGGAGTTGTACGAGCGGTGGGCGGCGGGCAGATCATTGGTGAACGTGGTCGACAAGAAACGCGGTTACGTGCCCGGTCACTGATCTCTCGGACCTCTTGACCTCTTGGCCTCTTGGAGGGTGCATGCAGCTCACCGACCTGACCGCCGTACAACTCCTCGACGGCTACCGCAAGGGCGAGTTCAGCCCCGTGGAGGCGACCGCGCAGGCCCTGGAACGGGCCCGCCGCATCCAGCCGGAGGTGAACGCGTTCGTACGCCTCACCGAGCAGGACGCGCTGACCCGGGCGCGGGAGTCGGAGGAGCGCTGGCGGCGCGGCGAGCCGGCCGGGCTGCTCGACGGGGTCCCGGTGACGGTGAAGGACATCCTCCTGCTGCGCGGCCACCCCACCCTGCGGGGCTCCAAGACGATCTCCGAGCAGGGGAGTTGGGACGAGGACGCCCCCTCGGTGGCCCGGCTCCGCGAGCACGGCGCGGTGTTCCTGGGCAAGACGACGACCCCCGAGTTCGGCTGGAAGGGCGTGACGGACTCCCCGCTGTCCGGCACCACCCGCAACCCGCACGACCACTCCCGCACCGCCGGCGGCTCCAGCGGGGGCAGCGCGGCGGCCGTGGCGCTCGGCGCGGGCCCGCTGTCGCTGGGCACGGACGGCGGGGGCAGCATCCGCATCCCGGCCGCGTTCTGCGGCATCTTCGGCCTGAAGCCGACGTACGGCAGGGTGCCCCTCTATCCGGCGAGCGCGTTCGGCACCCTCTCCCACGCGGGCCCGATGACCCGGGACGCGGCCGACGCGGCCCTGCTGCTGGACGTCATCAGCGCCCCGGACCCCCGCGACTGGTCGGGCCTGCCGCCCGCGCCCGGCTCCTTCACGGAGGGGCTCAGGGGCGGTGTGCACGGACTGCGGGTGGCGTACTCCCCGTCCCTCGGCGGCCAGGTCCCGGTCCAGCCGGCGGTCGCGGCGGCGGTACGGCGGGCGGTGGCCTTGCTGGCCGACCTCGGCGCGTACGTCGAGGAGACCGACCCGGACTTCAGCGAACCGGTGGAGGCCTTCCACACCCTGTGGTTCAGCGGCGCGGCCCGGCTCACCGAGCGCTTCTCCGCGCGCAAGCGCCAGCTGCTCGACCCCGGCCTGCGGGAGATCTGCGTGCGGGGCGCCCGCTACAGCGCGCTGGACTACCTGGCCGCGGTCGACGTCCGCATGGACCTCGGCCGGCGCATGGGCCGCTTCCACGAGCGCTTCCACCTCCTGGTCACCCCGACCCTGCCCCTGACGGCGTTCGAGGCGGGCGTGGAGACGCCGAGGGGTTCGGCCCACCGGCGCTGGACGGGCTGGACACCCTTCACCTACCCGTTCAACCTCACCCAGCAGCCCGCGGCGACCGTCCCGGTGGGGACGGACGGGGACGGGCTGCCGGTGGGGATGCAGCTCGTGGCGGCCCGGCACCGGGATGATCTGGTACTGCGGGCGGCGCACGCGTTGTACGAGGCCGGAGCGGTGTGACGGGTACGGGGCCGGCCCTGCGGCTACCGCCGGGAATCAGGCCCGGGTCACCGGTGCCTGGAGTTCCGTCACCCAGTCGTCGCGGTTCCCGGGGCACTCCAGGTTGACCTCGCGGGGGTATCCGGTCGCCCGGTAGCCGCCCGCGTCGATCCAGCGGGCCAGGGTCTGGGCGGTGGGCAGGACGGTGTCCATCGAGCCGCGGTGCACGATGGTCGCCGCCCGGTCGAGGGGCGGCAGGTCGAGGATGCGCAGGGCGCCGTCCTGGACAGGGGCCGAGACCTGGACCGCGGCGTGGACGGTGATCCTGCCGCCGCCCTCCGGGGCGTCCTCGTAGGAGGCGATGCCGGGGCCCGTGGGGGTGACACCTGCCGCCTCCAGGCGCCGGAACAGCTCGTCGTAGAGCGGCCCGATGACAGGGCCGATGTCCTCGGGCTGGAAACTCGCGGCGGTCGCGGTCAGCTCCGCCACCCGGACGGCAGGAACGTTCTTGATGACGACGTCGTTCGCGGGCATGTGCCCCTCGCTCTCGATCGCTCGGAGCCTCGCCTCGACCTGGACCAGCCGTGCCTCCGCGGCCGCCATGGCGGTCTCCAGTTCGGCCCGCCGCAGCCGCAGCATGCCGCGCAGTTCCTCGGCGCCCACCTTCTCGTCCACGATGTCGCGCACCTGCTGGAGGGTGAATCCGAGGTCCTTGAGCGCGATGATCCGGTTGAGCCGGGCGAGCTGCGCGGCGGTGTAGTGGCGGTAGCCGCTGGCGGGGTCGACGTGGGCCGGGCGCAGCAGGCCGGTCGCGTCGTAGTGACGCAGCATCCGGACCGAGACACGGCCGTGCCGGGCGAAGTCTCCGATGGTGAACATGATGTCTCCGAGTCGACCGCCTGACACGGTGTGAGGGTCAAGAAATCACATGGGTCGACGGCCTCAATGCCGGAATCGCTGCCGTTCCTTGCCATGCGGTGCCCGCCACACAATCGCCCTGGCGGCCAGGCCAGGGCGATTGTGTGGCGGGTGTGGCGAGCCGACATCAGGCGGCGGCAACCTCCAGGGCCTCACGGCCGCGACGGGTGCGCCTGAAGACGATCCGGTTGAACTCCTCGGGCGCCCTGTCGCCGTTGACGTACCGGAGGGCGATCATCGCCGCGAGGACGGCACCCACGAGGTCGTTCGTCACCTCGTCCCAGTCGTGCCCGTCCGCGCAGGTCGTCAGGCCCTTGAGTCCGTGCAGCGCGTGCATCGCCTCCCCGGCTTCCTCTGCGACCTTACCCACCTGCAGAGCCTTCAGCTCCTCCTCGGGCAGGTGCGCGCCCGCGCTGGCGCAGACATCCGACAGGGCTCCGATGACCTGCCACAGCTCACCCAAGGTGGTCTGCCCGGTGATCGCGATGCTCGTGGCCTCTTCGGCGTTCATGGCTTTCCCTCCCGACTCCGCGCGCCAGCGGGCCCTTTCGCACTGGCGATCCCCGCGGCGTACGGCCGCGGGAAGCCGATCCGGCCTAAGCCGGATGACGCGAGGGGCGGCCGAGCTGGTGCACCGTCCATCCGGCACCGACCCACCACTCCGCGTCCAGGATGTTCCGCAGGTCGACAGCGATACGCCGGGCTGCGACGCCGGTGAGCACAGCCGGGTCGACCTCGCGGAACTGCGGCCACTCGGTGCCGGTCACCACGATGTCGGCGCCCCTCGTGGCCTCTTCCACGGTGTCTGCGTACTCCAGCTCGGGGTGCCGCTGCGCAGCTGTCTGCAACGCATGCGGGTCGTGCACGGTGACGTGGGCGCCCCTCTGGTGCAGTCGGCTCGCGACGGCCAGCGCCGGAGACTCGCGCACGTCGTTCGTCCCAGCTTTGAAGGCGGCACCCCACATGGCGACCCTGGCATCGGCTACCGGTCGCCCGAGAGCGTCCTCGATGAGCTGTACAGCCATGTCCGACCGGCTCTCGTTGACAGACTCGGCGGCCAGCAGCAGCCGCTCGGCCTCGGCCGCACCGAGCTGATGCGCCGACGCGGTGAAGGCCCGGACGTCCTTGGGCAGACACCCGCCGCCGAACCCGATGCCGGGCATCATGCCCTTCGCGCCGATGCGCGGATCGATGCCCAGCGCCTCGACGAGTGTCATTACGTCGGCGCCGGCGGCCGTGCACATGTCCGCCACGGCGTTGATGAACGACAGCTTCAGCCCGAGGAAGGTGTTCGCCGCGCCCTTGATCAGCTCGGCCGTCTCCGGGCTCGTCACGATCAGCCGGGCGCCTTCGCCGAGGATCGGCGCGTACACCTCGCGGACGGCTGCCTCGGCGCGCTCGCTGGTGACGCCGGCGACGATACGGTCCGGACGCAGCGTGTCCTCCACGGCATGGCCCTCGCGCAGGAACTCCGGGTTCCACACCACCTCGACGTCGGCTCCGGCTGGAGCCAAGCGCTGCACGAGCGCGGTCAGCCGGGCCGTCGTGCCGACGGTCACCGTCGACTTGCCCATGATCGTGCAGGGCCGAGTGAGATGCGGGGCAAGGGCGCGTACTGCGCCGAAGACCTGTCCGGTGTCGTACGACCGGCCGTCGTGCGCGATCGGAGTACCTACCGCGAGGAAGTGAAGGTCGGCGAAGTCGGCGGCCTCTTCCATGCTCGTGGTGAACCGCAGCTGGCCCGAGCCGGTGTGCTTGGCCAGCAGCTCGGGCAGTCCGGCCTCGTAGATCGGGGCGTTGCCACCGTTGAGCTGGGCGACTCGATCGGCATTCAGCTCAACGCCGAGGACTTCATGCCCGAGGTGGGCCATGCCGGCGGCGTGCGGGATTCCGAGATGTCCGCAGCCGATGACGGAAACACGCATGAGGTGGTTGCTCCTTCGGGGTGGGCGACCCCGGGGTGGAGCCGCGCGCGATTCGCCAGACGCTATTGGCGTCGCGCGCAGCTCACGAGACGTACTGGTCACGCGGCCACGTCGAAGGCCACGTCGACGCCAAGGACCTGACAGAGCCGTTCCAGCGCCGGGGTGGCGGGCGCGCGCACGATGACATCACCCTCACGGGCGCCCTCGACCAGGTACTCGTGGTGGACGCCGTTCGCTTCCAGTCCTTCGGTGTCCAGAAAGAAGACCTTCATGCCACGTTGGCGGGCACGCGCCTGCACGGCCCGCCGGTCGGCGTGCAGCCCGACCACCAGCAGCGCCTTCGCGCCTGCCACGAAGGGCACAGGCGGGATCTTCTGGTCGTAGCGGCGAAGGAAACACTCCGGCAGCCCGGCTCGCGCCGCAAGCAGATCGAAGTTGTGTTGCAGCACCGGGCCGACGAAATGGCCTGCGTCGTGCAGCGCCTTCAGCGAGCGGTGAGCCTGGGTCGGCTGCGCCATGAAGCAGGCGCGGAACATCTCCACCAGCTGCTCCGCCTTGGCGCCGGGCACGGTCAGCATCTCCTTCACGAACGGGTCGTCGGCCGGGGCCATCGTGAACGCGTGGGCCTGTGTCAGAGCGTTGTCCCTGCGGGCTGTCACCCGGTAGATCTCGTGCAGGAAATGCAGCGGCGGCACCCCGGCCTCGATGCTCGTGCCGCAGCCGAGCTCGACCTGGAACGGCAGGAAGTCCGCCAGGCCCGCAAGGTCCGGCGCGTACTCGGGGGTGCCACGCTGCTCCTTGACCCGCATGCCGCCGGCGAGGACATTCCACGGCATCTGCCGCACCGCCCGGGTGACCTCGAAGTCTTCGGAGACGAAGGTGAGGTCGACCGATCGGAACCCGGGCAGCGTGTCCCTGCCGGCGCGCTCGTCCTGCGGATGGACGTCGTACGTGGCGATCGTGACGCGCAGGTCGCCAAGCTGCCAGAGATCATCGGCCTTCTGCCGCCAACGCCCCTGGGCCAGCCAGACCGCGATGGCGTCACGGTAGGCCTTGATCTCGTCGGCCGGGGCCAGGATGGAGTGGTAGAGGTACAGGTCCGCCAGAACCAAACGGGGGACCGGGAAGACATAGTCGAGGTCGTACCGGTACCGGTAATGCACGATCCGGCGGCGTCCCTGGGAGTCCTCGGACCATCCGGACTGCTCGGCGTTGGCCGGATCCTGAGTGCGGCGCCAGATGCCTTCCTCGATGGAGCGCGGCCGCTCATGGCCGTTTCCGGCGTAGTGCCGGTTCCAGGTGTCTACCTGCTCGTCGGTGAGCTGCTCGATGATGCTGTGGGGCAGGAACACAGTCCCTCCCTTCGCTAGTGCCTGATTCTTCGACGCGCCGAGTCCACCGGCGCCCGAGGTCGCTCCGCCGTGAACCGCTACGGCGCGGCCGGAGCGGGGGTCAAGAGCCGTCACGGCCGGTCGGATGCGACGGACAGAGTGAGCAGGGCAGCAAGCGACATCACAATGAGGATGTACAGCGCCTGCGCCTTGACGGTGGCGAACATGGGCACCTCGTCGGCTGGGCGCGGAGCCTCGGGGTCCTTGAGCCCCAGGTCGGCCCAAACGCATTTGCCCCAGGGCAGCATGTCGATCCCCCACCGGTTCGTGGTGGCAGCGACCATGGCCAGGCCACGGCCGCTCACGGCCTCCTCCTCCACAGGACCCAGCACCGGCAGTGCACGGCTCTTGTCGGTGACGGCCACTCGTACGTGATGTCCGGGAACCCGGCGGATCGTCACCCCGAAGACCGAGTGCCGGGTGTGCTGTACGGCGTTCGCGGCGAGCTCAGCGACGACCAGTTCGGCAGCCTCCGCCAGGTGCGGCAACCGCCAGTCCGCGAGGGTATGCCGCACGAGGCGGCGAGCGGCCGGCACCGACGCAGCCTCGCGCGGCAGCACGGTGGAAACCATCGGCATGCCGCCCTCGGCCATCAACGGGCGAAGCACGCCCGTGCGACTATTCCTGAGCGCTGTGTAACCCACAAAGCTGATGCAGTACCGACGGGCCTCACCCAAGTAGTGGTCCACCTTGGCGAGGTCGACGGCAAGCCGACGCTCGGCGCCGGTCACCATCGCGGGTCTCGTCTGTGGCGTTCCGACGCTTCCCGGAGTGACACCGTCGGGTGGTGTGTACAGATCGGAGCCCATGTGCTGCGGCCTCCCAATAGGCTCATTCAGGGACACCAACGACCCTAGAAAGTCGCCGGATCGTCCTGAAGTGACCGCGAGTACGGGTGGTTTGACGAAAACCGCCGGGAATGGACCTCCCGTGCGGCCGAGCACGCGACAAACCCTGACCGTCGGTACAGGTAAGGCCCGGCGGCCCCGGACGGGGCTGCTCAGTGGCTACGTCCTCCGCGTGATCCGCGAACAGCAGGGCTACACCCAGGACGAGGCCGCCGAACGCCTGGAGGTCTCCCCCGACACGATCGCCGGGTGGGAGACCGGCCGCCGCTCCCTGACGGCGTTACCGGTCGGCCAGATGCTCGGCTTACGCCACCGGCTGATGCAGATGCGCAACTCCCCTGCGCTCCTCCAGACGCTGGAGCGCGCACTGGAGGCGGACGTCCTCCTCGCCAGTGTCCTGGACAACAAGGCCGCCGTGGAGGAGAGCCCCCTGGGCGCGATGGTGATGCAGCGCGAGCTCGCCGAAGTGCTGGCGTGGCCGCTCATTGGCGTGCCGCCGCGTTCGGTCCGCACCCTGCCCGCACCGCCTCGGCCGCGCCGTGGCCCGGCACCGACCGGCCCCGAGCTGACCACCGCCGAACGGCAGACCGTCTTCGCACGCTTGCGACACACGGCCGAGCAGGCGCGTGGCCCGGGTCGGTTTCTCCTCCGCCGCCAGGCCCTCTACCTGTCCGGCTACGACGTGGCGGCCGACGCCGGCGACTGGCTCGCCCACCAGCAGCGCACCGAGCGCCCGGACGACTGGCTCACCGCCTGGCTCAACACCCGTTCCGTGGCCGCGGTCGCGGCCCGGCAGGGCGATCGCGACCGCATGTCGTATTTCATCGACACCGCGCTCATGGACGACGACGCCGGCGAGGCCGCGAACTTGGCGTACTGGGCCTACTGGATCGGTGAGACGTCCGTCCCGCAGCTGAGCGACGACTTCATCGCCGACGGCTCCCTCGGCCCGTGGAACGGGCACAAGCTCCTGGCCCACCTCGTGGAGGGCATTGCTCCCCACCACGGCTACGTGGACCTCAACATCCATAGCGTGTGGTCCCTGCTCCAGGCGCGCCCCAACCTGCTGCGATCCGGAGTCGTGGCCCGGGCCCTGCGTGACCGGCTCCCGATCATGTTGGATAGCGGAGAGCTGTCGTCGCGCGCGCGGCGGGAGTTGGAGAGCATCCGGTACGTTATCCGCCTCGCTGAGGCGTGAGAGGAGCCCACGGTGTCCGACGAGATGACCGCTGTAGCGCGCTTCCTGTACGAGGCGGGGACGCTGAAGCAGAGCAAGCGGACCGGGTGGTGGATGGCCGGTGTGAAAGACCCTGAGTCGGTCGCGGATCACTCCTGGCGTACCGCCCTGATCGCCACGATCATCGCGAAGCTCGAAGGAGCCGACCCGGCCCGTGCCGCGTTCCTCGCCGTGTGGCACGACAGCCAGGAAACCCGTACCGGCGACGTCAACCACCTGGGCAAGAAGTACACCAAGGGCGAGGCCGACCCCGAGGCGATCACCGCCGACCAGGTCGCCGGCATGCCCGCGATGCTCGCCGACGCGGTCAAGGAGCTGATCGCCGAGTACGAGGGCAAGGAGTCCCTGGAGGCCCGGTGTGCTCGGGATGCGGACAAGCTGGAGTGCATGATCCAGGGCGTCGAATACCGCGATCAAGGGTACGCCAACGTCCAGCGGTGGATCGACAACAGCCGTGGCCGGATCACCACCAGGAGCGGCCAGGAACTCGCCGACGCCGTGCTGAAGACGGGGTCCCTCGACTGGCTCCACGCCGCGCTCGGCTCGCGCGATTGATCAGGCCCGGGTCACCGGTGCCTGGAGTTCCGTCACCCAGTCGTCGCGGTTCCCGGGGCACTCCAGGTTGACCTCGCGGGGTTATCCGGTCGCCCGGTAGCCGCCCGCGTCGATCCAGCGGGCCAGGGTCTGGGCGGTGGGCAGGACGGTGTCAGGCGGCCCGCCGGAAACTGAGCGTCTCCCCCGCCGCCCCGCTGCGCCACAGGTCGTTGCACGCCTCCGCCATTGTCTCCAGGCCCTCCACCACCCGGCCCCACACGATCCCCGGCACCCAGCCCACGTCGCCGTTGAGGAGCAGGTTGTTGCGTTCGTAGAACAGGGCCAGGTCGACCACCGTGGTGCCGGGTCGCACCTCGCGGTCGTAGCCGTAGGCCTTGGTGCCCAGCTCGGTGCCGGCGAAGGAGAAGTAACAGAGGTCGCCGGGAATCGGGGTGACCGTCGGGTTCTCCAGTGGGGGTTCCGTGGAGGCGAAGGGAGGGAAGAGGGCGTAGATCTCGTTGCGCGCGTACTTGGCGTGGTAGACGTCGCCCGCGAGTGGCAGGGCTTCCCAGACCGCCGTGCAGGTCAGGGGCGCGCGGTCGTCCAGCAGTCGTGCAGTGCAGTGCACGTCCCGCTTGTCGAGCGAGACGGTGACGAATCGGTCGGCCATGAAAACAAGGGTGCATAGCCCGGATCCGCTTGGGTAGCCGCGCCGCCATGGCTCCACCACTTGGGAACGACGTACACACATTCCGGTCGGGACTCAGACACAGCCGGCACACCCGGCGCTCGGTGCTCGGTGGCCTCGCCGCCCTCGGTGTGCTGGGCGCGGCGGGCTGCTCCCGGGTGGCCGAGGCGTCCGGCAAGCAGGGCGGTGACCTGCTCGAACGCCTCCGCGCGCAGGGCGTCGTACGCCTCGGCATCGCCGGGGAGATCCCCTTCGGGTACATCGACAAGGACGGCCATCTCACCGGTGAGGCGCCCGAACTGGCCAAGGTGATCTTCAAGCGGCTGGGGGTGGACCGGGTGCAGCCCGTTCCCACCGAGTTCGGCTCGCTGATCCCCGGGCTCAACTCCCAGCAGTTCGATGTCGTGGCCGCCGGGATGTACGTCAATCCGGAGCGCTGCCAGCAGGTGATCTTCGCGGATCCGGACTATCAGATGCTCGATTCGTTCATCGTGCGCAAGGGCAACCCGCTGGGCCTGCACTCCTACAAGGACGTCGTCGCGAAGAAGGCCAAGTTCGCCACCGGCACCGGCTACGCGGAGATCGAGTACGCGGTCGGGGCCGGGTACAAGCAGAGCGACATCCTCATCGTCCCGGACCAGGTGGCCGGGCTGAACGCCGTCGAGGCCGGCCGGGTCGACGTGTTCGCCGGTACGGCGCTCACCACCCGCGAGGTGGTGAAGAAGTCGGGCAAGGCGGAGGCCACCGAGCCGTTCGCGCCGCTGGTGAAGGGCAAACCGCACGTCGACGGCGGCGCGTTCGCGTTCCGGCCGACCGAGACGAGGCTGCGGGACGCCTTCAACGTCGAGCTGCACAAGCTGAAGAAGAGCGGGGAGTTGTTCCGGATACTCCGGCCCTTCGGATTCACCAGGGCCGAGATGACCGATCTCACCGCGAAGGAGTTGTGCGGCGGATGACCTCGGGACTGTGGGACCTCGTACTGAAGGGTGTCTGGACCACCGTCCAGCTGCTGGTGTTCAGCGCCTTGCTGGCCGCCGCCGTGTCCTTCGTCGTCGGTATCGCGCGGACGCACCGGCTGTGGATCGTGCGCTTCCTCGCCGGCTTCTACACCGAGGTGTTCCGCGGCACCTCGGCGCTGGTGATGATCTTCTGGGTGTTCTTCGTGCTGCCGGTCGCCTTCGGCTGGCAGCTGGTGCCGATGTGGGCGGGCACGCTCGCGCTCGGGCTGACCTACGGCGCGTACGGCTCGGAGATCGTGCGCGGCGCGCTGCAGTCGGTCGATCCGGCGCAGCAGGAGGGCGGGATCGCGCTCAGCTTCACCCCGGCCCAGCGGATGCGGCTGATCCTGCTGCCACAGGCCGTGCCGGAGATGATCCCGTCCTTCTGCAATCTGCTGGTCGAGCTGCTCAAGGGCACCGCGCTGGTGTCGGTGATGGGCATGGGCGATCTGACGTTCAGCGCGAACCTGGTGCGCCTGGCGCTGCAGCAGAGCGCGGAGATCTACACCTACGTGCTCCTGATCTACTTCGCGATCGCCTTCGTGCTCACCCGGCTCATGCGTGCGCTGGAGAGGCGGCTGAAGGCCGGGATCGGCAAGGACGCCGGGACGTTCCCGGCGGCGCGTGAGCTGAAGCGGGCGCAGACGATCGGAGTAGGGGGGCGCGTCGCATGAAGTGGGACTGGAACGCCGTCAGCGAGTTCATGCCGCACTTCTGGGACGGTCTGCGGGTCACCCTCGAGGCCCTGGCCCTCGGTTCGCTGCTGTCCTTCAGCCTGGGCCTGGTGTGGGCGCTGCTGATGCGGACGCCGAGCCGGTTGGTGCGCTGGCCGGTCGGCGCGGTCACGGAGTTCGTGCGCAACACCCCGCTGCTGGTGCAGCTGTTCTTCCTGTTCTACGTGCTGCCCGAGTGGAACGTGACCTTCTCCGCGCTGACCACCGGCGTCTTCGCGATCGGCCTGCACTACTCGACGTACACCATGCAGGTCTACCGGGCCGGCATCGAGGCGGTCCCGGTCGGCCAGTGGGAGGCGGCGACCGCGCTGAACCTGCCGCGGCGGCGGACCTGGACCGCGGTGATCCTGCCGCAGGCGATCCGCCGGGTGGTCCCCGCGCTCGGCAACTACGTGATCTCCATGCTCAAGGACACGCCGATGCTGATGGTGATCACCGTGCTGGAGATGCTCGGCCAGGCCCGGCTCTTCTCCCAGCAGCACTTCCAGTTCACCGAGCCGGTCACCGTGATCGGTGTGGCCTTCATCCTCATCTCCTACCTGGCCTCCCTTCTCCTGCGAGCCCTGGAGCGACGCCTTGTCCGTTGAGACCCGTCCGCAGCCCTCCGCCACCGACGCCCAGCCGACCGAGCTGATCCGCCTGGAGAACGTCACCAAGCGGTTCGGCGCCAACACCGTGCTCGACCGGCTGGACTTCTCCGTCGACGCCGGCCGGCACGTGACGCTGATCGGCCCGTCCGGATCCGGCAAGACCACGATCCTCAGACTTCTGATGACCCTCACCAAGCCGGACGAGGGCGTGATCACCGTCGACGGCGAGCAGCTGTTCCCGGCGCCGGAGAAGCAGGTCCGGGAGGTCCGCAAGAAGATCGGGATGGTGTTCCAGCAGTTCAACCTGTTCCCGAACATGAGCGTGCTGCGGAACATCACCGAGGCGCCGGTGCAGGTCCTCGGGATGTCCAGGGACGAGGCCGAGGAGCGCGCCCGGGAGCTGCTGGAGCTGGTGGGGCTGACCGACAAGTGCGACGCGAAGCCGACCCGGCTCTCCGGCGGACAGCAGCAGCGGGTGGCGATCGCCCGGGCGCTGGCGATGCGGCCGCAGGTGCTGCTGCTGGACGAGGTGACCTCCGCGCTCGACCCGGAGCTGGTCGCGGGCGTCCTCGACGTGCTCAGGGACATCGCGCACACCACCGACATCACCATGCTCTGTGTGACCCACGAGATGGGTTTCGCCCGTGACATCTCCGACCAGGTGCTGATGTTCGACGGCGGCCGGGTGATCGAATCGGGTTCCCCGGACAAGATCTTCACCGAGCCGGAACAGGACCGCACCCGGGAATTTCTCAGCGCGGTCCTGTGACTACGGCGCGTGGATCCCGGAAGATGCCGAGGTCCGGCCGCTGCTCCGGCCGATGGGTCATGACGATGGCATATGCCAGAGGGTCTGCGCCCCAGTTGGGAGGGGTCGGGCAGGGGAAGAATCTCGCCAACCCCCTCTCCCCGTACCGGGTTTGCCCGTTATCGTGGTAGCGATCCGCCGACCGGATCTCGCGGCCCACACAGGCGAGCGCAGGGGGACACCGTGGCGCTGAGGAACGAGCCGACCGCCCCGTACCACTCGGCCCAGGACGCCCTGCGCGTGCTGGAGACCGTCGCCCGCCATTCCGCCGGGGTGACGGACACCGAGCTGGCCCGCCGCACCGGCCTCGGCTCCGAGCGGCTCACGGCCCTGCTGCGCATGCTGCGCCGGGAGGGCTATGTCGAGCAGATCACCGACGGGGCGTACGTCACCGGCGACACCCTGCGCCGCCTCACCTCCGCGCACGACCGTGAGCGGGCCCTGCGCGAGAAGCTCCAGCACACCCTGGACCGGCTGCGCGACTCGGTGGGCGCGGCGGTCTACATGAGCCGCTACGTCGACGGCGAGGTCAGGGTCACCCAGTACGCCGCCGGGCCCACCACCCCGGCGGTCAACGAGTGGGTCGACTTCCGCTACTCCGCCCACGCCACGGCGGTCGGCAAGAGCCTGCTGACCCAGCTGGACCACAACGCCCGCCGCGATCACCTCTCCCGGCACAAGATGGCCCGCCTCACCTCGCGCACCATCACCAGCGACAAGCTCCTGCTGTCCCGCCTGGAGTCCCAGCCGCCGACGGTGCCGGTCCTGGACCTCCAGGAGTACGCGATCGGCACGGTCTGCGCGGCGGTCCCGATCACCGCGGGCTCCTCGGTGGGCTGCCTGGCGCTGTCGCTTCCCGTGGAGCACGCGCACCGGCTCAAGCAGGCCGCGGAGGCCCTGAACCGGAACGCGGCACCGGTGCTGCTGTCCCTGGCCCTGTAGGTGGTCACCAGCACCCCTCAGGACCAGGTAGTATTTTCTTCGTCGCCAGCCGCGGGGAGCAAAAAACCGCAGCAGGCGGGAGTCATGCGCCGCTAGCTCAGTTGGTTAGAGCAGCTGACTCTTAATCAGCGGGTCCGGGGTTCGAGTCCCTGGCGGCGCACACGGACGAAGGGTCCCTTGCGAGAGCGAGGGGCCCTTCGGCGTCCCCCTCCGTAAGCCTCCGGTAGGTCTCCTCCCCCGGCGGCCGCCACCACACCGGATCGGCGCACACGTACCCCTCCCGCCGCAGCCGCGCCCGGTGGATCTTGTTCGTGGCCGTCACCGGCATCCGCTCCACCACCCGCACGAACCGCGGTGCCATCTTGGTGCCCAGGTCCGGCTGGGCCGCCAGGAACCCGGCGAAGCCCGCCGGATCGAAGGACCCGGCGATGGTCGCCATCACCTGGTCCCCGGTCACCGGGTCCGGCACCCCGTAGACGGCGACGGCCACCGCGCCCTCGTACCGGGCGACGATGTTCTCGATCATCGCGGCGGCCAGGTTCTCCCCGTCGACACGGATCCTGTCGTCGCCGCGGCCCGCGAAGTACAGATAGCCGTCGGCGTCCCGGTAGAAGAGATCACCGGTCCAGTACGCCCCGCCCCTGCGCCGCTCGGCCTCGGCGGCCGGGTTCCGCCAGTAGCCCTCGAAGGGGTTCGGCCCCCGGTTCACCAGCTCACCGATCGCCTCCTCCCCGTTGAGCAGCCGCCCGGCGGAGTCGAACACGGCCGGCGGGCACTCGCGCCCCGTGGCCGGGTCGAGCACCACCAGCCCCGGGCCGGCCGGCCCCACCGCGCCCTTCGGCGTGCCCGGCGCCCACTGGATCGCCGCACCGCCCTCGGAGGAGCCGTAGCCCTCCACCAGCCGGACCCCGAACCGCCGCTCGAAGGCCGCCGCGTCCACCGCGCCGGCCTCCGTGCCGAAACCGAGCCGCAGGGGGTTGTCGCGGTCGTCCGCGCGCTCCTCGGTGGCGAGGACGTACTGGACGGCCCGCCCGACATACGTGAAGTACGTCGCCCCGTACCGGCGCACATCGGGCAGGAACCCGGACGCCGAGAACCGCCGCCGCAGCGCGACCCCCGCGCCGGCGGCCAGCGCGGGCGCCCAGTCGGCGATCACCGCGTTGCCGTGGAACATCGGCATGCAGATGTAGTGCACGTCGTCGGCGCGCACCCCGAACTGCCTCACCAGCGCCTGCCCGGCCGCCGCCAGCCGTCCCTGGGAGCAGAGCGCGGCCTTGGGGGCGCCGGTCGAGCCGGAGGTGAAGTACAGCAGCAGCCGGTCGGTGGGTGCGGCGCGGGACGGGCCGGGCACGGCGTCGGCGTAGGGGGCGAGGAGGGCGGCGTACTCGGGGGAGTCCGTGACGAGGAGCCGTAGGCCGGGAAGGCCGAGTCCCGCCAGAAGGGGCAGGTGGGCCCGCTCGGTGACCAGGATCGGGCACTCGGTGTGCAGGATGTCCCGGGCCAGTTCGGGGCCCCGCCGGGTGGGGTTGATCCCGGCGACGGCCGCGCCGGCCAGGGCGGCGGCGCCGAGCCAGAGCGGGAACTCCTCGGTGTTGTCGAGGAGCACACCGACATGCGGTACGGCACCGGGTGGCAGCAGGTCGGCCAGCAGGGCCGCCCGCGCGGCGGCGCCCGCGGCGAACTGGTGCTGGGTCAGCGTCCGTTCCTCGCAGCTGAGTCCCGGGCGGTGGTCCCCCCACCGCGCCGCGACCAGCTCGGCGACCGTGCGTGCCTCGGACTCCATGGCAGGGCACAATAACTGACATGGCGTCAGATGAGGAGGGTCACGGCATCAGGCCGCCGGACTCCGAGAACGCCGGGTGGGCGGTGGAGATGAAGACCACGCAGAAGGCGATGAGCGCCCCGAGGAAGGCCACGCCGAAACCCGTGCCGACGGCCAGCTTGGCGGGCGCCGGCGGGCGCGCGGTGGCCCGCTGGGGCTGCTCCGGCAGATACCTCACGGCGACGAAGTCGCCTTCCACGACGGTCGCCGGGCCGTCCTCCTCCTCGAAGCGGACCGTACGGCCCTCGCGGGTGGTGAACTCGTAGACGTGGTGCAGGGTCGTCCGCACGGACGTGTCCCCGCCGCCCCCGCTGGTCGTCGTGTACATCCGCAGGCAGCGCGCCTCTGCGGTCAGGCCGTGCGCCCAGGTCCTGTTGACCCGCCGGGCGCGGCGCAGCAACAGGAAGGCGGCGCGCCCGAGGCCGGCGATCATGACGATGGGTACGGCGTAGAAGAAGAGCTCGAACATGAGGTTCCCCCGAGGTCCGGTACGCCGCCCGCTCGGCCGGCGTGCGAGGAACGTACCCGCGGGTAGGGGTCGCCGGCCTCAAGGGAACCTCAGTTTCCGTGCCGTGGCGGAGCGGTCCTCAGAACGTGACGTCCGAGCAGGCGTAGAACGCGTTGCCCGTGTCGGCGATCGTCCACACCGCGAGGATGACGTGGTGCCCGCTCAGCCCGGTCGGCAGGGTGCCGCTGTGGCTGAGGGTGGCCGGCGGGCGCTGGCCGTTGTACGGGACCGTCAGGAACGGGGTGAGGTCGAGGTCCGAGCGGGACAGGGCGTGGTTCTGGTTCCACCCCTGCCTGGTGACGAAGTACTTGAAGTCCGTCGTGGCGTGCTGGGCGGTGAACTGCCAGCGGAAGGTGTAGGTCTGGCCGCCGGTCACCCTGGTCGTGGGCCAGGCCGCGCCGGACGGTGTGGTCGGCGAGCTGAGCTGGGCGAACCGGCTCAGGCCGCCGTTGCAGATCTGGCCGTCGGCGGGCCCCGCGGCCGGGAATCCCTTGGGGCCCTCGACGCTCTGCGGCTCGTACTGGATGTCGCCGCAGCCCGTCACCGTGCCGTTGGCGCAGAGCTTCTGCCTGCTGATGGGGAGGTCGGTGTAGCCGTGCCCGCTGGCGCCGCCGGTGGAGAGCGCGAACGCTCCGGCGGTCACCACGCCCAGCACGACCGCGGACACCTTGGTCCTGGTGTGCATACTGCCGCTCCTGGAGAACGTGGGGAGTTCGGTGAGCTGTGCAGGTAGGTCTAGACCAAGTGTCAGATTATTGCCGCCTGTTGAACATGTCCATACCAATCACGGGCCGGGCTTACGACGGCTCCCCGCGCCCGGGCGGAAGGCATCCGTCAGGTCCCGCACCGGCACCCTCCGCCCGTCGGCTCGTGGTCGTCGAGTTCGTACTCCACCCGGAGCAGCCGCACCGAGAACACCTCCACGCCGACCGGCGCGGTCTCCTCCGCGACCAGCCGGGTCAGCGCGTCCCCGGCCGCCGTCAGCCCGCCCCGCGTCCCGCCCGCCGGCTCCACCGGCACCCGCGCCATCGCCGCCTCCACGCACGCGCGCACGTAGCTCTCGTGGTCCTCGACGCCGAGCACCGCCCGCGCGGTGTCCCGCATCCGCCACACCACCAGCACCACCACCCTGAGCGCCGTCCCGTCGGGATCCGCCGCCGGGACCGCCTCGCCGCGCCAGTGCCGCAGCCGCACATCGGCCCCGCGCCGCCGCAGCAGCGGGTTCACCCAGAGCAGTCCGGTGCGCCGTACCGTCCCCCGGTAGCGGCCGAACAGTCCGAGCACCCAGGCCCGCCCCGTCCGCCCCCGGGTCAGCCCGCCGAAGCCGAACATCGCGAGCGCCCCGGCTCCGGCGTACGCCGCCCACTGCGCCGGCCCCAGCCCCGCGCCCAGGGACGCGGGCAGGCGCAGCGCCTCCACCACGGCCGGCGGGAGCAACCCCGCCCACCAGGAGGTGGCCAGACAGCCGGCGGTCCCGAAGGCCCCGGCCAGCACCCCGGCCGCCCCCGGCAGCACCCGCGCCGGGCGCTCCACCAGTTCCGGGTCGACCTCCGGCGGCGGGCGGCGGCACACCGGCGCGGGGTGCCCGGGGAGCGGTTGCTCGCCGACGCCCCGCCGACGGGCCACCACGGCGGGCTTGAGCGGCACCTTCACCGACCCGTCCGGGATCAGCCGCACCGACCGCCCGACCGACCCCGGGCCAACGTCCGGCTGCCCTTCCGATTCGGGCGATGTGTGTGACGTGGTCGTACCCATACGTGCCTCCAGCCTCCGCGCCGGCTGCGTCGTGAACAGGGGATGGGACGGACAGGGCCGTCGTGGTCGGGGGGCGGTCGCCTTCGTGATCGGGGGCGGGGGCGGTCGCCGTCGTCGTTCGGGGCAGTCGTGCGGGCGGGTTGAGGGAGAGCGGTCGCGCGGGCGGGCGGTCAGAGAGCCGTCGCACGGGCGGCCGGCCGTCTGGGGTCTGGGCGGCCGCCGCTTCACCGGCGCGTCGTGCCGGATGGTCAGAGGGCGGTCGCTTGGCCGGGCGCTCAAAGGGCGGTCGCCTGGCCGGGCACTCAAGGACGGTCGCCGAGCGGAGCACTCAAAGGGCGGTCGCCGAGCCGGGCGGTCCCAGACCGGCCGCCCGGCCAGGCAGCCACAGACCAGCCACCCGGCCAGGCCCCCTGAGGCCGCCCGCACAGTCCGACGGTCACAGACCGGGCCCCGACCCGGCGCCCAAGGGCCGCCCACGAGGCCGGCAGTGAGAGACCAGCCACCCGGCCCGACACCCCAAGGCCCCCGGCCGGCAGTCACAAACCGGCCGCCAGGCCCGGCGGTCACACAGCACCCGCAAGGCCCAGCGATCACAGAGCAGCCACCCGGCCCAGCGGTCACAGAGCAGCCACCCGGCCCAGCGGTCACAGAGCAGCCACCCGGCCCAGCGGTCACAGAGCAGCCACCCGGCCCAGCGGTCACAGAGCAGCCAC